>NZ_KZ454900.1:0-44417 GCF_002792415.1 Marinomonas sp. BSi20584
CATAGTAAGGAGGCTTTGCCCCATGTCTGACGTAAATTTAAAGTGCGCGTGTGGAACGGTTAAAGGAAAGATCGCTTCCGTCAGTACAAGGATTGGCACTCGGATTATTTGTTGTTGCCATGACTGCCAAGCATTTGCTCATTATCTGGAACAAGGTGAGAGTGTTTTAGATCAGTACGGTGGAACAGATATTTTTCAAACCCCTATGTCGTCTCTTACGATCACGGAAGGAAAGTCGCAGATTGCTTGCCTAAGACTTAGTTCTAAAGGTTTACATCGCTGGTATGCAAGTTGTTGCAATACACCGATTGGCAATACATTTAGCGCCGGTGGGCCATTTATTGGGGTAATTCATAGTTTTATGGACAACTCACAAACACGAGATGTGGATTTGGGAAAAAGCAGAGGGTATGTTTTTAGTCAGTTTGCTAAATCGCCCATTCCCGAGGATCTCAAAGCATCCCCTCTCAACATTAACTTTCGAATGGTGACAAAAATCCTTACATGGAAATTAAAAGGTTTCAGCAAGCCGTCGGCATTTTTCAATGAAGATGGCGCGCCAATTTGCGTACCTCATGTCCTTGAGAAAAAGCAGTAAGAGACGTAAACCTATCAAAAATATTCCTGCCAGACCTGATTAGCCGCTTGATGCAGCAAACTATGTCGCCATGCGACTTTTTCTTCTTGTCTGTCATAACCACCGCCGATGACGCAGGCAGTAGGCAGTTTAAGGGCGATGCAGGTTTCTATAACGTATTTATCTCGCTCTAAAATACCTTGGTCGGTTAGATTGACGTAGCCAAGTCGGTCGTCTTTATGGACGTCGACACCTGCGTCGTAGAAGATGAAGTCAGGTTGGTGTTCGGCGAGTATCGCGGGCAATGTACTTTTTAGAATGGATAGGTATTCTTGGTCATTTGCGCCTTTGGGGATGGCGATATTGAGGCCAGCAGTTTGTTTGATTGGAGGATAGTTTTCTTCACAATGCCACGAGACCGGAATGATATCGGTTCTATCTTTGAAGAAGGCAATAGTTCCGTCGCCTTGGTGTACATCGCAGTCTAGGATAAGGATTTTTTTCGCCCTGCCAGATTTGATCATAGCAAGTGCGGCGACAGCTAAATCGTTGAATATACAGAATCCAGATCCATGAGAAGGATGTGCATGATGCGTACCACCAGCAAGGTGACAAGCCAAGCCATGTTCGAACGCGAGTTCAGTGGTGAGCATGGTGCCAGAGACGGCGCGCAAGGTCCGTTCGACTAGCCATTCAGACCAAGGCAAGCCAATTTCTTTTTCTTCTCGTTTGCTCAGCTCACCACGAATAAAGCGTTGTACGTATTCTTTATGATGAGCAGCCATTAATACTTTAAGAGAAAGCGGCGCAGGTGTGTATTCGTTTTCGTCCGTCAGGATCCCCTGCTCTCTTAAGGACTCCGCCAACAGACCAAACTTGCGCATGGGAAACCGATGCCCTGCGGGAAATGGGATGCTGTAATTAGGGTGGAAAACGAGTGGTAACAAAGCGGCATTCATAAAACAGATTACTTAACTCTTCAGAAAGAGAGCTATGCTAGCAAGGGTCGCTTAGGTTATGCCACTTTCTTTTGAGACTTGTTTTACTTAATGAATACAAAGCAGAGATTATTTACTCTTGGCAACGAGGACTTTTCGAATTGCACCATTAAAAGACTCAATAAGATGTGGCGGGAAACCTTTACCACTTTCGAAGTTCACCATTTGTACGGCACGCATGGCACTTTTGTTATAATCACTACCGGATTTACCCCAAACAGCATCAATAAACATAACAGCCATTGATAAGATAAAAGCACCTTGAGGAATCAAAGAGCCCACCAAACCTTCGGGGAAACCAGTACCATCAAAACGTTCTTTATGAGCCTGAACCATGGCAACCGCGTCTTCCCAGCCTTCATGTTTGGAAAGAAGTTTAGCGCCAACCATTGGATGGTTGTGCTCTGCTTGGCGTTTTGCAGCTTCATCGTCTTTGCAGTTTAGAATCAGCGCCATACCCATATTATGCATATAAGCCGCTGCACTTAATTGAGCTGGATCTATAGAGCTTTTACATTCAGCATTGATCAATTGGCAAAGCTTGAGGATACGCTCGCTCCGTTCTGATGAATAACCAAGTAAGCGGTTTAATTTTTGGCTAAACCCAATAAATGACTCAATGTCAGCCTTTTGTTCATCGGTATATTCAACTTTAACAATCACAGAAGTGACTGCCGGTTCTTCTTTTACTTCTTCTGTTACTTGGTTGCATTGCCTGAGTAAGGTTGCTGCCATTTCGGGG
Organism: Marinomonas sp. BSi20584; assembly: GCF_002792415.1. NCBI lineage: Bacteria > Pseudomonadati > Pseudomonadota > Gammaproteobacteria > Oceanospirillales > Oceanospirillaceae > Marinomonas > Marinomonas sp. BSi20584. Next base: position 2,318 of record NZ_KZ454900.1, read on the forward strand.
CGTTTGCTATCATCCTCTTCGGCATAAATTTCATCTAAACCGCGCTGCAATTGATCACGCACTGCAATTTCAGCGACATGAGATCGATAAATTTGCTGAAGCAAATCGTAAACTTTTTCAATAACCACAATAATCAGTTCACCCAAATAAGGGTGATATTGAATGTACCCACCACGCATACCATCAACTATTTCTTCTAACTTGTGAAGCACACCAACCAAGGGATCAAGAAAACAAACAGAGCAATTGCCTTTCATACTATGCAAAGAGCGAAAAAGCTTGTCTAATTTATCGAATGAAAAACCATCGCCTTCGATGCTATTAATGGTTTCTTCAATTTCTTGTTGTGCTTCCACATAGCATTCGAGCAAGTCATCCTTAAGTTCTTTTTCCAACGCTGAAAACGCTTTACACGCAAAATGGCTCATTTTTCTCTTCCATTACAAGGAACTTACAACCCCGACACATACTTAAGTCTACCCAAAGAATTGGCAATTTATAGCATCATCCTCTTATTGTAGTTAGAATAATTGTAAGCGTGCACATAGAGTATGTTTCATTATGCAAACGAGGTATCCATGCCAAATTACTGGCTTATGAAATCTGAACCCGATGCGTTTTCAATAGATGATTTAAAACGACTAAAACACTCACCTTGGGATGGAGTAAGAAACTACCAAGCACGAAATTTCATGAAAGAAATGAAAGAAGGTGATTTGGTGTTTTTTTACCATTCAAGTTGCACTCCAGCAGGCATAGTTGGAACAGCCAAAGTCTGTAAAAGTGCTTATCCAGACCACACCAGCTGGGACAAAAATAGCGCTTATTATGATGCGAAATCAACGCCAGATAGCCCACGTTGGTTTATGGTGGACGTAGAATTTGTTGAAAAGTGGCCGTCCATTCTGACATTAGCAGAATTAAAACAAAACCCTGAATTGACTGAGATGTTATTAACAAAAAAAGGCAGCCGTCTATCTGTAATGCCTATTACACAAAGTGAATGGGAATACATCTCGACCATGCTGAAAAAATAAATGATGACCTTTGCACGATTACTACGTTAGTAACCTTGTGAAAAGGTCTCAAATATTTAGAAAAAGTTAATGCTAAATTGATGTTTTAATGGAACTCTCGATCCCGCTGTTTTAAAGACACCGCGTAATCGAAGTAATACTGAACAACTACACCTAAATAATCGTAATCATCCCCTGTTCTTGCAATGACACCAACGCTCCCCATTTGACGGTATTTTTTCGGTTGGAAGTACGTTTCAAGACGCCAGCCAACTTCATCTAGATTATACTTTTCCCTATACAGTGAAGTTCGTAGATCTTCATTGAAATAATAACCTATACCGATACGTGAACTAGTCACATTACTCAATGTTGTATCAGTGGATATATAGTTGGTCGTCAACGAGAAAGATCCTAAAAATGCTTCTCCGATAAACTGCCCAATCACATCTCTCTCGCTTTCTAACTCTTCATCCATAGGCTCTAGTTCAGAAATGCCAACTCCAACCCCCAAACGACCATATTCGTTATGAAGAAACCAGTTCGAAGAAAGCTCGGATTGGGCAAAGCTACTTTTTGATGAGCCAGTGATAAGATAGTTGCTGTTTAACAATACTTGGGTGGATAAATAATCGTTAATAGGAATATTGACTTTAAAGTCAATATTCATCAAAGACTTCTCATCCAAAAGCCCATAACCTAAACCAAAAGCAAAGTTAGGCGGCTCTCTCTCTGCGTGGGCAGCACCACTAACAAAAAGACATGAAACAAAAATACGGGCTAATACAGTCAAAACACTCTCTCAATAAAAAGACGCTCGTAAAAACAAATTGTGCAATTATTGTGGCTGATGTTTTGCAAAAGCTCCAGTAAGAAAACAAGACTATTTCAACTTACTTTTTTACGTTAAATTACAGGGAATTCAGAACACCTCTGGGATTCGGAAGCAAAGCCCAATATAATAGCGCCAAAGTCGATTAGACGAACACATTTTTAGGTTAATACGTTACATGGCAAAAAAACTTTTTATCCAGACTCATGGCTGTCAAATGAACGAATACGATTCATCTCGCATGGCAGATTTACTTGGCGAAAGCCATGAAATGGAACTCACAGACAATGCAGAAGAAGCAGACGTACTGCTGCTTAACACCTGTTCTATTCGTGAAAAGGCGCAAGACAAGGTCTATCACCAACTAGGACGTTGGAAAAAACTTAAGCAAAAAAATCCTAACCTTGTTATCGGTGTTGGTGGTTGCGTAGCGAGCCAAGAAGGCGATGCGATCCGTAAGCGCGCCAAGCATGTCGATATGATTTTTGGACCTCAGACACTGCATAAATTACCAGAGATGATCAATGCAGCCGGAAAACACATTCCGATCACTGACGTGACCTTCCCTGAGATCGAAAAATTTGATCATCTACCAGCCCCTCGCGTTGATGGTGCTGAAGCGTTTGTTTCTATCATGGAAGGCTGTAGTAAATACTGTACTTTCTGTGTTGTGCCTTACACCCGAGGCGAAGAAGTAAGCCGCCCGTTTGACAGCATTTTGAAAGAAGTCGTACAGCTTGCTGAGCAAGGCGTACGTGAAATTCACTTGCTAGGACAAAACGTTAACGCGTATCGTGGCGATACTGCAGAAGGTGACGAAGCTGATCTTGCTGACATTATTCATGCGGTTGCACAAATCGATGGTGTTGAGCGAATTCGTTTCACTACGTCGCATCCAGTGGAATTCAGCGACAGCTTAGTAGAAGCGTTCCGCACGCAGCCGAAACTGGTTAGTCACTTACATCTACCAGTACAGAGCGGTGCAGACAATATCCTAAGCGCAATGAAACGTGGTCATGATCGTCAATATTACATTGATAAAATCAACCGTATTAAAGACGCGCGCCCAGGGATCAGTTTGTCTTCTGACTTTATCATTGGCTTCCCAGGCGAAACAGATGACGACTTTGTTGATACCATGAATCTAATTCAGGAAATCGGCTTTGATCACTCGTTCAGTTTTGTATACAGTCAACGACCAGGCACACCGGCGTCTAATCTAGAAGATGACACGCCAGAAGACGTGAAAAAAGAGCGTCTAGCCATTTTACAACGTCGTATTAGCCAACAAGCCTACGACATTAGTTTGTCTATGGTCGGTGAAGTGCAACGTATTTTGATCAGCGGTTATTCACCTCGCGATCCTGGACAGCTTCAAGGTCGAACTGAAAACAATCGGATTGTAAATTTCCGTGCGTTCGATCCGCAATTGATTGGTAAATTCGCAGATGTTGTTATCACAGATGCTTACCCTAACTCCCTATTGGGTGAGTTAGTAGGCTCTGAACTCGACTCTGACTTTGCACTACAATAATCAAAGGTAAATCTTGGAAATCACACAGACAACTCAACAAATCCGTTTAGTCCCTGCCGAAGCCGATGCTTTGGTTGGACTATGCGGTCAACTCGACGAGAACATCAAGTTAATAGAAAAGAGACTTGATGTTTCTATCAAATACCGTGGCGAGCTATTCGACATTTCCGGTGAAGATTCTGAGCACGTAGCTGCAACAAAAACGCTACTAGCAAACCTCTACCGTGAAGCATTGGCGAATACAGAAATCACACCTGAAATGATTCACCTTTACCTGCAAGAGTCAGCGATTGAATCACTGACGAGCAGTAAAAGAGAGAAAGCTGACCAGCTAGTGATTAAAACTCGCAAAGCCTTCATCAAGCCAAAAGGCAAAAACCAGCAAGGCTACGTCAAGCAGATTCGTAAGCACGATATTAACTTTGGTATCGGACCAGCTGGTACAGGTAAAACCTATCTAGCCGTAGCTTGTGCAGTCGAAGCGCTAGAAGCTGATCGTGTTGAACGTATTATGCTGGTTCGTCCAGCAGTCGAAGCAGGCGAAAAACTGGGATTCTTGCCAGGTGACTTGTCACAAAAAATCGATCCATACTTGCGCCCTCTTTATGATGCTTTGTACGAAATGCTTGGTTTTGAATTGGTCGATAAGTTGATCGAAAAAAATGTCATCGAAATCGCACCGCTTGCTTTCATGCGTGGCCGTACCCTGAACAACGCCTTCATTATTCTTGATGAGAGCCAAAATACCACGCGCGAGCAGATGAAAATGTTTTTGACACGTATCGGTTTTGGCTCAACCGCAGTAATCACTGGAGACACAACGCAGGTAGATTTACCACGCGGCACTACATCTGGCTTAGCGCAAGCAATGCACGTTTTAAAAGACGTAAGCGGCATCAGTATGACGCTATTTAGCTCTTCTGACGTTGTCCGTCATCCGCTGGTTCAGCGTATTGTTGAAGCTTATGATAAATTTGACGTTGAAGTGGAAGCTGAAAAAAAAGCACGCACCGAAGCTCGTCTAACCGCACAAGCAGAACAGTCTGCAGGTAGCAAATAATGGCGTATTTAGAGCTTGATTTACAAATAGCAACAGAAGAAACTGCAAATTTACCAAGCGAAGCGGATTTTAGACTTTGGGTCGAAAAAGCCCTTCCAGACGTAGATGAAGAGTTTGAAGTTACCATTCGCATAGTCGACGAAGAAGAAAGCCACGCACTTAATCACGAGTATCGTGGTAAAGACAAACCTACCAACGTCCTATCTTTCCCATTCGAGGCACCTCCTGGGTTAGAGCTTCCATTATTAGGCGATTTGGTCATCTGCACTCAAATTGTGGCAAAAGAAGCCGCAGAGCAAAATAAAGAGTTATTCCATCATTGGGCTCATATGACTATTCATGGCATCTTGCATTTACGCGGCTATGATCATATAAATGATGATGAAGCAGATGAAATGGAATCGATAGAAACAGAGCTACTGGCTTCCCTATCTATTTCCGATCCTTATTTGATTAAAGAGTGAGCTAATACCCTAATGAGTGACGACCGATCGAGTTTATCCAACGATCAACAAAAATCTTGGTTTGAACGTTTAACCCAAGCATTCAATGATGAACCACGCAGCCGTGGTGACATCGTTAAACTTCTAGAAGCTGCAGTGAAATCCGATGTTATTGATCGCGATGCTTTCACTATTGTTGAAGGCGCACTAGAAGTTTCTGAAGTTCAGGCACGTGACATCATGATTCCACCATCTCAAATGGTGGTCATTAAGTCCGAAGATGACCCTAAAACGTCAATCCGCAAAATAATAGATTCTTCTCACTCACGGTTCCCTGTTGTAGGTGAGGATTCCGATGAAATTCTCGGCGTCCTGCTTGCCAAAGACTTATTGCCTTTATTATTTAAAGAAGGCGATGTAACAATAGAAGATATCTTAGCGCGTTTACGCCCTGCTAATTTCATTCCTGAAAGCAAACGCCTAAACGTATTGTTGAATGATTTTCGCACCAAGCGTTATCACATGGCATTAGTTCTAGATGAATACGGCAGCGTGTCTGGCTTAGTGACGATTGAAGACGTATTAGAACAAATCGTTGGTGAAATAGAAGATGAAACCGACAAACTTGATGACGAAGGCATTCAAGTAACCACCGAACCCGGTGTTTATCTTGTGCCAGCATTATGTCCAGTTGAAGACTTTAATGAGTTCTTCAAAGTCGAACTAAACGAAGAAGAGTTCGACACCATTGGCGGAATACTTGTGCAACAGTTTGGCCATGTGCCATTGCGTGATGAAGAGCTTTTCTTCAACAACTTCCATTTCCGCGTGGTGAAATCGGATGGACGCCGCATTAAAACCATTCAAGTCACCAAACCAACCATCAACACACCAGATTAATATGAACATGCCTCACCCCGACTTAACCAATACCAAGACGGGGTGGGAGCCTCTCTTGGTGGCGAAAATATCCAAACTCCCTCCCCCTTTTATTGGCCTTATCGGCATTATTGCTGGTGCTTTAGGCGTAACCAGTTTCTCACCTTTTCATTTTTGGCCCGGCTATTTTATTAGCTTAATCGTATTTAGCCTGCTCGTTTTAACAAGTACAACAGCAAAATCTGCCTGCTGGCGTGGTACAGCTGTCGCGTTAGGCTTTTTTGGCGCAGGCGTTTCTTGGGTTTATGTCAGCATTGCTGAATACGGGCAAGTTGGCAGCATAATAGCCGGACTTATCACCTTTGCATTTGTCGCTGTGCTCTGCGTTTTTTGGGCACTTTCAGCCTGGGCATCATGGAAACTCATTCAGCGCTTTCAGAAAATACCTGCGAGTCTATGGGTCACACTAGGTTTATTGATTGCTGAGTTCGCCCGTAGCACTCTTTTTACTGGCTTTCCTTGGTTATTGCCCGGCTATTCGATTGAAAACACCTGGTTATTTGAGCTTTTGCCCGTTGGAGGAATTTGGCTCACTAGCGCATGTGTAGTATTAACCTCTAGCGTGATCGCCAGCATACTGCTTAAGCAAACCAATCAACTCATGCTAGTTTTCGTGCTCGTTATTGTCTGGTTAGGTTCGGCCTATTTAAGCTATTACCCGGTTTCATGGGTACAACAAACAGGCACATTAAAAACCACCTTGGTGCAAGGCAATGTAAAGCAGGACGAAAAATGGCTGGCTGAAACAGCAGGAAAATCTCTAGCCTATTACCAACAAACTACCATTGAACATTTAGACAGTGAATTAGTTGTCTGGCCTGAAACCGCAATTACTTATTCTTATCCACGAATAAAACCCTATTTTGAAGGCTTCAGCAAAGAACTTGAGAACACTAATACCACTCTGATTACTGGTATTCCAGATGTTAGTGAAGACAATAAAGATTACTACAATGCTATCTGGGCAACAGGAAATGGTTTTGGGCTTTATTACAAACGCAGACTCGTTCCTTTTGGCGAATATATTCCGTTTGCACAATACATAGGTCCGATCCTAGATGTGTTTGGTATGCCTATGTCGAGCTTTAAACCCGGCGATGAAAACCAACCTGTACTACAAGTCGGCGAATGGGGTATAGCGCCGTTTATTTGCTATGAAATTGTTTATGCCGAACAAGTAAGACGCATGGTAAGAGACAGTGATTTCTTAATAACCATTAGTAATGATGGTTGGTTTGGCACATCTTTTGGTCCTTGGCAGCATTTACAAATAGCGCAATTTAGAGCGAAAGAAGCCGGTCGTTATGTCATCCGCGCAACAAACACAGGTATTACGGCGTTCATCAATGAAAAAGGCGAAGTGGTCGCACAAGCGCCGCAATTTGAAAGAACAACGCTGACAGCTGAGGCAAAAGCCTTTACAGGTAATACACCATACGTGCAATGGGGTTATTGGCCAACACTTTTGCTAATGGGGATTTGTGTGATATTTGCTTATTTAAACGGCTTAATTCTAAACCGCAAAAACAGATAACCAATAACGAAATGAACCTTGGAATTTGATTCACGCTGACGCTTGGATCTTGCGAAACAGGCGCAAGTATTTTTTATTTTAAGAACTGAATACCAAGGTTCATGGTATGCATTACTACGCAGGACACCTACAGGGATGTAGGGGGTAGAGCCAAGTCAGGAACAGAGACCGAGCGTGGGAACAAGGAAAGAACAAGGGTAAACAACGGATAAAAAAGAGCCTTGGTATTTGATTCACGCTGACGCGTTGAGCTTGCGAAACAGGCGCAAGTGAATGGAATACCAAGGCTCATGCTATGCATTACCACGCAGGAGCGTGGGAACGAGGAACAATGAATTACTCAGTTTTATTGGTCTGATCATCATGAGTCGACATCAAGCCATAATGGCAGATCTCACATGGTGCTAATGCTTGCTTGGTTTCGATAACGTTATCATGTCCACAAGACATACAATGATAACTTCCTGGCTCAACAACCGTACCAACCACATGACACTCTTCAAGCGGCACAGGGTTGTTATTCGCATGGTTAATCAGCCATAACAAAGCTGTATCCTCTTTTTCGTCAAGCTCTTCGACCAACTCATGACTCTCATCAAGCACGTAATGCCAGTTCGCATCTACCCATGCTTCGGTGTAACCCATTTTGTCATGCCAATAGGCCGTCATTAAAGCAACATCTTCTAAAAACCAATCCTTTGCTCCAATCAATGTCTTACGCGCTTCTTCAACCAAATTGGAATCGATTTCGCTTTTTGATGAATCTTTTTTCATAGATTTCATAACTCCTCCTCTATGCACCTTCTAATTAGGGCTCCATCTCTATAAAATAACGGATATTTTCAAACTCTGCTGGCCATTGCACCATTATCTTGCGTTATGTCGCTATAATGGTCCTCTTTTCATTAAAGAGAATACAGGTCTACCAACCTTTCGTCGATCACGGGATAAGAATACATCATGCAAGAGCAATATAATCCGCAGCAAATAGAACAAGCTGCCCAATCTTTTTGGGACGAGAACAAAGTCTTCAAAGCCATCGCTGATTCTAGCAAAGAAAAGTTCTACTGCCTTTCTATGTTCCCTTACCCAAGTGGTCGTCTGCACATGGGTCACGTTCGTAACTACACTATCGGCGATGTCATTTCTCGCTACCAACGCATGCAAGGCAAAAATGTCCTACAGCCAATGGGCTGGGATGCTTTTGGTCTTCCTGCTGAAAACGCAGCGATCAAGCACAAAACTGCACCAGCAAAATGGACCACAGAAAACATCGCCTACATGAAAGGCCAGCTTAAAGAACTTGGTTTTGGTTACGACTGGGATCGTGAGATTGCTACCTGCACTCCTGAATACTACAAATGGGAGCAATGGTTCTTCACACAATTAGTTGAAAAAGGCTTGGCATACAAAAAAACAGCTGCTGTGAACTGGTGCCCAGAAGACCAAACGGTATTGGCTAATGAGCAAGTTGAAGATGGTTGCTGCTGGCGTTGTGGCACTAATGTAGAGAAGAAAGAAATCTCTCAGTGGTTTATCCGCATCACAGATTACGCAGAAGAACTATTAAATGATCTTGATCAATTAGATGGCTGGCCAGAAAAAGTAAAAGCCATGCAACGTAACTGGATCGGTCGTTCAGAAGGCCTAGAATTTAGCTTTGCTGTAGAAGGCAAAGACGAGCGTCTATCTGTTTACACAACTCGTCCAGATACTATTATGGGGGTGACTTATGTTGCAGTAGCAACACAGCACCCTCTTTCTTTAGAAGCGTCTGCTAACAATACTGATCTTGCGACGTTTATCGAAGAAAGCAAAAAAATGTCGACTACTGAAGCCGATATGGCAACAGTTGAGAAAAAAGGCATGGACACTGGCTTCAAAGCCATTCACCCGATTACTGGTGAAGCAGTTCCGGTTTATGCGGCTAACTTTGTGTTGATGGATTACGGTTCAGGCGCGGTTATGTCGGTTCCTGCTCATGATCAACGCGACTTTGAATTCGCGAAAAAATACAACCTAGCAATCAAACAAGTTGTTCAGCCTGCTGGCGATGACTTAGTTGATCTAGAAAAAGCAGCTTTCACTGAAAAAGGCGTATTATGCAACTCTGGCGAATTCGACGGCTTAGCATTTAAAGAAGCATTTGAAGCCATTGCAGCTTGGATGGTTGAACGTAAATTAGGCGAAATAAAAGTGAACTATCGTCTACGTGATTGGGGTGTTAGCCGTCAGCGCTACTGGGGAACGCCAATCCCGACAATCAACCTAAAAGATGGTTCTGTTGTACCAGTACCAAAAGATCAGCTACCAGTTGTACTACCAACAGATGTGATCATGGACGGTGTTAACTCACCGATCAAAAACAACCCAACTTTTTCTTCGGTTATGTTTAATGGCGAAGAAGCAGAACGCGAAACCGATACCTTCGATACTTTCATGGAATCGTCTTGGTATTTCGCTCGCTACTGCTGCCCAGACTCTACCGATGCAATGCTGACAGAAGAAGCGAACTACTGGCTTCCTGTTGACCAATATGTTGGTGGCGTAGAGCACGCTATTCTTCACCTATTGTACTCACGCTTTTTCCATAAATTGTTACGTGATGCGGGTCTTGTGAACTCTGATGAACCATTCAAACGTCTGTTGACGCAAGGTATGGTAAACAAAGACGGCACTAAGATGTCTAAATCCAAAGGCAATACGGTCGATCCACAAGAAATGATTGAGAAGTACGGCGCCGATACCGTTCGCTTGTTCATGATGTTCAGTGCACCACCAGAGCAATCACTTGAATGGAACGATGCCGGTGTAGATGGTGCTTCTCGCTTCCTGCGCCGTTTATGGGCGTTATCTTACCGTCATACCAATGCGGGTAAAGTTGGCGAACTAAACATTGCCGAATTGAATGGTGCTCAAAAAGCTTTGCGTCGTAAGACTCATGAAACCATTCAGAAAGTATCAGACGATATCGAACGTCGCCAAACCTTCAACACTGCCATTGCGGCCGTGATGGAGCTTTGTAACGAGATCAGCAAGTTCGAAGACACATCCGAATTGGGTCTTGCTGTAGAACAAGAAGCATTAGAAGCAGCGACATTGTTGTTGTCTCCTATTGTGCCTCACATTGCCCACCAGTTATGGAGCGAGCTAGGCCATAGTGACAATATCGTTAATACACCTTGGCCAACGCTAGACGAAGACGCATTGATCAAGGACGAGCTAACTATTGTTGTTCAAGTACTTGGTAAAAAACGTGCTGAATTGACCGTTTCCGCTAGTGCTGACAGTAAAACAATTGAAGCAGAAGCACTTGCTCATCCAAGTGTTGCCAAGTTCCTTGAAGGCAAAACAGTTAGAAAAGTTATTGTCGTTCCAGGTCGTTTGGTCAACATTGTTGCCAACTAATTGAGGTACACTAAGGGATGGCTGAGCCATCCCTTTTTACCAACAACAATACAGAGATCACGGATATGATAGCCGCACTTACACAAACAACTCGTCTACTATTATTGGCATTACTGACCATGAGTATTGTCGCCTGTGGATTCCATTTACGTGGCCAAACTAACATACCAGCAAAGCTTAAAGTTATAACACTAACGTCAGAAAGTGGCTCTGATAGTTTCGATAGAGCGCTGCGCATCGCACTGACTAAAGCAGGCGTTGTTATCGTCGATAAAAACAGTGCAAATAAAGACACCCTTAATCTGAAAATCAATGCTATTACAAAAACTGATATAGAACTGGCCCGTGATGCAGACAATGATCTATCACAATTGCAGCGCCGTTTAAGCAGCCATTACTTTGTTCGTCAAGCCGACGGCAAATCCCTCTATGGCCCTAGAACCATCAACACAACAAAAACACTGACTAATCAAAATGCTGAAGAAAGCGCCAAGTTATCTTATAACCAAGCGCAAGAAGAAAGCATGAATGAAGATCTAGCCAATCAACTAGTTTACGACTTAAGTTATGCCCCATTATAACTCGCATCACTTTTAGGCGGACATTATGAAAGTCAGAGCTGACCAACTAGAATCTCAGCTAAAAAAAAACTTGGCGCCTATTTATATTATTTCTGGTGACGAAGTTTTATTGTGCCAAGAAGCGGCAGACAGCATTCGTAAAGCGGCCCAACATCATAATATTGATGAACGTTTGCGTTTCGTGGCAGATGCACAATTTGATTGGCAAGATGTCATCAACGAAAATCAAAGTTTGTCGTTGTTTTCCACGCGTAGAATGTTTGATATTCAAATAGACAAGATGGGCGAAAAACATAGCAAAGCATTGGCTCAATTAAGCCAATCGCTTAGCGAAGACAATATCATCTTGCTCACCTTGCCTAAAATTGACGCTCGAACTCAAAAAGCCAAATGGTTCACGCAATTGGAATCGCAAGGTGTTTTTGTACAAATCTGGCCAATAGACGCAAACCGACTTCCTGCATGGGTACAGCAAAGAGCACAAGCGCTAGATTTATCTCTTACTCGTGATGCTGCCAGCATGATTTGCGAACGTGGAGAGGGGAATCTTTTAGCCCTTTCCCAAGAATTAGAAAAGCTCGCCCTAGTGCATGGGCAAGGCGTGCAAATTGATGCCGAAAAAGTTGCTGAATCCGTGGCTGACAGCAGTCGTTACTCAATTTACGATTTGAGCGATCGACTGTTAATGGGCAAAACCAAAGACGCTATGCACTGCCTACATCAGTTGCTAGGCGAAGGGGTTGAAGCCAGCATCATTCTTTGGCTATTTAATCGCGAAATTCAAACCTTAGCGAACCTACTACAAAGCATGCAATCCTCCAGCTTTAAGCAAGCCTGCCAAAATGAAAAAATTTGGGACAAGCGTGTACCATTTTATGAAAGCGCTATGTCGCGACACAACAAAGTCACCCTGCCTTACATGCAAAACTACCTAGCCTTGATTGATAAAAGCATCAAGGGATTAGAAGGCCCAGACAGCGAAATAGGCTTTCGCAACCTAGTGATGATGTTTTGTGGCTACAAACCTGTGGTGACTGAATTGGACTTACCATAAATAATATTTATTGAAATATTTTTTATTATCAATATGTTACGTATTTAAACTAATAGAAACATAAAGCTGACATTGTTCTATCCTTAATAATGGGATGATAAGAAAAATAATCTAGCTTTATGGAGACTTCTATGTCTTGGTTTAAACGAAAAACATTAGCGCCATCTGATAGTACCGGTAAAAATCAAGGCGTTAAAATCCTTCAGTTAACTCACGCTGAACTGTCTGAAGCCACTCTTGCTGCATTAAAATTTCCAGAAAAGAAAACACAATTAATCCTCGCCTTTGTGTCTTCCAATCTCGACTTTGAAAGTACTGTTGAAAAAATCCAGCGATTCACGCCTTTCTGTGAAAAAGTCGTTGCTGTGATGACATCTGGCGAACTTAACAGCCAACAAGCAAATTTTTATCAAACGACCGATGGAAAATGGGACTCGATTGTCTTACAAAGCTACAGTGAAGAGCTGCTAGCATCCACTGAAATAAAAACTATCCCACTGCATTGCGAAGATTTAAAGCAAGGTAAAGTAACCAAAAACAAGCAAGATAGAATTCGCACTATTCAGTCCGAAATAGAAAAAATAAATGTGAAAATGGCCATCAACTACCAAGATACCATTGCCATTACATTTATTGATGGACTGTCGTCTAGCGAAAACTTCTTTATGAAAGCCTTGTACGATAGCCAGCGCTTTCCTTGTCATTTCATTGGTGGATCAGCGGGTGGGAAGCTAGACTTCAAACAAGCGTCTGTCTACGACGGCAGCAAAGTTGCTCACAATTGCGCTGTGGTTATTTTTACTAAGTTAGCAGACAATATTCGCTACGGCATACTAAAAACACACAATTTCCAAAAGACCAAACGCTCTTTTTATATTGCAGAATCAGACCCACAAAGACGTACTGTTACTACAGTCATTTCCAAATCTACTGGTAAAATAGTCAACATTGTCGACCACCTTTGTGACTATTTTAAATGCCAACCAAACGATCTAAATACAAAATTAACAAACCACTCATTTGCCGTTGAAATTGGTAGTGAATTATTTATACGCTCCATCGCCAGCATTGATTTAGATAACAAGATCATTCATTTTTTCTGCGACCTAGATTTTGGCGACGAGCTTATTCTGGTAGAAGCTAAAGGCTTTGCCGATAGTACCAAACAAGCCTTTGACGAATTTATGAAAGGCAAGCCTCAGCCAATCGCGATGCTAGCTAATGACTGTATTTTACGTCGTTTAAATAATGCAAAAGCACTCAAAGAGCTAACAGCCTTCCAGAACATTAAAGCCGCGGGCTTTTCTACTTTTGGCGAGCTATTAGGCGTGCATATGAACCAAACACTCACTGCATTATTTCTATTCAAAGTGTCAAAAAACGAACCATTTTCGGACCCTATTGTTGATAATTTTCCGATTCACTACAGTTATTTCAAAGAATTTTTTACGTTATCTAGATTGAATAGTTTAATGCAAATCAATCGCTTACAGGCAGACCTTATTAACTATCTATCTGAGTATCGTCCTTTACTTGAACAAGTGGTAGTTAGCTTTAACAAAATTACTAAGTACTCACAGCAGACAGAAGCGATTATTAGCGATGTAAGTGGCACCTTCCATGACCTAAGAAATGACATTAATGCGCAAGAAGATGGCCGCAAGGCACTGAATGGAAACGTAGCTCAGCTAAAAAACAATTCAGAGCAAGTACTTGCCATTTTAAAAGTTATTTCCGGAATTGCTGATCAAACTAACCTTCTCGCACTTAACGCTGCGATTGAGGCGGCGCGAGCAGGCGAAGCTGGTAGAGGGTTTGCTGTGGTTGCCGATGAAGTTAGACAACTATCTAAAAACACGCAAGACAGCTTAAATAAAACGGGAGAAACGATCTCATCTGTCACCAAATCAACCGGCTCTATCAGTCAGTCGATCGAAAGTATTGAACAGTTCATGTCTCGGCTCACCAATAATACAGGCGAGTTAACGGCACAAATTCAATCCCTAGGTGATGCTTCCAACATGGCAAGTAGAGATGTCAGCGAGAACATACGAGCGATTCAAGATATGACTGCTCGCATGTCTGAAATAGATAAAGAAGTCAAAGTAATAGAGAGCCTAAAGCGGGCTAATAACCTGTAACTCGATAAAGTGAAGTTTACTTTGCTAGACTTCACTTATTCTTGCAGCCTGTTATTATGCGGCCTCATCATGCCCTAGGTAAAAAATAAATGAATAATGAATCCGTTGTCTTGGAAGAACTCACAGTCTGGAGCACACCACTTTTCGTCACCCAAATGCCAGATCATGACTTTTTAAAAGAGGCATTACTCGCGGCGGTATACCAACAAAAAGCGACTCAAACCACTGCAATTGAGAGCCAAATTGCTCCAAAAGCAAAACATGCACTCCACGAAAGTACATTGGATTTTCTGGATCTCGCTGACGCCAATGTTATGGAAGCCAAACGCGCTTTTGAAGAGCTGATTCTAGAAATTGCGGCTTCGGTAAATCAAGCTTTTTGGCCAGAAGATATGGAAGCGGACGCACATATTATCGAGTCTTGGTATCATGTTACGCAAAAAGGCGGCTACCATGATGCCCACTCTCATCCAAATTGCTCTTGGTGTGGCATTTATTATTTAGAACCCGGTGATGCCAATATCGAAGGCAATGGTGGCCTCAATCGTTTTTACGATCCAAGAGTCAACGCGGAACATTATGCTGATCCAGGCACCGCTTACTTAGGTGGACATGGAGTCTGGGATTTCACTCCTACAGATGGGCAAGTGATCATTTTTCCGTCTTACTTAAAGCACTCTGCTTTGCCGTATTTTGGTGATAAAGATCGTGTTGTCATTGCTTTTAACGCCATTATCGAAGCCTACTGACCCGCCGACATAAAACATTTCTATAAATTACGAGCCTTCTAGCTTTCATAAAGGATTGAGTTGGCTCGTATAACCACTTACCCATCCAAAACTCTGCTTTTTTACAATAAATTTCATAAGTTTCCACTCAAAGATTCACAATGGATTGGTATTTGTAGTAATTTAACAAGTAATGTTTCATAACCACGGGGTAGTCTATGCGTTTCCAGTTTGATCAACTCAGCGGTAATCAACGCTACCACCTGATCACTCAGACAATTACTCCACGCCCTATTGCGTGGATCATGACGAAAAATGAAAACGAGAGTTTCAACCTCGCCCCATTTTCATATTTTGCTCCTATATCTTCTGACCCTGCTCTCTTAATGGTTTCCATTGGCAACAAAACAACAGATATCGCCAAAGATACGAAGTACAACCTACTTAGGGAAAAGGAATGTGTTTTGCATATTCCAAGCGGGGACTTAATAAATGCCGTCAATGAGAGCTCGGCAAGCTTATCCTATGGTGAATCTGAACTAACCAGAACAGGCTTGTCACTGACTGAATTCACCAAAACATTACCCCGTATTGCAGAAGCAAAAGTCGCTATCCACTGCAAACTGTTTGACATGCATACGTTAGGAAACACGTCGTTCAATGCGATTTATTTGGAAATACTAGACTTATACGTTGATGAAGATCTTGTAACTGAAGAAAAGTCTCGAATTTTCATCGACAACAAAAAACTCAACCCTCTTGCACGAATAGGTGGCGATGACTATGCACTTTTAGGCGAGACAGTGACGATCAAACGTCCTAACTAGGGCAATACAGATTTGAGGTAAAAAAGATGGACATAACAAAACACATAAATACATTTCCTTTCATGGCAGATATTGATGCTGAGTTAGCATCATCCTTAACAGATCTCGCGTCTATTAAAACACTAAAAGCTGGTGACATTCTGGCCAAACAATTTGAGATTGGTCAGAACATCTATTTCCTTCTAGAAGGCGAAGTCGCCATTTCCGTTCCATTGCAAGATACCGGTAAATCTTACAACGTCGGCATGATCAGCAACCTCCTTTCTCCTATTGGCTGGTCTGCTTTTCGTCACCCTTCCCGTTATGCGACCACATTCACAGCGACCAAGTCTTCTAAACTACTCTATTGGCCGATTGTTGAATTACAAAAAATTCTCGATGCCAATTTGCTTTTCGCCAGCCAATTTCTGCAGTTTGTATATCAAGAGTCCTTACCTGTTCTCACCAACGTACAGAATCAAACACGCCCTTTCTTTTCCAATGAATCATTAGCTTTTGAAGAAACGCGCCCTTTAATCGATTCTGAAACGCAAGTTCATGCACTAAAAGATGCCATCAGCCTTCTAAACTACGCGCCTTTTTGTGAGACGTTTACTCAAGCTGAAATACATACTTTAGCAAAAAAATCGTCCATTTTATTAGCACATCAAGGGGATATTTTAAGCCAACAAGATCAACCAGCTAATGGCTTATATATTCTAATCAAGGGTAAAGTCGTCATCAGTTATCAAACTGACTCTGGCGACATTATTACCACCAGAACGATTTCCCGTACCGGAACCGTACTGGCTTGGGCAACCCAAAATAAAGAAATGAAAAATCGCACTTCGATCATTTCATCCAGAGACAGTAGCGTTTTGTTTATCAAACGCGATGATTTGTTAGAAATGTTCGAAGACAGCCCTAAGTTTTCAGTTAAATACTTATATCGACTCATTTGGTTGATTGGCGCACATTTATTAGCGGCCAGAATGCGCTACCTTTCACAGATAGCGAACGATGAAGTATTAGCGGTAAGTAACGTAATAGACCAAAATGCTGCACTTTTACCCGTTAGCTCGCCTCTGTATAAAGTAAGCGAATTACTGAAAAGCGCGATTACTACCGACGAAGCATTCGGTGTGCTTTATAAATGCCTACACTTTGGCTGTGTGCTAGAACGCACCATTTCTGGTATGTGCTTGGACATTCTAAAAGATTTACAGCGCGAAAATGCTTTTTATCGCCATCTACAAAATGTCTATGACACGATAAATAATTTGCCAAAAGAGACTCCGGCATTAGATGCAAGACGTTTAGGTACAGAGCTATTCAAACAAGCCTTCCAACAAGTTCCCTACGTCATTAAAGGACTAGAGAATTTACCTAAGAAAGCCGGCTCTCTGTTCATTTACAACCATTTATTAGGCTCTCCAACTAACCGTCTACCAAACGGTTTCCGCTTTTCTATGGATGCGCAATTTATAAGCGCCATGGTCATCGATAACCAGTATGGTATTTCTGGTCAACGTGTCGTACGTCGCAGTAAAGAAAGTGAGTTTTGGCGTGACGATTTTTATGGGAAATTTGGCAATGTATTCATCAATAGTTGGGAAGACCTAACCAAAGACACGCCCGAATACGATGAATTCATCAAACAATCTCAGGACACTTTACGCCAGAACTTCCCACTGATGATCTCACCAGAAGGACAAAGCTTTAGTACGCAACAATCACCAGGTACCTTGTTACCTCATGCCTTTGAACTCGCAGGTTCAATGGGGAACGAAGAGCCTTGGATTGTTCCAATCGTTGTGGCAAATTTTGATAAACGCGCCGATCACAACCTTTATACGGTGATCATCAAACCTGCGTTTAAACTGTCCAGCAAAGTCGATTACAAGGATAAAGAGGCGTTAGCACAATTCTTAGCCTCCTATCAGGAGGAGTACAAAGGTTACGTTAACGAAGCAGTTGAGCTATCAAGAGAGATTCGCCAATATCCTATATTCAGTGGTAAAAATGGCTATCGCTCTAACGTAATGAGCCTAAATCAAATCGATGTGGAATTCGAATCGGATGTACGAGAACTAGAATTTCACCTAGCCTATCAAGAATATAAAGAACAGCCAGTCGCGTTCTACGGATCATCTACCGTGCGTTTATGGAATGATTTTGCTCATAATTTCCGCGACAAGAACGCGATTAACTTAGGCTTTAGCAGCGCAACATTAGAAGCATGCGTTTACTATTTTGAACGTATCATCTTGCCACACAAGCCTCGTTCTTTGGTCATTTATGCTGGTGACAACGATATTGGTAACCACTGTGACAGCAACAAGGTTGTTGACTTGTACATCGAGCTACTGCAAAAAATAGATCGCCATCTTCCAGGCATACCGGTCACGTTAATCAGTATTAAGTGCAGCCCAGCGCGATTGAAGATGCGTAAAACCATTGAGCAAACCAACAGTCAATTGGTACGCCTTGCTAAAACGCGCCCTAACACTCAGTACGTTGATTTGTTCTCTACACTGCTCGACAAACATGGTGAGATAAAAGAAAACCTATTTGAAGGCGATAGACTGCACTTGAACTCAAAAGCATATGAGCTTTGGACCAAAAAACTGCTTGAAACAGAAAGCTTTATCTTTCAAAAGTAAGGATTTTAATTAAACAAAAACATAAAAAACGCTCCTAGGAGCGTTTTTTATGTCTAAGCAAATGCACCGATCACGACTTTTAATCCAAGCAATATTAAAATGCTGCCCATGCTTCTATCCACCCACACCGTATGGCGACGCAACCAAGAAAGCACTGGGCCACCAGCTAATAACAAGGCCACTATCACATACCAGCCAGTATCAATCACGACAACCGTTGCCCATAACTGAAACTTGATCAAGGTGTTAATTTCAGTAGGAATCAACTGGCTAAATAAAGCTAAGAAAAATAATGCAGCTTTGGGGTTCATCAAAGAAATCATCATGCCATCACGAGCAGACTCCCAATAGGAAGACTTTTGGCCTTCGACTTTGATTTCATGACCTTGTCCAGCATAACGCCATGCTTTAAATCCTAACCAAGCCAGATAAAGTCCACCTAAAACAGTCAATACAGAGAATATGTTTTGGTGCTTGGCCATCAAAATAGCAAGACCTTGCAGAGTCAAAAAAGCCCAAAAACCAATACCTAAACCATGTGTTATCGCAGCCAAAACACCATGAAGCGGGGATTGAGAAACTGATACACGCAAGATGACAGCTAAGCTTGGCCCAGGAGAAATTGCTCCCATCACACAAACTGCAACCAAAGAAAGCCAAGTAGTAAGATCCATATTTTTCTCTTATTAGTATTATTAAAAGCGCATTTAATTACGCCGATATTTTATCCAATCTAACACGAAAAAACGAACATCCCAGAGCTAAAAACAGTTCGAATAAAAAACACGTTAGTGTATTGACCTTTTTTAGAAAAAACGTCAGCATAGAAAAACTGACTATTTATAAAACTGAATAAAGATTTTCTATTACCCTATGAATAACAACATCTTAAATAAACGCAACGGCGATAAACGTAAGGCTAAGAAGCTTTGCGGCGCTGACGTGTGGAATTAAGATTTAAACAACTCCCCGGCAGCATTCTAGCTGACGGACTACTTCTCTTTTCAGCAGAGTGCATACCGGCCTAAATGAGGCAAAAGTATGTTCTACGGCGCAATCACTGCATTAATCACTCCTTTTCGTAACGGTCAATTAGACGAAGACGCTTTGCGCAATATCGTCCGCTGGCAAATTGATCAAGGTATCAATGGCTTAGTACCTGTTGGCACAACTGGTGAATCCCCTACCTTAAGCGAACACGAACACAAACGTGTTATAGAAATTACCGTACAAGAAACCAATAAAGCGGTACCAGTTCTGGCAGGTGCAGGTTCGAACAACCCAGTGGAAGCGGTGAATTATTCTGAATACGCTTATCAAGCTGGTGCTGATGCAACCTTACATGTAGCAGGTTATTACAACCGCCCAAATCAAACTGGCTTATACGAACACTTCAAATATGTACACGACAACAGTAAATTGCCTATCATCCTTTACAACATTCCACCTCGCTCGGTTGTCGGTTTAGAAGTTGCTACATTGGCTCGCCTTGCTGAACTACCAAGAGTGATTGGCGTTAAAGATGCAACTGGCGACTTAACGCGTCCTATTCGTGAGCGCGCCTTAATTAACAAACCTTTCAATTTCTTAAGTGGCGACGATATCACCACAGTTGCTTATAACGTCGGCGGTGGTAACGGCTGTATTTCGGTTGCGTCAAACGTAGCACCAAAACAAGTCGTGGAATTGCAACGCCTATGCCGCGAGGGAAAATACGTGGAAGCAGCACAGTTGCAGGACAAGTTATTTGCGCTGCATAATGCGCTCTTTATTGAGCCAAATCCCGCGGGACCAAAATACGCCATGTCATTATTAGGTCTTTGCACCGAAGAATGTCGTTTGCCTATGGTGCCACTACAAGACAGCACAAAAGCGATCATCCGTCGAATTATGGAAGAGTTAGAACTTATCTAAGCCCTAGCTTAAAAAGCACACATAAAAAAGCCCGCATCTAAGAGCGGGCTGATTTATTAAAAAGTCTAAAACTAGGATTTAGCGAGCCGTACAACATAAAGCAGGATAATCGCCCCCACCGTTGCCGTAACAAGAGAACCCAAGAAACTACCTGAATACAAGCCGAGCAGTTGAAATGTGAATCCGCCGACAAAAGAACCAACTACACCGATAACGATATTACCAATCAAACCAAAGCCGCCACCTTTTACTAGCTGACCAGCTAACCAACCCGCCAAGGCACCAATAAACAAAAAAGCTAAGATCTCCATAAAATGATCCTTATATTATGTAATTTACAGTTATTCAGACTAGCACCTATTTGTTTAAGTACCTAGAAAAGCCACTCAATCCCCTATACTACTAACCCATTTATTCTTTTTTCTGTTACTTTGTCATGAAAGCGCCAAGCTTTTTCAAAAAATGTTGGTAGCATGTATTTCATACAAAAAATGTTTTCAGTAAGCCTTTAAAACACATGGTCAAGTTAATCTTCAATGAGGGAATCTAGATGGGTAAGGTACATTTTGTAGGCGGTGAAAAAGGCGGTGTCGGAAAATCTATGACCGCTCGTGTCTTGGCACAATTCTATATTGACAACGATCAGCCGTTTCTAGGGTTTGACTGTGACGCGTCTCACGGTACATTTTCACGTTTCTATAGTGAGTTCGCTTCTCCTATTTTAATTGGCGAAGAAGACAGTTTAGATGGCATGTTAGCGGCCATTGAAGAATACCCAGATCGTGATTTAATTATTGACCTAGCAGCTCAAGCATCTCAGCCGTTGGGCAAATGGATTGAAGAAACCGATGTATTTGGTTTACTAGATGAAATGGGCTACCAAGTCTGCCTATGGCATGTCATGGACGATGGTGCTGATTCAGTGGCGCTACTGGATGATTTGCTTGACCGTTACACTCTGCCATCAGTTGATTTTGTGGTGGTACAAAACTTAGGTCGCGGTACTGACTTTTCTCGTTTTCAAAAATCTGACACCTTTAAGAAAGCTGTAAGTCGCGAAGCCCTGATCATTGAATTACCAAAACTACAAAGTAAGTTAACTCAAAAAATTGACTTTAATAACAGCAGTTTTTGGGCCGTTGCCAATGATAAAGGCATCATGAATATTGCTGAACGTCAACGCATGAAGGTCTGGCTACGTAATACATATGAGCAATTAGCTCAGCTTGGTTAATCGTATTATTTTTAGTCGCTTAAGCACTTAAGTAACCCCCAAAAGCACAAAAAAGGCCAGCTACATAAGCTGGCCTTTTCGTTTTTTGGATATTAACTATTACTCTTGAACATCCATATACTTATTCGCCCATACACGGTTTTCTTCTAACGTTGAATAGCGCGTAGACAGTTCAGAAGCATCCAAGGTACCTTCTGCAATACCACGTTGCTCACGCAGGCAGTCATACGTTGCTTTAATCGCAGCAAAATAAGCAGCATGACCATTTACAACAATGCGCACACCGTTAGCAGCAAGACGCTCACGATCACGTAGCTCAGGATTATCGTAAGCCACAAGCATGATTGGAATAGAAATATGTTGGCTGATCTCTTCTAGATGAGCGAAATCACGAATACCAACCATACAGATGCCATCCACACCAACGGCTTGATAAGCTTTAACCCGCGAGATGGTTTCTTCGGTGGTCAACTGACCAGCATTAGTACGAGCAATAATACTCATAATAGGGTCAATACGCGCTTCTAAAGCCGCTTTCAATTTACCAACAGCTTCTTCTACTGGAATCAAATCTGTAGATTTATGACCGTATTTTGCTGGCAACAAAGTATCTTCTATCGTTAATGCCGCAACACCAGCACGCTCAAGTTCAACAATAGTGCGCATCACATTCAGTGCATTACCGTAACCATGATCAGCATCGGCAATGATTGGTAAACGAGCAACACGGCCAATTCGAGTCGCTTGCTCCGTAAATTCACTTAAAGTAATCAAAGCAAAATCTGGCGCAGCTAAAACCTGCAAAGATGCAACAGAGCCACCTAAAATCCCTACTTCAAAGCCAAGATCTGCAGCAATACGAGCCGACATTGGATCGAATGTCGAAGCGGTGTAATAACATTTACCGCTTGCTAGTAATGCTCGAAAGTCATTACGCAAATCATGTTGGGAAGGTGTTGCCATAATATACTCCTAAAAGATGTCACTAAATTTCATATAGTGGAAATGCCCGGCATTATACGCCCCTTGTGCATTTGCTTCATCTGTAACAAACCAATTGGTTAGGTTTAGTAAGTAAATTACGACTAAAAAGACTAAGTTTTTAAAGAAATGAAAGGAATTTACAAACTATGAAAAAATCATGAAGTCCATTATGACTTATTGGAAGCTACACACGGTATACTTAGCCAAACTTATGTATAGAAAGAGCTTGCCTATAACATAAGCAAACCCTTCTGTTCCTGGAAAAATCACATATCTTTCGGGACGTCACATACGAAGCTTTTTGCACTTTCTTCATCACCCTTGCCGTCATAAGTCGCTACACTAGGATAAGGACAAAGAGGTCGGGTGCGAGTTGCACTCCAAGAAGATGGCAGTTCTTCATTTACGCCACCTAGATTCCCTTCTCCACGTGCTGTAGCAATAACTTGTTTAGGTTTCTGACCTTTTTCCACCCAAGCAACCAGTGGCGTTAACATGTCAAACTGATCTGTAGCTTTTCCACCGCGGCAATGCCCCATACCCGGCACTGGATAAAACTGAGCAAAATCGCCAGCATGGCCATTGTTTTCAGCATCTAACGCCAAATACCAAGCCTCTGTATCCTGCACAGAAAAGATTGCATCCGACACTCCGTGATACACCATAATCTTGCCGCCATTATCCCGTAAAGTAGACATATTTTCTGGCGTAGGTGGCGCCATAAATGACATGGCAGATTCCTTATAGACACCAGAAACAGCATTCACTTTTGCCACTAATTCATCAACATTGGCTTTCCAAACAAAATCGGCACCATTAAAATTACGAATACTGTAGTCTTTAAGCTCAACTGGAGGAGTGCTAAAAATCATCGCTACCGCACCAGAATCTCGCTCAATCGGTGATGTATACTCCCAAATAATATGATCGCTATCATTAATGCCGGTATCGTATGGAAAAGAGGAATAAAAACGCTTTCCGTTACTCGTGGTAACCCCTTTATATATGGTATCCACAGCGTCTTTCTGCGGTTGAGTAAGACAATTACCATCGCGATCAGCCTTACAGGTCGCCACGTCTGTTTGAATACTAAATGCAGCCTGACAAGATTTAAAATCTTGAATCATGCCATCTTGCAGGCCATCAAGAGCATCACATTTTGCCAATATTGCATTCGAAACTGTTGTGCGTTCAGCTAAAGTAAAAGCTGTTTTTAAATCTTTTTTATCCGTATTAGGCACTGAAGCATATACCTGAGCACCGGCAATACTTGCCACTGCAGCCAGAGGTAAACGATACCCAGGTGAGCCAACTAAAATACCGTCGTAATCATTAGCGTATCGAGTAGCCGCCACCATGGCATGACGACCGCCATTGGAACAACCTGCAAAGTAACTACGATCAGGATCTCTGCCATAAACCTGATGGATCACGTTTTTTGCCATCGGTGTCAGCTTGGCAACAGCCTGATAACCATAATCAAGTCTCGCTTGCGGATCATAAGCAAACGTTGGGATTCCCTTATCGTGGCTAGCGTCCGAACTAATTACCGCAAAGCCCTGAAATAAAGCCCCTGTTAATGGACCGCCACCAAGTGCGCCCTCTGCTGTTCTCACTGCCCCATCTAACCCACCATTTGCTTGATGAAGAAAGCGACCATTCCATTTCTTCGGTAAACGCAACTCAAAACCAATCGCGTAAGGCTTTCCATCTACATCGCCAATACGCTCATACATTTGTCCTTTGACTAAACAGTGCTCTTCAACATCATTATCGCCCAACTTCACTGTCCCTTTAGTCACAGTCTCAACAGAGTTGATCGCGGTGTTGCTTGCCGTTAAAATTGAAGATAGCCCTTCACAGCTAGTAGTAAGTACAGAGGATTTTGCTTCACTTAACTGCGGTATAGCAGAAGGGGTTGCAGCGCTAGCGAGACTGCTATAAGCAGCAACACTACTGATGGCTAGAGCAAGTAAACTAGGTTTATATGAGAATTGACGCATAGGAAGCTTCCTTGTTATTTTTATTATTAACTGTTTTATTTTTTAATTGTTTCAATGAACAACAGAATAGAAGAGGTAAATATAAAAGGAGAATAATTTTTTTGCTCGCGATATTCGAAAAATGCACAACACAACATCAATTCCGTTGTAATTTTCCTACAAGAAAAGCCAAAACCACCCCAAATAGATAGCTTTTGAAATAAAATCTCCTCTTTTTTGAAAAAAATGCGTACTTTAGGACTACTTTTTATACAGTCAAACAGTGACAGAGGCATATTCTAGGGATAACATACTGCCCAGCATCCCCCCATGCACCCTTTTATGACTCTCACTCTTATTGATAAATGTTAAGGTTCTCAAATGAACGCTTGGTATCTCATCTGTTTTCTTTCGGCATTAGCGGTTTTTATCGCTTTTACCAACCAATACATACTAAAAATGCAAACTACGATCGCCATTACCACAGGATCAGTCGTAATTTCATTACTCCTAATTCTTGCGGTTAAAATGCTTGGCGATGAAACAGCAGTATTCATTACTCAAGTTGTTTCCGGCATCGACTTTAATCAGCTGTTATTAAAAGGCATGTTGGGCTTTTTACTATTTGCTGGTGCATTAGAGATCGACCTTGCGGCCTTAAAAAGACAGCGTTGGGAAATTACCATATTAGTGCTGTTTTCCACGCTAGCGTCGACCTTTATTGTCGGCTACCTAAGTTACTACGTATTTGCTCTACTCAACTTCCCTATACCTTTCATCTACTGCCTACTATTTGGTGCTTTGATAAGCCCTACTGACCCGATTGCAGTATTGGCTATCATCAAGCAAATGAGTGCACCGCAGGGTATTTCGATCCAAGTAGAAGGCGAATCATTGTTTAATGATGGTGTTGGTTTGGTTATTTTCACCACAATCTTTGCGGTCGCATTTTATGGTACTGAAGCCAACTTCCAAGACGTCGCTGAGCTATTTTTAGTCGACGCTATTGGTGGCATAGTGTTTGGTCTTGTTATTGCTCTGGTTGGTCACTTTGTTATCATCAATTGCAAAGATATCAATACACGTCTATTGGTCACCCTAACCATTCCTTCAGCGGGTTTTGCTTTAGCCAATATTTGGGAGATTTCCGGTGCACTTGCGATGGTGACCAGTGGTATTCTTCTTGGCAACATCACACGAGCAAAAGCTTCCAAGAAAAGCGGTCCAGATGGCACTCGTTATGTAAAAGATTTTTGGCATGCGACTGATAGCTTCTTGAACGCCTTGCTTTTCCTAATCATTGGTATGCTGATTGTAACTATGCCATTAAGTTGGGAAATTATTGGTTTAGGTTTGATCATGGTTCCCGTTGTTCTACTGGCTCGCTTTATCAGTGTT
Organism: Marinomonas sp. BSi20584; assembly: GCF_002792415.1. Lineage (NCBI taxonomy): Bacteria > Pseudomonadati > Pseudomonadota > Gammaproteobacteria > Oceanospirillales > Oceanospirillaceae > Marinomonas > Marinomonas sp. BSi20584. Next base: position 28,569 of record NZ_KZ454900.1, read on the forward strand.
GGCAGTCCTTACCTAATTTTCAAACGCTACCGAGAGTACGATAAACACTCTGTTAAAATCTTGACTTGGGGTGGTTTACGAGGCGGTTTAGCACTTGCTATGGCTGCGGCGATCCCAACGAATAAAATGATGATTGAAGGTTTAGATTTACACGACATCATGGTCATCATTACCTATGTTGTTGTTATCTTCTCCATCATAGTGCAGGGTCTAACTATTTCGCCGTTGATTCAAAAAAGCATTCAAGCAGCAAAAGACAAAGCGAAATAACCATTCGCCCCATCCCTCTATAACAGCCTTTTATAGAACCTATATAGAAAGCTTCATTGTTAGAGTATAAAACGCCAACAGCATGTTGGCGTTTTTTTTACTTCCAGTGCGATTCAGACATTCACTCCTTGAATAAACCTTGCTGTAGATCATAAAAACGATCGAGCAGGTATTATAAAATAGCCTTATACCTGTGATCTAAAACCTAGATGATAGATAGGATTGAAACGAATAAAGAACGGAGCACTTTAATGCTAAAAACACCACAAGCAGAATCCAAGTCAGTAGACATTATGCTTCGTAATAATATCAAGCTAATAGGCAAAGGCGAAAAGACTATTATTTTGGCTCACGGTTTCGGCTGCAATCAAAACATGTGGCGTTTTATACTGCCTTTTCTTGAAAAAACATACCAAGTTCTACTGTTTGATTATGTCGGTAGTGGCAACTCAGACTTTTCAGCGTATGAAAAAAATCGCTACCAACAATTGGAAGGCTACTCTTTAGATATCATTGAAATATGTGATGCTCTAGAGCTTAAAAACGTCATCTTTGTCGGCCACTCAGTGAGTAGCACCATAGGCTGGATAGCCTCTAAGCAACGCCCTGAGCTTTTTTCTAAGATGGTAGCAGTTTGCCCTTCTCCTTGTTTTTTAAACTTGGACGAAGAATACCAAGGCGGTTTTGAAAGACAAGATTTGGAAGGACTAATCCAGTTAATGGAGAAAGACTATATCGGCTGGGGGAACTATTTAGCACCCATTGTTATGGGAAGCGACTTATCTCCTATTGGCCCAGGAATGTCAGAAAGCGATACATTAGTACATGAGTTACTTAGTAGTTTTTGCGCTACTGATGTCACTTATTCTAAGCCTTTCGCTGAAGCGACTTTTTTCTCCGATTATCGGTCTTTATTGCCTGACATATCTCACCCATGCTTAATATTACAAAGCTCAAACGATACTTTGGTTGCCGTTAGCGTAGGCGAATATATCAAGGATAAGTTACAAAATGCCAAGCTAGAAATAATAGAAGGCAATGGACATTGCTTACATATGACTCATCCAATGCATGTTTTTAATTCTATGAAGGCTTTTTTATGAGAAAACGAATAGCAGGGACAGCTACTCTCGATGTACCGAAAAGATAGCGCCATTTTCGTGGAACTTAAGTAACTCCCGAATGTTAAATGGCGTCACCTCATCCGCATAATAAAACGCTTCTTTGGCTTTTCCGTTATGTAGGTCTTTTCTCACCCCGCTTTTGCCATCATAAGCATGAGTACTACTTTGTACCTCTATAACATTGAGATTAACGGAAATCACCACCATGCTGCCGTATTTGTAAACGGGATCTTCATTTTTAAATATCTTTGTAAAATCTACTGCGTAGATATCATTTACCTCTGGTTTTGCCAGATAAGCGAGTGTCTTATTTTCTTGCTCAGCATTAAAATAATCTACTGCTAAAAAAATGCAGGGAACTATGATGGCCCAAACTTCAATCGGCAAAAATAATAAAGTATGCGCAGGAGATTTAGTTTTTTTTCCTGTTTCGGAATCAACCTGAATAATGCAGTCTCGACTATTTAATAAATAACCAATAAAACCGACTAAGAATGCAACCGCAACTAAAGCGATAACTTTTATCCAGCGGTTATCACTATAAAAACCATCTCCCATGAAATAGTCAACGACCAGTTGAACATCCACAAAAAAAGCAATAAAAATAACAGGTGTAATCCAACCTTGCCCTTTCCAAATTGGCAACATATCCACTTCCTATATATGATGTCTGCTGTTATTCATTAAATTTTAATTACCTATAAAACACAAGACGACCTTATAAATAGTCAAAATATAGCATCAAAAATAATAAGGATATTGTTATGTACATAGAATCTGAAGAGGCTCTAAGAACCATATTTGGCTTCCCAAAAGGCAGAGCAAAAGACAAGCTATTGAAAAAATTAGAAAAACATTCAATGGCATTTATCCACTTATCCCCATTTTTCACCCTAGCCAGTTACAACGCCGAAGGTCATACTGATTGTTCACCTCGAGGAGGAAAATCAGGTTTTGTAAAAATCATCAATGAGCAATGTATCGTTATTCCCGAATCAAAGGGCAATAATCGTTTAGATAGCTTAGTTAATTTATTAGAAACCAAAAACATTGGCTGTCTTTTCTTAATCCCAGGAGTGGATGAAACTCTGCGCATTAATGGTACTGCTCGTATTAGTACAGCGCCTGACTATTTAGCGCTCTTCTCGGAAGAGCAAAACCCACCAAGAGCCTGTATTGAGGTACAAATTACAGAGGTTTTTCTGCATTGTGCGAAAGCCTTAATGCGCTCAAAACTCTGGTCCAGTGAGGTAATAATCGAACGATCTTCTCTACCTTCTATGGGTGTCATGATTAATGATCAAATAGGCAGTGACGAGAAGCCTGAAACTAACGCGGATATGCTTAAACGCTATACAAAAGACCTCTAGTTTCACTTGGATAATGTGTGTTGCCATTGAATACTTTAAAAATCTGTCTAAAATCGCGGCATACACAAATATACAATAGGATTTTATATGACTTCATTCACTATTCTTGATGGCGGTATGGGCCGAGAACTTGAACGCCGCGGCGCACCATTCAAACAACCAGAATGGTCAGCCTTGGCGATGATGGAAGCACCAAACATTGTGAAAGAAGTGCATCAGTCTTATATCCAAAGCGGCTCACGTGTCATCACCACCAACAGTTATGCTTTAGTGCCCTTTCATATAGGCGAAGAGGTCTTTAAAGAGCAAGGCCGTGCATTGGCCGTACTTTCAGGTAAAGTCGCTCGTGAGGCCGCTGACGAAAGCGGCACAGATACAAAAGTAGCAGGTTCTCTTGCGCCATTGTTTGGTTCATATCGCGCAGATCTTTATCAAGCAGACCGTGTGGAAGAATTGGCCGTTCCGCTCATCGAATCGCTCAATCCTTATGTGGATCTTTGGTTATCAGAAACACAAAGTTTGATCGATGAAGTGACTCGTGTAAAAGCCCTTGTCGATAAAATTGATACAGATCACAAACCTTTTTGGGTGTCTTTTACTCTTGAAGATTCAGAGCCAACCGCAGAGCCTTTATTGCGTTCTGGCGAAACCGTTGTTGAAGCCGTAAAAGCCATGCAAGCCATCGGTGTAAATGCGATTCTATTTAATTGCAGCCAGCCTGAAATTATCGGTGAAGCCATTCAAGTCACTCAAACTGTATTGTCTTCTTTAAATGCTGACGGTATCCAAATCGGTGCTTACGCCAATGCTTTTCCACCACAACCTAAAAATGCCACGGCAAACGATGGTCTTGATGAGCTACGTGCTGATCTAACGCCACCAGCCTACCTGACTTGGGTTAAACAATGGGTAGAAGACGGGGCGACTTTGATTGGCGGATGTTGCGGAATTGGACCTGAACACATTGCAGCCATGAACGAGTTCAACAAAGCGGACTAATAAGCGCTATTAAATACTTCAATCAAAAAGGGACAAAACGGACTTATTCGTTGTCCCTTTTTGATTATGCTTTTTAATGACTTTTAGTTTTTAAATGACCGGGCTATTTCTTTTGCCATGGGATCAATCACCTGATCAAACCAACTGGCAGAAAGTGTTTGCACCATAGTTGAATAGCCATCTGATTTTAATTTACGCTGAACTTCAAACGTATTAGAGGCAGACAACTCCCCCGTTGCAGCAATAACCTGCCAGCGCCCAGAAATGTGTATCATTCCCTCTAAATCTGCGTAAAAATCATCCACTTCAATATTCAATAAAGCAATCGCATAAGAAGGTAATCGCTGACCACCAAACCAGGTAATATTAGGCAAAGTCTTCTCTAATCGCTGTTGCGTTAGACGAGTTAATTGAGGAGACAAAGACTCAGCCCACAAATTACTCTGGGAACGATGAACATCTCCCCGTTTTGTTACTAATACAATTTCGTTACCAGCTAAGTAATTGGCAACTACGATTGGCATCAGCTGCACAGACATTTTTTGCGTTGCTTGAGCTTGGGCATTTTTCAATCCTGTATCCATTAACAGATATTCTTTGCTAGGTGGTGTTGGTGTAGCACAACCAGCCATCATCCAACTTATCAATACCAGCAAAAAAGTACGCCCATAAATCATCATATTCATTTTATTCCTTTCAACTACTTCGCCGCTTTCGGCTCAACATCTGCTCGTGGTTTACTGTCAAAAATCAAAGTATTTGGATTCTCTCTCAGCTGACGAAGCAATGGCTGCAATTCATTTAACGCTCGTCCTAACGACACCATATTTTCTTTCAAAGGACGACCAATTTGACCATTTGCCTGATAAGTTTCCAGTGTTAGGTTCAACTCATTAATCGTTGCAGCAAGATCTGCTGGAAGCTGTTGAGTCTCTGATTTATCAATCAGCTGTTTGACACTTTTACTCAGTTCTTGTAATTGACGTAATGTTTCGTTGGCCTCATTCATCGTTTGACCAAGCTGCTCAAACGTCTTATTAAGAGGCACTTGAGACACATTATCTAAGATGGCACCCACTTTTGTTTCAATATTAGCGAGCGCGTCCGGTGCCGTCGGAAAAATCTGGTAACCGGCAAATTCCTTTATTGTCACTGGTGGTGGATTTTTCATAAAATCAATATTAATAACTTTTGCGCCATTCAAGTAGTTACCAATTTTTAAAGAGGCCCTAACCCCTTTATTAATACGATCTTCGATTAATTCATTCCATTTCTGCAATGACATCGCACCAGAGGTATCTAAAGAATTCAAACGCTGGGGTTCGATACGTGCACGAACAGGAATTAAAGGCGTATCAAGGGAAGTCAACGAATCCATTGGGATGCCGTTAAATGGCACATCAAGCACAGTACCAATTCGTACACCGCGAAACTCAACCGCGGCACCAGGCGTTAAACCACTAATATTGCTCTCAAACAAAAAGACATAGTTAATAAATTCACTAAACATATTATTAGCGGCACTTTCTCTAGAAGAGAACAGGCGAAATGGAGCCATATCTTTAACGGGTTGTCCTGCGGTTCTACCAGGAGGTAACCCAAAGGAAATACCACCCGCAAAAAATGTCTCTAATGAATCGAGTCGAATTTCAAAACCACTTGCAGAGCTCTTAAATGATAACCCAGGCGTCATCCAAAACTGCACATCACTATTTACCAAAGCATCATAAGGCGAGCGAATTACAACACGATAAGTGATGGCGCCTTTTTCTGTGTCAAAGCCGACTTTTTCAACATAGCCGACTTCGTAACCACGAAAATGTACCAAAGCACCAACGTCCAGTTTAGAACCTTCAGTGCTAGATAAAACAAGACGTACACCTTCATTTTCAGTCGAAAGTGGCGGCTGACTTAAAAGCGTAAAATCCGTTTGTAAACGCCCTTTCATACCAGGAGTCATATCAATATAAGCCCCAGATAGAAGAGTACCAAGGCCACTCACCCCTTCTTTACCAATTCGAGGCTTTACCACCCAAAACCTTGCGTCATCACGCAACATTTGTTCTGTACCGTGGTTCATGCGAACTTTAATAATAGCGTTCTCATAATCTTCACTAAGACGGATATCGATTACCCTACCCACATCTACGTTACGAGATTTAAGTTTTGTCTTACCTATTTCTAATCCATCGGCATTGGCTGCCAACAAAGTAATAACAGGCCCTTGGCTTGACCAGTTTTGATAGAGCATCCAACCTGCAACCAAAAGCGCGATTAAAGGCACGAGCCAAATAGAGTTAAATCGGACTTGACGCATATTTTCGACTTGCTTGTTCGGATCACTCACTCTTCTCTCCTTGCTAAAGAGGAGGCACTAGGTGCATCGTCTTTATCCCATAGTAATCTTGGATCAAATGTCATTGCCGCTAACATAGTTAAAACAATAACGGCCGTAAAGGACAACACCGCAGGACCCGGCAAAATTGACATGAAATTTCCCATCTGAACTAAACTGGTCAATATAGCCACCACAAAAACATCAATCATTGACCAACGCCCCACCAGCTCAGTAATACGATACAGTTTTATTTTTTGCTCGGTCTGCCTATGACTTGGAAAATAACTTTGCCAACACAACCAACTCAACGCCAACACTTTAGCTAGAGGAATCACCACACTCGCAAACAAGATAATCAAGGCAACAGGATAGGACCCCAACGACCAAAGCAACAACACGCCTCCCATAATGGTCGAGGGTTCGGTACTGCCTAAAAACGTGGTCTGCATAATAGGAAATACATTCGCAGGTATATACATAACTAAAGAAGCAATTAACAAGGCAACAGTTGTCATGATACTTTTCGGACGCCTACTATTAATAGAGTGGCCGCAGCGATCGCAATGCTTCGCATTACCAAGCTGAGTTGCACCGCAAAAATGGCAACCAATTAACCCTTGCTGCTTAGCCGTCGTATCAATCATAGGGTGATCAGCCGCCTTACCAGCGACCTGATTCCAAAACCAACGTTTATCAACTAAAGTGATGGTTTTTAATAACAAAATGACGTAACCACAAAAAGCCCAAAAAGACAGTTTCAATGAAATATCAGCCAAGCTACTCATCTTGACTAATGCCACTAGAATGCCAACTAAAAAAACATCGACCATCAACCAAGGCTGAACAACCACAAGCCATCGAATACAATAGCGCTGAGCAAAATTCAGCACTTCTTTATGTTGAAAAGACCAAACTAGAAATAAAACCGAAAACAAGTAAACAAGAGGAAATACAAACAGCGCTAAGCTAATGACAGCCCCTAGCACAAGATAGCCATGACTAAGCAAGACACTCAACGTATTAAACAAAGTAACACTACGCTCAATACCGTTGGTAGAAAAACCAAGAAAAGGAAAACTCATGGCTAACGCCAGCATCAACAAAGCTGACAAACCTGCCCCCATAATTCGTGCTGCAACATGTTTATGAATGCTCACTAAAACATGGCCACAATGTTGACATCTAAAACGCTCACCACTCTGCAGCGGCGGTATACTGTTAACGAAATCGCACTCTTCACAAGTCGTTATATTTTCGTGAAACACGTAATGACTCATACCAAAACCACGACTCAATAAAGAACCCTAATAAAACGCCCAAGAACCTATCTAACACGAGAACACAGACAAGAATCAAGCTATCTAAGATATAATGTTCAAAAGCAATTCATGCATTGATAACCTACCTAGTTAACAATCCACACTCACAAGGCTCTATAAAAGTAAAAGATACCCTCATTAAACTTTCGGTAGCCGAGACAAAATCGCTGGCACAATTAATTTATGGACTGGTCCAACAAACAGCATGTAAGCCTTACCTAAGCGGTTATTAACATGTACAACCGTCGTGATAGAAACTTTTTGAACATCATCTTCCGACTCTATATACAAAGACAACCTAACATTAAGATGCTTATCATTGTCTTCCAGAATAACTTCGTTTGCTTCATTCATAAAAACAGAAAAAATGCCGACTCGATCTCCTTCTAGATAATCATCAGCTTGTTTTGAAGAAATAATATCGCCCAATGCCCCAAGGTCCTTCAATCCCAGACAGCTAACAATTCTGTTACGTAGAGACATTAAGAAGTTAAACCACTCAGGGGCTTCTTTCGCCATAGACAACCAAATTTCCATGGCAGTCTGATTTTTATTTACGACATAACCAACAAAGCAATCCATAAAATACGCATTGTCAGTCATCAACGAAATAGCAGCTTTTCGAGGGGGATTATTCATATTTTTATTCCTTTAAACCCTTTCCTTTAATCTATTTACTTTTGTTTCCATTGTTTAAAGAAAGACGTCATATCTAATCTTACGAACACAAAAAAACAAAAAATCAATCATCGCTAACGATTCAATATCTGCTTAGTTTCAAATGACAACGGGGTTGACTTCCAGCCGCCAATATTAGTATCCACATCGGCACCAACACTCACATCTACCGCTATAGGATCAGAACTTGTCAAAAGGCGGTACAAACTAGAACCCATACCACTCATAGCGATAGAAAGTGGTATCGAAAGGTGCTGAGTCTTACCTTCCAATAAGTCGATGTTTTGAATCCTGCCTTCGCCTAGTGATTTACCCTCTGTATTTAACTGATAACGAACGTTACTCAAGTTCACATCAAAGCGGTTAGGATTAACAATCTCCAAGTCGACACTAAGCTTAACGCCACTTAAACCAATTGAATCTATATTTAAATTTTTAAACGTAATGTCCGGTTGCTTAGGGATAGGAAGAACACCTGCAAAATCAACTGGCATATCAAAATGACCTAATACAGGTAAATTGATCGCCACTTTGCCTTCAACTGCGTAATCCAATTCTGTTTTGTTTGCCAAATCGCCTACGCTCTTAATGACTTGATCAAACGTCAATGTTACAGGCAACCGCACACTATTACTGCCTTTTGCAGGCAAAGATAAACTGCTATCAGGCTGATTTATCGTCGCTATATTGTGTTTATTGACTAACAGATCTAGATCAAAACCCGCTGTCTTAAGTGCAAAAGAGTTAGGGTTAGTAACTTTCACATCGACCAACAGAGTCACGGCCTCGGTCGATAAACTCTCAATCGAAACACCCGTTACCGATGCCGTTGGCTTATGGACATCCATCGTCTTCTGTAAAGCGCTACAACCAGACAAAAGTACAATGAGCGCCATTCCTATAAAACGATAAAACATACTACCCTACCTTCTCTTAATCACTGGAAGATAGCCTTGTATACGCTCAGGCAATCGTTGTACAAATACAGACCGAACCGCATGCCAATAAATAGATAGCAACAACAAAGATGCCCCCATCACAATACCAGTAATCGCAAAGCTATAACCAACACCGCCGTAATTTTCAATTAGACTCGTCAAAGCGTAAATCACATACATCAATGACGACACCATAAAAGCGCGACGATCAATAGAGATAGATACCATCGTCATCAATAAATACAGAAGCACAATCAGCAACATATTACTCAAACTTTCATTACCATCTAGCACCCCAAGGCTTGAAAAAATAGGATGGATAATCAAAGGTGCAGACAACAAATGCAACCAAAAAGCCACATCAGATTTGCGTGTTGTACGACTTGTATCGCCCGCATCCCAATACATAGCTAAAACAAACGCCACACAACCGCATAAAAACAAGGTCACCATGGCAAACCCAGCACTGTCAGGAAAAATACTCAGCACTGTAGAGCCCAATAAAGCCAGCCCAGTCCCTGTCCCAACAGCAACCGTAATAGGCACATTAAAACGGCGCCAATGAACATAAGCAGCCAGTGTTGAAAAAGCTGTAGCGAAAATCACCGCGTAACTAGATTGAATACCAAATAAAGACACCGTAAAAGCAAACACTCCACCAACAAATGCCAGCAACAACACAATCGCTGGCAAAGCCATTTTCCGGCGCAGTACAAATACTTCTGCTAGCCCCCAAGATAAGGCAGCAAACACCAAATAGCCTAAGCTTTCATTAATCGACATCAACACCCAAAGCGATGAAAACAACAGCAAAGCACAAGCAATCACAATAAAAATATCGTTAAAACCACCTACCAAACGAAAGTTCTCTTCATCTACTGCCGAGGAGCCATTTGAGGACGATACAAGCTGGCGAAACTCCTCTACCGACGTAGCAGAAAAGACACCATTCTTGACCGCTAAATTTAAATCTTCGTCTGTGTACATAACCATCCTTAACAATACAATTTGTGTTACACGCTAAACTTACTGCGAAAGGCAAAATAAACTGCGCCAACTAAACATAACCCAGCCCATAGGTAATCCAGTTTTAAAGGCTCTTTTAAGTAATAAACCGAAAATGGTACAAAGACCATCAAGGTTATCACTTCCTGCATAATTTTTAACTGTCCAACATTCAGTGCAGTGTAGCCAATACGATTAGCAGGCACCTGCAACAAATACTCAAATAGGGCAATGCCCCAGCTGATCAAAGCAGCAATGATCCAAGGCTTATTATTCAACTCTTTTAAATGAGCATACCAAGCAAACGTCATGAAAATGTTGCTACAAATTAATAAAGAAACACTCAAGGCAATAGGATTCATATACTTTCCAGAGAATACAAATAGGTGGCTAATAAACAGTACTTTTACAAATAAACTACGGAACATCAGCAGAACAAAAATACTTGCGAACATTACCAAATAGAACCCAATTTCTAAATCAAAATTAAGCTCCACATCCGAAAAAAAAGGAACGTCAAAACGTTCCTTCTATGACAATAATTTTATCACTCTCATGGGTGCATAGCAGGAGCGCCACCATACCCTGGTCCACCGACATGTCTGGGACCGGGCGGTCCAGGAGGCGCCATAACACAAGCTGTCATCGTCACCACAACAATACCAACCGATAGAAATCGAAACATTTGCTTGATGATTTTCATAATAAACCCCATTGATGAAAAATCATCATAGAAACTTGCTTGGCGTTACACAAACCATCAAACAATATTATACAAAAGTATTCTTAATTCCCCCTTAAAAGCCTCAAAAAACTGACAAAATGAGCACCAAAGCATAAGTCATATTGAACTAAGTAACTTTCTTAACACTATTGAATAAAGTATCCCTTTACTTGCTCTACAATAAGAACATACTCAGTTTGCTACGTAACAAATTTCACGGCGTCTATTGCAACCGTGCGCAGCAACAGCCCTTAAGTTGGTGAGAACCGACTGAGGTTATACAGTGATGACTAATGGTGAATATCATGAGCAAGGGTCAAAACAGTAAAAAAGAGACAAAAAAGAAACCACTTTTAACGGCAAAAGAAAAGAAAGCAGCGAAGGTGACCAAAAAATCTCCGACCAATGTATTAGGTAATTAATCCCTCCAGCTAGCCACCATATTGTCATGGTGGCGTTAAATTCGAGTCATCTAAGCCCTAATTTGATTAGGGCTTTTTTATTAAAACCACCGTTGTAACGCAAATCAATTACTATGGACGCGAAGACTTCTGCGAGCCTCTACCAACTGACGGACGCTTACCATTGGTAGCCGGCTTGCCATTACTTTTTGGTGATCCACCCGGTTTACCGGTTGGTCGTTTACCACCACCAGCACTATTACCTGCAGGCTTTTTACTATCACCAAAAGGACGTCTGTCTTTGCCCTTAGAACCTGCTGGTTTTCTAGCGTCATCTTTAGGGTGTTTAGTATTCCCTTTTGCTGCGCTCATTGGTTTTGACGACAAGTTTGATTTTGAAGAGCCGTCAGTACGAGTATTTTTTCGTGGCGCATTGCGAGACTTCTTCGCTGGCGCACTGACTACTGAAGATGAATCTTCAATCGATTTCAGCAACACAGACAATTCTTTGGGTGTTAAATCTCGCCACTCTCCTACTGGAATGCCTTTTAGGCTCACGTTCATAATTCGTGTTCGCTCTAATTTAACGACCTCATAACCGAAATACTCACACATACGGCGAATTTGACGATTCAAACCTTGCACTAACGTGATGTTAAACACGTTAGCAGTAACCTTAGTAACAGGACATTTCTTTGTCATCGTTCCCAAGATAGGCACACCACCGGCCAAACCAGCAATAAAATCATCAGTGATCGGCTTATTCACCGTCACCAAATATTCTTTCTCGTGATTATTGCCAGCACGCAATACTTTATTAACTAGGTCGCCATTGTTGGTCAAAAAAATCAAACCTTGGGAATCTTTGTCCAAACGACCAATTGGGAAAATACGAACCCCATGGCTAACAAAATCAACAATATTATTTTTTTCAGAACTTTCCGTGGTACTCACAATGCCAACGGGCTTATTCAGCACAATAAAAACAAAGTCATCCGCATCCTGCGGCTCAATGATCTGCCCATTAACTCGCACTGTATCACCGGCAACAACTTGATCGCCCACCGAAGCACGCTTGCCATTGATGAACACATTACCTTGTTCAATAAAGCGGTCAGCGTCTCTTCGAGAGCAGATACCGCTTTCGCTGATGTATTTATTTAAACGAGTAGATGAAGCGTTAAACATAAAGTGCCATTTTTACCTAATAAAAAGCCTTTCTTATTAAAAAAGAGCCTAAACTGAATGAATCGTCAACAACGAGATGGCGCCCATTATATAGGAAACGCAGTGAGCATTTTAGGAGGGAAAGCCAGAAACCTAGAAATATATCCATAATCGTATAACTGTTAAGAAAGTCTTAATCTTACATCGCTAGAATTGATGAGCAAAAGCGGTGGCACCACCTCAATCGGTTATCTATGGAGATTCAAATGCAAAACCAAGAGCGATCTTACAACACAGCGCAAATTTTACTGCACTGGGCCATTGCGGCTTTGATTATTTTTAACTACTTCGTCAGTGAAGGAATGGGACGCGCTTTTCGTCAACATCTAGACGACAGCAACACTGGCTATAACTTAGTGTCATCACTGCATGTATATGTCGGCTTGGGCATAATTGCTCTGGTTGTGATCCGCATTATCGTTCGCTTCATGTCTAAAAAATTCAAAACAGACTCGAAGAGTTTACTCGACCGCGTCTCTCGTATCGTCCATGAATTCTTATATTTACTGATGTTTTTAGTGCCAGTATTTGGCGCAACAGCTTGGTACTTAGGCATTCATATCATGGGAGATGTACACGAAATAGCGATGAACATCATGATGACGTTAGTCTTGCTACACGCCGCTGCAGCATTGTTTCATCAATACGTATTGAAAGATGGAACACTACTAAAAATGTTTGGGCAAAAATAACCGCCAATAAATATTGAGTCCTTTGTACGATGTAACGAGCGAAACCAAGACGAGGCAAAAACAGACGAAAAAGCGGAGTTTATGGGTTATAAATGAGTATTTTGAGTCTGTTTTTAACAAAGTATTGGTGAGCACAGTAGTCGTAAAAAGGTCTCAAATTGTTACTGATGCGTCTCTAGATAGTATCTCTCCTGTTCAAGAATACGATCTGTATTAAGAGACGCAATGCTCACTTCATGGGAGTGAGGCAACATGCCAATGGTTTGCAAATGCAGATAGCGCATCGCACAAACTCGTAAAAAAGACGTGAAATTATCTAAATCGTGACCAGCGTCCAAGGCTTCATGATTGAGCTTGGCGATCATTTGCGACAGAGACAACTTGTCGCGCTGAGCTATCTCTTCCAGCGTAAACCAAAAGAAACTTTCCAATCGAATACTGGTGACCATGCCATCAATACGCAAAGAACGAGTGACATTTTGCCATAGGCTAGGATCTGAATTCACAAAGAGCTTACACATTGTATTTTCCCTACTGAATGACGTATTTTTATTATTGGAATGAAATGGCTCAATGCAAACAGTCTAGCCCAAGATACGGGAAAAGAGTCGGATGAGTTCATACTTTTACACTTACTAAACTCACCCGAATTCACTCAGTACATTCAACTTAGCTTTCCAATAACACATAAAACTGAGCAAGCCACGCCGGATGCGCAGGCCACGCTGGCGCTGTTACTAGATTACCATCAGTCACAGCTTGATCTACTGGAATATCCATAAACTCACCTTTCGCAAGCTCCACTTCCGGCTGACAAGCAGGATACGCAGAACATTTTCTGCCTTCCAATACACCTGCAGCCGCAAGCAACTGCGCGCCATGACAAACCGCCGCTACAGGTTTATTGGTATCAAAAAAGTGCTTCACCATCGCAACTACGGTTTTATTCAAACGAAGATACTCAGGTGCTCGACCACCTGGAATCACCAAAGCGTCGTAATCTTCCACCTTGATATCCGCAAACGTCGCATTCAAAGCAAAACGGTGACCCGGCTTTTCTGTGTACGTTTGATCACCCTCAAAATCATGAATCGCCGTCGCCACCGTATCGCCAGACTTCTTATCTGGACACACCGCATGCACCGTATGACCGACACTCATCAACGCCTGAAAAGGCACCATAGTTTCGTAGTCTTCCGTGAAATCACCCGTGATCATTAAGATTTTTTTATTAGACATGACACTTTCTCCTGTTTTGGTTAAAACGTCCTATGTTGTAACAGCTAGAGAAAGGGAAAAGGTATTAAGGGGTTATTACATTGAGGTTTCGCCGCTGGCGATTTGGTTTTCTTTGGTTCCATTCAAACGCTTTGTATTCCCGACCTTTATTCCGCTCTGCTGAGCGTGTAACTTTTGCCAAACGACGCAAAAGTTACCAAAAAGTCTGTTTAAGATCTTTAATGCCTGATTTTCTGCGTAGGAACATGATTGCTACCTACGCTCGTTATATCGTAAGGCATGGATTGTTTTTGATGTGACGAGGAAGGGTATTTTTAACTGACTCTGAAACGCCATAAAGTCGCGCAACTTCGTCGCGTCGAACTGACTTCATAGTGGAACCCAAAAACGTAGGTCTGATAAGACGAGGAACGAGGCGTAATCTGACGCTGAAAGCGAAGCGTTCATTTTGTAAGTCGCACCTTTAGGCCGACTTGGAGCTTAAGCTTCTCTCAAACGCTCTATATTCGCAATGTATTGGTCAACTAATTCAGCTTTGTTGAACGGGGCTTAGTCCCTTCCCCTTTTCCTTCCAAGGGGAAGGTCAGGATGGGTTGTTCTTTAGATCTTCTGGTATATTTGTTACCTATCAATGACTCTAAGATGCACACTAATTCAGCTCACCTGAGTGGAATAAAGGTTGGAAGTTCAAAGCATTTGAATGGAAATTCCTTGCCATCCTAAAGAGCTTGCTACTTACCAGCAGCCGCAAGAGCCACACCAAAGCCGATAAATGTTCCTCCGCCAAGACGATTAACCATACGTCCACCTTTTTCAGAAGAAAGCCAGCCACGTGCCGTTTTTGCTAGATACGCATAGAGCAAATGAATGATGACAACGAGACTGCTGTAGGTGACCACTAAGAGCGTAAATTGCCCGACGTAATTCGAGGTGAAGTCGATAAATTGTGGGAATACTGACATAAAGAAGAACACCGCTTTTGGATTTGTCAGTTGAATTGTTAAGCCTTCTATAAACTGTCGTTTTTTGCTTCTGATAGCAGAACCGTTACCTTCAATTTTTCTAGCAGGTGAACGCCATAATTTAATACCAAGATAAACAAGATACGCAGCTCCGACAAATTTCATGATACTGAATGCAAGTGTAGATGTTGCCAGTAAAAGCCCTAAACTAGTGGCTGATACACCTGCGACTATAAATGTCCCAAAGGAAATCCCGAGAATCCCACCAATAGCGCCAGACATACCATAGCGAATCGAATTAGTAAGCGTCAAAATCACACCTGGGCCAGGACTTAAAACTGTTGCTATAGCAATGATTAAAAATAAAGCATAACTGTCCATCCACATCTCCTTTGTTACATTATCTTGTCGTAGTCTACTTAACTAATCATCCACACTTTACATCCTCTTATCTTCGAGAAAAACAAATATTAGGAATACAAAGCGTTTGAATCGAACTTAAACTCCGTGTCGACCTAAAAGCACGACCACGTGAAAGCTTCGCTTTCAGCGTCAGATCACGC
>NZ_KZ454901.1:0-38065 GCF_002792415.1 Marinomonas sp. BSi20584
AGGCGAAAATTTGAGTGTTGTTGTCGGTGGACTAGGCTTAGGTTATACCGCCGTAGCGGCACTTAAAGACAAACGAATTGCAGAACTGCTTGTGGTCGATGCGTTAGAAACCGTCATCAGCTGGCACCAAAAAGAACTCGTGCCACTGGGTAAAATACTCAACGCAGACAAACGTAACCGTTATGTACTTGGCAGCTTTTTCGACCTAGCTACAGATCCAAGTACAGGATTTGACCCAAGCCATACTGGTAAAAAATTCGATGCCATCTTGCTAGACATCGACCATTCCCCAACCGAATTCCTCAACCCAAGCAACGCCGGCTTCTACACCACAGCAAACCTATCACGCATGGCAGAACAACTTAAACCAAACGGCGTATTCGCCATGTGGTCCCAAAACCCGCCAGAAGACAACTTTATCGAATTACTTAAAACCGTATTCGCAAGCGTCGACTCCCACCTAGTGACCTTTGACAACCCATTTCAAGGCGGCCAATCGACCAACTCGGTTTATGTTTGTGTGAAGGGGTAGTACCCAGCTCATTGCAGTTTTGAATTAGCACTAATTTAAGTGCTTTTTCAAAAACCATGACAAATCTAAAACGTCCAGTGTGATAGCTTGCTTATACGTACAAAATCACTATAAATTGAAAAAATTGATTAACTAATATATTCAAACCGTAGATTGCCATCATTCACTCCAACTTCCCTAAAACCATTAGAAATCAACACTTTTTTAGACGCTTCATTCTCTGGGGCAGTATGAGCAATGATGCTCTTTGTGGTTGAAAAAGAAGATGCATGAGAAATAAGCGCATTCACTATTTCTGTCGCGTAACCACGATGCTGCCACTCAGGAAGCACAGAATAACCAATCTCAACCATTCCATTTCTGTCAGGCGGCCCAAAATAACCACCTGAGCCCACTAGAGATCTTTCTCCTGATAAAGGATCGATATTTATTGCATACCAGCCATACCAACCTTGGGAGTCTTCTCCACCCATTTCATAACATGAGAGAAAAAACGTCATTGCATCTCGGTCATATTCACCAGAAGGCCAATCATTTGACACCCTCGCATTTAGTTTTTTCGCGAGTAACTGGGGCGTTTCAAGCTCTATACGAATATGAGCTGCTGAGGATGATATTAATTCTATGCGGTCTGATTTTATATTTTTTATAATTTTGATTTACTCCAAAGTTTGAGCGGAATACTTATAACAAAGCCATGAGTAGTTAAAATCGGCGACATAGCAGAGTTTTTTTGGTGATAAATATTACTACTTGAGACGTCTAATCCCACCAACATTTCATAGATCGCACGATCTAAGTTTTTAAAGTCAGCTTAACCGAACAAGAATAATTGATGAAACTCTATAGAAAAATAAGATATAGGCAACAACTAAAACCAAACGGCGTATTCGGTATATGGTCGCACTTTTCACCTCAAGACAAGCACAAGAAGACAACTTTATCGAATTACTTAAAACCCTATTCGTAAGCGTCGACACCACCTAGTGACCTTTGATAACCCGTTTCAAGGCGGACAATCGACGAACTCGGGTGAAGGTGTGGTGCCCGCTCACCAAAATTTTGAAACAAAAAGAGCCTCCGATTTGCTATGGTTTATATAACGCTACCACCCCCATTTTAATCGATCATAAACCGTTGCAAGCTTTCTAAAATTACTTGCATAACTAGAAACGTCATAATCGAATTTGTCTTCATTTTCAATTAAAAATTGATGTAATAATCCGACATCAATTTTGTCTTGGCTTAGAAAAGGGATGTATGCGGCAGCATTCTCAGGCGTACAAGCTTCAAGTATCTGTCTCATATCCATATGCCTATAATTCCGAAAATATGGCTTCGAGTATGAGTTCCCTTTTAATTTTTTAAGGTCTCTAAAAACAACTTTATCCAATTTGAATTTTGAATCCTTGTAAGCCTGTTCATCAGTAATGCCGAGCTTGTGCAAATACATAAATACAGGAACATTAGGCGTTGACTTACAAGCCCTAGGTGCCACATGCGTTAAAACTTGTTCATTATCATATTTTTTATTTTCGTGCAAAAGATCCTCAAAAAGATCATTAGCACTAAGAATTTCATAACCAATGGGAGATGGCCCTACAGCATCTCTCTGAGCAACACCAACACCAACAAGAAACTCAACATCATCTTTAGATTCTATTTCATCAATATCAACGACACATATTTTCTTCTCGGGTTCAGATGACGCCACCAATTCATACAATTGCTCTTTGCAGTATCTCAGCACTCTTGCTGGTATTTTTCTCTTTGTGGAATGGATTGCCTTATAAACAGGAAGGAAGTCGTTGGTTTTGACCAAGACAAGCGGGATTTGAATTCCATCAATAGTGACGTATGTATCAGATATGTTTGGCTCTTCCCCTTCAGAAAGTCGCTGTATAAAAATTAGATTCTTTCTAAGTTGCTCAATATTTTCTCGACCAATACAACCGGATATAGCTTTAAGTAAACTACTGATATTCTCATCCGAAATTGAATATCCAATAAATACTACTGGATGCTCAACAAACAAAGTAATTAACTTTGCCGCCAGATAGGTGTTTTTTTGATTAAAAGAGTCATAATCTAGGTCTGTCAAAACCAAAGAATTTGAGCGTGTTGAGCAGCCATGGATCTTATATATTTCACCTATTTCTTGGGGATTGGAAAATAAAAGCTCCTCTTGACCAATATAGGTTTTATATTCTGGAAACAGCTGTTCGATAAACATATCCCAGTTTGTTGTAATTACACCATCAACATTCAAATTCGAGAGTAGCTTAACTTCATCAGCATATTCAGATTCTTTAGCTTTAGATTGATCTAAAGTAGACAGATAGTTACATATCTCGATTCTTAGTGCCGACGTTTCATCTATAATTTTTGATTTAAATCGCTCTACATTCTTAGAATACTCAGAAGCAGACCACCAATATTCATTGAAGTCCTTAGCAAGCAATGCAGCAACCTTTGGGTAATTCCCGTTTGCTGATGATAAGTAATATTCAAAAGGCTTTCCTGTCACACAGAACTTACTAAGGAGGCCTTTCCAGTCCTCCAAGCCCAAATATCTTCTAGAAAACCCAGATCCCAAGAAAAGAAAAGGTCCAGCTGAACGACTTCGAAATATATCAATTAGTTTAACCTCTATATCCATATTTACTCTCATTATTATCAGTTCATCCAGAGATTTTTTAATAATGCACATACGCATTATTCTCTTACCCGTAGCCCATTATTTTATACTAAAAGACTTTCTGGCTAGCTACCACTAAAAATGAGCAAAAACGTAATTGTTTTTCAGACACCACGAGCGTGGATTTGGCCTCAACAAAAATAAACAGTATGACTGATCAGCTATATTTATTTTCCTCTACGATATGTTCGATGCCTCCTAAGTACTTATTCACTATGCGCCCCAACCCTCCCCAACAAATTCAATAACGCGCTCAGAAAATTTCGTAATTGAAGCAATCACCTAAACAAACAATGATTCGTAGGGATAAAAAATAACAATAGTCTGGAGTTCTAATATGAGCGAATTTTTCAAAACTGTGCCCGTTGTCAAATACGAAGGCGCGGATTCAAGCAACCCTTTTGCTTTCAAACATTACGATGCGAACAAGATGCTGATGGGCAAAACCATGGCAGAGCATTTACGCGTGGCGGTGTGTTATTGGCACACGTTCTGTTGGCAAGGTAGCGATGTCTTTGGCGCGAATACCTTTGATCGCCCTTGGTTTAAAGCCGCATCAGAAATGGAAGCGGCGAAGCTAAAAACCGACGCGGCGTTTGAATTTTTCACTAAATTGGGTGTTCCCTATTATAGCTTTCACGATGTGGATGTCAGCCCAGAAGGCCGCTCGATCAAAGAATACATTAATAACTTTGCGCAAATGGTCGACGTTCTTCAAGCCAAGCAAGAAGCCACTGGCATCAAGCTATTGTGGGGAACGGCGAATGCCTTTTCCAACCCAAGATACATGTCTGGCGCAGCGTCCAATCCTAACCCTGAAATCTTCGCTTACGCGGCGACTCAGGTGTTTCATGCGATGAATGCGACCAAAGCACTTAAAGGCGAGAACTATGTTCTGTGGGGCGGCCGTGAAGGCTATGAAACCCTATTGAATACCGATCTAAAACGCGAACGCGCTCAGCTTGGTCGCTTCATGCAAATGGTGGTCGAGCACAAATACAAAATCGGTTTTGAAGGCACTTTGTTGATCGAGCCAAAACCAGCTGAGCCAACCAAGCATCAGTATGATTACGATACTGCGACTGTGTATGGCTTCTTAAAAGAGTTTGGTCTTGAAAAAGAGATCAAGGTCAATATTGAAGCCAACCACGCGACCTTGGCAGGTCACAGCTTCCACCATGAAATCGCCACAGCTTGTTCCTTGGGCATTCTTGGTTCCGTTGACGCCAACCAAGGCGATGCTCAGCTGGGCTGGGATACAGACCAATTCCCAACTAGTGTGGAAGAATACACGCTCGTGACTTATGAGATTCTAAAATCGGGTGGCTTCAAAACGGGCGGCTACATGTTCGATACCAAGCTACGCCGTCAATCTATGGATCTTGAAGATTTATTCCACGGTCACATTGGTGCGATGGACACTTTGGCGTTGTCATTAGAACGCGCGGTGAAAATGATCGAAGATGAAAAATTGGCGAACATTGTTGATCAGCGTTATGCCAAATGGAACGACTCTTTAGGTGCAGACATTTTGGCGGGCAAGCATACTTTGCAAGACCTTGCGGCGTACGCTGAGAAAAACAACATCGATCCTCAGCCAGTTTCTGGTCGCCAAGAAATGCTAGAAAACATGGTGAATGGCTACATCTTTAAATAAGAGTTCAAATAAGCCGTTAGATAAAAGTTAAGCAGCTTAAAACTAAAAAACACAGGCCAACGAAAGCTGCCCTGTGTTTTTTTAGTGTTGCGTTCGACTAAGAGATATTAAGAAAAGATCACACCTTTCTTCAATAGAAAACAGCCGTAACCTCGGCCTTCGCCAGTCACAACAAAAGCATAGGCTTGTTTAGCCGCTTCATAAAAAGCAAAGCGTTCTAACGAACCCATTTCAGCGTTGTCACTGTCGGCAGCTTTTAACTCTACCGCGAATTCTTGCTGAACTTCTGGCATCACAGATTCGTCTTCACCAACCACTTGCATACGCGTCACAGGTTGATCAACGAAGGTATCTAATGGCAATACCGATAAAATCGCCTTGGCAGCTTGAATAACATTCACGCCATCTAAACGAATAACCGGCTTTCCAGCAGCCATAGAAGCAGCAGGAAAATTACGATCAACCAAAACGATATCGTCGCCGTGGCCCATTGTGCGTAGCACGTTCAGTAATTCACCACTTAATAAAGGATCTATATTTTTTAGCATGTTTTTTCCCTAATTACAGATAGGCTGAAAGCAAATATTGATAATCTATTTTTGCTGCACGATGGCGGCTTTATGCTGCAAGCGACTTTGTTTTTGGTCGATGATGACAGCAAGAATAATCACCACACCTTTAATCACCATTTGCCAAAATTCACTCACGCCCATCATCACCAAACCATCGGCCAAAATACCAATAACGAAAGCGCCAATCAGCGTTCCCATGATAGTGCCGCGGCCACCAGCCAAAGAGGTTCCGCCTAATACCACGGCGGCAATAGCGTTCATCTCAAATGCAACGCCCGTTGCTGGATGACTTGCGACCAATTGCGAAGACACCACGATGCCAGCAATAGCAGCACAAAGACCTGAAATGGTGTAAACCCAAACTTTGACGCTACGCACTTTCACACCAGACAATTCGGCAGAATGTTCGTTGTCACCAATGGCAAATACATGACGACCAAATTGCGTTCTTTTGGCGATGTAGGCAATCACACCAGCAAGGATAAACATCATCCAAATCGCATAAGGCAGACCCAATAATTTCGCCGCCCCAATTAATTCAAAGCCCGTATTACCAAGCTGTTCATTACCTGCCAAACCGGTAAAGGTTTCACCGCCAGACAACAACATGGCCGCGCCACGAACGATATACATGGTGCCCAAGGTACAAATGAAAGGTGCAACATTATAACGCGTTATCAAGATGCCATTTATCGCACCGATCAAACCACCGATAACCAAGACGATAGGTACAACCAGCCAAACGCTTGGAAAAATAGCGATGCCAAACATAGGTAACACGATACCTTTGGTAATCAACCAGCCAGCAACCATGCCACAGAAGCCAAGAATCGCACCGATTGAAAGGTCGATACCTGCGGTGATGATGACGAAGGTAATGCCAAGTGCTAAAAAGGCGTTGATGGCAATGTGCTTAACCATAATGACAACACTACTGGCCGCCAAAAAGCCCGGTACCATGAAGGTAAAAAATGCCAGAATCAAAAACAACGCGATGAATGTGCGCATTTTTAACGCCAGTAACAACAAGCTTTCGCCGGAAAAAACAGACGAGTGTTGAGATGCAGTATTTTGAGAAGTTTTCATATTAAAGTCCTTGCGCGCTTGCTGACACAAGTGCAGATTCTGTTGCTTCAGAGCGAGCGATATTGGCGGTTAATTTGCCTCCGGACATCACCAGAATGCGATCAGAAACAGCCATGATTTCTTTGAGATCGGAAGTCGAAAACAACACACCAATCCCCTGCTCAGAAAGCTTCACCATCATTTTAAATACGTCGCCTTTGGCACCAATATCAATGCCACGAGTCGGCTCATCCAATAACAAAACTTTCGGACTGGTTAACAAGGTTCGACCAATCACCACTTTTTGTTGGTTACCACCGCTTAATGCACGTATTTCAATATCAGGAGAAGATACCTTGATAGACAAATCACCAATGGCGGACGTTACCGCTTCGGCTTCGGCTTTTTCATCAATCGAAAAACGATGCTTGAGTCGACGCCATAAGCTAGAAATCGTCATGTTATTGCTGACTGACGAAATGGGGAAAATGCCGTTCTTTTTACGATCTTCAGGAACAAGACAAATCCCATAACGAATGCGATCGCTGGTGTCCATTTTGGCAGGCACTTTATGCCCCGCAATCTCTACTTCGCCTGAGTATTCCTGCAAGCCAAGTAGACATTCCATTAGTTCAGTTCGGCCTGCGCCCATGAGTCCGTAAACGCCAACAATCTCGCCGGATTTCACATCCATCGATACGTTATCAACCAAGGTGTGACCCATTTCATTGATCAGTTTGATGTTTTTAACATCCAACACTGGCTTGCCAAATTCACGACCTGGTTTCAAGAAATTAGATACAGGATCGCTACCCAGCATTTCTCTGACAATCCAAGGCACATCGATGTCTTTTACTTCCGCTTCAGACTGGAAATGCCCATCACGTAAAATCGTAATGTGATCGCCAATCGCCATCAGTTCTTCTAATCGATGAGAGATATAAATAATGGAAACGCCCTGAGCAGTTAAGTCTCGAATTACTTTAAACAGCAACTCGACCTCGGTTTTACTCAGCGCAGACGTCGGCTCATCCAGAATCAGCACATCTGCTTCGTCGGCCAAGGCTTTGGCAATTTCGATTAACTGCTGCTGGCCAACTTTCAAGTTAGACAGCAATTCAGATGGCGCGATGTCTTGATCAAGACGTGCCATTAGTTCGGCCGTGACTCGATGCTGTTCCGCGGTATCAAGCGGCATCAGACCATGCTGTTTTTCTCGTCCCAAGAAGATATTTTCAGCGACGGTTAAGTTGCCAAACAGATTCAGCTCTTGGTGAACCATGCCAATACCTTTGGCGGCGGCATCACGAGTATGCTGAAAAGACACGGCTTCATCGTTTAGATAAATAGTGCCCTTGCTTGGCTGCTGAACACCCGCCAGAATTTTCATCAAAGTGGATTTACCCGCGCCATTTTCGCCTATGATGACGTTCACTTTGCCGCGATAAACTCGGTAATCAACTTCGTTTAACGCGATAGTGCCGGGGTAAATCATGGAGATTTTTTCGGCGCGAATGACGATGTCTGCGTTAGCTTGGCTCATCATTTGCCTCCACGAATAATCTGCATTGGCACAGCATCACTGATGGTATTTTGATCTATGGTAATCGCAGCAATGACAGTCGCTTTTTCGCCTACCCAACTAGAGTCTGGCTCGCCAACCGATGCCATGGCACGATTATTAAACTCTCGTGAAATTTGGGCGAAACGAATCTGGTTTTTAAAATCATCAAACAAAACGTATTTAGACGCGTCACGAATCGCATTGCCTTTGATTATGCGACCAACTTGCAGATCGATATTGGTATCGCCCACTTTAATCGTTATCGCACCTCTCATTTTGCCTAAATCAACACTTTCGATAGTGCCATCTAAACGGACAAAAAAGCTTTGCTTGGTGTCAATTTGCTGCGCATCCAACCGGGATTTAATACTTTCCCAAGGGGTGAATTCTTGTGTTGCTTCTGGGAAGACTTTTGGTTCCCAAAGCTGATCGGCCACTTCAGACAAGGTGAAGTCTGCAAAGCTAACCGCGGCATTAGGATCTTTAGGAATAATAGGATTGCCGTCAGCGTCTAAGTCCGTAACGGTACAGGCTGTCAGCAAGTTAAGGCACGCAATGAGCCCGATAAATTGAAAGATTTTTTTATAAGACATAATGATACCCAAGGAGCCGAAGCTCTCAAAAATGAGAGCTTCGAGTCAGGTTGTTATTTTTTTAGCGCGAAGTTACTTAGATTTTTCGCATTAGAACTATCAATCAATACACAATCCATTAGTTGTTTTTCTGGCAATCCTGTTGAGCCGGTACGAATGTATAGATCTGCTTGTTCAGCAACGCGTTGAGCTTGAGCGTATGCTGGCTGCATGATGGTTGCTTTGATGTTAGAACCTTTAATGATGGAATCTCTTACGTAATCAAGACCATCAAAACCTACGATGAAGACGTCTTTACGACCTGCAGCCTGCAATGCAGCTTCTGCACCCAACGCCATAGAATCGTTACCCGTAATCACACCTTTGATGTTTGGATTCGCTTGTAAGATCGACTCCATACGACTGAACGCTTCGGTTTGGCTCCAGTTGGCAGACTGACGAGCAACCATTTTGAATTCAGGGAAGTTATCAAGAATGTCGTGAAAACCTTCACTACGCACTTGCGCATTGGTGTCTGATTCAGGTCCTAATAGCTCAACGTATTCACCACCTTCACCCATCAACTCGGCGAATTTTTCACCTGCTAGCTGTGCGCCTTGGAAGTTATTCGATACGATTTGAGTCACGGCGATACCGGTTTTATTGATTTCACGGTCGTATAGGAAAGCTGGGATGCCAGCTTTTTTCAAACGCTCTAGTGAACCAATACTTGCGTCTGCATCAGCATTATCCAAAATAACCGCTTTGGCTTGACGAGCAATCGCTGTTTCAATCAATTGATTTTGTTTATTTACATCACCGTCATGAGAAGCAACCAAGGTGTCATAACCCAATTCTTTTGCTTTCGCATCCGCGCCTTCGGCACCGGCTTTAAAAAATGGATTGTCATGAGATGGAGTAATGATGGCGATCAAACCATTGCTAGCTAAAACGCTGGTGCTAGCCAAGGTCAATAATGTTGCGGCAAGGCAAGATTTCAAGAAGGTTTTCTTTTTCATTGTATGTCTCCGGTATGCTTATTTTTATTAAAATATTCGAATAGCAAACGATTGCGTAATCGTTTGCTATTTTTATATTAAGCACATGGAGCTTGTCAATAAATTCTTGACCGATAAGAAAAAAACCCTATTTATCAAACAGTTAAGACGATAAAATCACGAAAATCTGGTGTAATTTAACTACAAACAATCAAGCAACTGAATTATAAGGACTTTTCTATATAAAAAGACTTCTTACAAGCTCTTTTCTCAACCTTAAAACGAGTTTTCAGTCTAGAATCGAGCAGAGAGTTCAAAAAGCTGAAAGTAAAATACACAGAAAATAACAAGAAATCGGAGCTATTCTGCAGAAACAGCAGCCACCGACGAACGAACCACCAAGTTTGGCTCTAACATGATCATTTTGCCTTCTTGACGAGGATTCTCAATCCGCTCAATCATGGTGCTGATCGCTAATTCGGCTAATCGCTCTTTGGGCTGATTGATGGTGGTTAATGGCGGGCTAAAATAAGCAGAGTACATACAATTATCGTAACCAATGATAGACAATTGTTGTGGAATTTTAACACCAGACAATTGCGCTTCACTCATAGCGCCCATCGCCATAGCATCATTGGCAACAAACACAGCGCTAGGCAAATTATGGCAGGATAATAATTGGCGCATTCCCAATTTTCCACCTTCAAATTCGAAGTCGGATTCAATCACCCAATCGTCTTGGATGGCTAAATCGGCTTGCTCCATCGCTTCCATAAAGCCGTCTAAACGCTGCTTCGCCGGTAACTTTTCTAATGGGCCACCAATGTAAGCAATGCGCTTATGACCTTGTTCAATTAGATGCTGAATCGCCAAATGCGCGCCTTTTACCGAGTTGTCTTGAATGCGATCGACATAATCATCAGATGGCCCCCAATCCATGACTACCATGGGCAAATTACGCTGTCCGATCAAAGAGCTAAACAGCGAGTCATCATAGGCGGAACACATGACTAAAATGCCATCAACACGTTTTTGCGTCAGCATTCGTAGATAGGAATTGGTTTTTTCGAGCTCGCCATCGGTATTACAAAGCACAAGGTTGTAACCTTCTCGGTAACAGCACTTCTCTACTTCGTTGACCAATTCAGCGAAAAAGGGATTCAAAGTGGTGGTAACTAACATACCAAGGCTTTTAGTATTTTTAACCTTTAAGCTGCGTGCTACCGCGCTCGGAGCATAATTCAGCTCTTCGGCGGCTTGGAAAACACGTTCTTGTGTCGTTTTGGCTACAAAACGCGTTTTATTCAAAACATGAGATACGGTAGTTGTTGATACACCAGCCCGTAACGCAACGTCTTTGATTGTCGCAGACAAACTTACACTCCCCATTCATGAATCGTTTTGATTGAATTGTTTAGCCGCCAAGTTTTCCAAACAAAGATAAATAGATCAAGCGCTTACCGCTCGTCTTTATCAGGAAAACAACTACTTAGAATCCAATACCATTTCAGGAAGTATACTGAACGACATCGATAAAATGCATCAAGAGTTTTTTCTAATGTCTGATTTTCCTATTTTTTTGAGCGCTGCATTTTGAAAAATACCTTTTAAGATTCTTTACCAAGACGTGATGACACTCGGTATTCCCCTGGCGTCATCCCCAAGTTTTTGCGTGACACTGTGTACATGTATTGCACCGATGGATAACCACAGGTTCGGGCAATTTCATCAAACGGCAAATTGGTCGAAGTGATCAATTCACAGGCGCGATAAAACTTGGTCATATGCAGTTGTTCGTGCATTGAGCAGCCAATTTCGTCGATAAAGCGGGTTTCTAGGTTAGTTCTTGATATGCCAATGTAATCCACTACTTGCGCCACTTTCACACCTCGGCAGGCATTGTGACGAATAAAATGCATGGCTTGAATGACATAAGGATCATGCAAAGCACGATAATCAGACGATTGTCTTTCGGCAATACCAGTTGGATCGACCACCACCAGCGAGTCTTCCACGGAATAACCTAACAACATACGATGCAGCATTTTCGCGGCTTCATAACCCATTTGCTTACTGCCCTGTTCAACAGAAGACAAAGCGGTGCGATTTAAGTACCTCGCCATGCTTTCGTTATCGATCCCAACAATGGCAACTTGCTCCGGCACCAAAATATTCAAATGATCGCAGACTTGTAATAAATGACGTGCACGGGAATCAGTGACGGCAATAATGCCAATGGGTTTAGGCAGATTCGTTAACCAAGTTTCTAGCTCGTGTTGAGCGGTTTCCCAGATTTCAGCCGACGTGCAGAAACCTTGATGGACATGAGGTTCAAATCCGTCAGAGCGAACTTGTTCGACAAACGCATGCTCTCGCTCACTTGCCCAACGACTATAAACCGTACTTGGTAAGCCATAAAAAGCAAATTGAGGTAAACCTTTGCGTTTCAAATGCTGATATGCACAACGCACTAATGCCGCGTTGTCCGTCGCCACATAAGGCAAACGAGGATAATCTTTTTTATGATGATAAGAACCACCAACTGCCACGGTAGGAATATTAGTATTTTTTAAGATTTCTTCGACTTCAGGGTTATCAAAATCGGCAATAATGCCGTCCCCCTTCCAATGCTTTAGCGCATCAAGACGAGAGCGAAAATCATCTTCAAAGTATACATCCCAGTCACATTGCGCGGCTTGTAAATATTCGCCAATACCTTCAATGACTTGTCGGTCATAAACCTTATTAGCATTGAACACTAGGTTAAGTCGGTAGCGTTTTTCAAACATACAAAAGCGTCTCTAATTTTTATTTTTGCTGGCTCGATAATACCCCCTGAGAGCCCATTAGTTCTAGAGAATGATAAAAATCAGAAAGGGAATAACAGAAATCGTAATGAAAGAAAGCCTGTAAAAAAGAGCGGTGCAATAAGACACCGCTCTTACTCATTAAAGTCCTTTTAATCTTTGATATAACGCCTGAAAACGCTCGCGTTTTTCAGTATATCGAGCGGCACCAGTGTGGTTCGGCAGATAACGTTGAATTAGCGCTGGTTTTGCACAAACTTCGCTTAATACCTCTTGACCTTGATAACCTATCGCAGCCAATCGGGCAGCACCCAGTGCAGGGCCAACTTCGCCACCTGCGCGGTAATCTATTGGCACGTCAAACACATCAGCCAACATTTGTAACCAATAAGTACTTTTCGCACCACCACCGATAACATCAATAC
The DNA here is from genome assembly GCF_002792415.1 of Marinomonas sp. BSi20584. Classification (NCBI taxonomy): domain Bacteria; kingdom Pseudomonadati; phylum Pseudomonadota; class Gammaproteobacteria; order Oceanospirillales; family Oceanospirillaceae; genus Marinomonas; species Marinomonas sp. BSi20584. The sequence continues at coordinate 12,891 of NZ_KZ454901.1, forward strand.
TTTCATTGATATTTTGTGCAGAACGCACTGCGTCTAAGCCATCCAGCAAAGCAAAGGTCACACCTTCCAGTACTGCATGAACAAGATCCGCTGCGGTAGTTTCATGGGTCATTCCCCAAAAGACACCCTTCGCATTGGGATCATTATGTGGTGTTCTTTCTCCACTTAAATACGGCAGAAAAGTGAGGCTATTGTCGTGATCCATTCGATTTTCAGCCGCTAATAAAGCGGCTTCAACACTGCTAAACTGAGCTAATTTTGTCACCCAATTAATACAGCTCGCGGCGCTCAACATCACCGACATAGTGTGCCAAGTATTAGGAATAGCATGTCCAAAACTATGCAAAGCCGCCGCGGGATTGGCCGTAAAGCCATCACTTACTGCAAAAATAACTCCTGATGTACCAAGCGACAACATGGTTTGCTCAGACGATATAATGCCCATGCCTACAGCGCCGGCAGCGTTATCGCCACCACCAGCTACAACAGGAACAAGCGGCATAGACCAACGTTTTGCTAAATCATCATAAATCACACCAGTGATTTGAGATCCTTCAAATACGCTTGGCATTTGCTCGGCCGTTAATCCTGTAGCACTCAACATGGTGTCACTCCAAGAGCGTTGCTCCATGTTTAGCCACAACGTGCCAGAGGCGTCAGAAACGTCGGTCGCAAACTCACCTGTCATACGAAAGCGCAGGTAATCTTTTGGCAATAGCACTTTTGCAATTTGTCCAAAAATTTCTGGCTCATGCTGTTTCACCCAAAGCAGTTTAGGCGCAGTAAAACCTGGCATAACCAAATTACCGGTAATCGCCTGCACCTCTGGGCAGCGTCTTTGTAATAACAAACATTCTTCGTGGGAACGACCGTCATTCCATAAAATCGCAGGTCTTAATACATCGCCTTTTTTATCCAATAATGTAGCGCCATGCATCTGGCCCGATAAGCCAATGGCTTTAACGCCCTGCAAATCATGCTCTGCCGCTAACTGCAACATGGCTAAGTCCGTGGCTTGCCACCAGTCTTCTGGACTTTGCTCAGACCAAAGATCAAACGGCCGAGATACTGACAAAGGCGATGAGCAGCTTGCTACGACGTTTCCGTCTTGCGCCATTAAAATCACTTTGACACCTGAGGTGCCGAGGTCGATGCCTATATACATTAAAAAATATCCTTCATCTTGTTAATCGTCATAATTATTGCTAAACGACTTCTGTGGATCTTGTAGGTCAGATCAGCCGAGGAACGAAGGCGTGATCTGACGGTTAACGGTATACGTAACGTCTCACGCCTGATCACGGTCGTACCTCCCTCATCAGGCCTACAAAACCTATCCAACTTTCGCGCACGAAGTTTTACTGCGCTTTCTTGGTTTTCACATCCAGCCAAACAGCGAGTAATAAAATCATGCCTTTGACGATTAATTGCCAAAAAGTCGGTACATCGAGCATGCTCATGCCGTTGTCTAAACTCGCCATAATAAGTGCGCCCATGATGGCTCCAAACACTGCGCCAACGCCGCCAGCCAAACTGGTTCCGCCGATCACACAGGCAGCAATGGCATCCAGCTCCGCCATATTTCCGGCTGCTGGAGAACCCGCACCAAGCCGAGATGTCAGTATCAAAGCCGCGACAGCGACCATCATGCCGTTAAAACCAAACACCAACATTTTGGTTCGTTCGACGTTCACACCAGACATGCGAGTCGCTTCGATATTGCCGCCAATGGCATAGACACGACGACCAAACGCAGTTCGCTTGGCAACATAAGTGGCAATAAGAATTAATCCACCCATAATCAAAATAGGCGTTGGAATGCCTCGATAACTTTCTAAGGCATAGAGCAAAACGAGCAAGACAGCGACCGCCACGAAAGCTTTTGCGTATTCAAACTTTGCCGCTTTATTTTCAACACCGTGTTGTTTTCTTGCCTTACGTCGAGCATAGACTTTTGCCACCAAACCTAGGCACAACAAACCCACAACACTAATGCCCCAACCTGACGGAATATAGCTTTGACCAATGATCGCCAGTGAACTAGACGTTGGTGCAACCGTGGCACCATCAGTCAAACCCACCAAAATACCGCGAAACGCCAGCATCCCAGCCAAGGTGACAATGAAAGAAGGCACGCGTTGATACGCCACCCACCAGCCATTAAACAAGCCTAAGACTAAACCCGCGACGACGGTTACTAACACGGTAAGTAAAATCGGAAAGTTAAACCAAACATCCAAAATCGCTGCAATCCCACCCAATAAGCCCATCATAGAACCAACCGACAAATCGATTTCGGCACTGATGATGACAAACACCATGCCAATAGCGAGCACGCCCACAATGGCCGTTTGACGAATCAAGTTCGAAATATTCCGTGGCGAAATAAACGCGCCATCGGTCGCATTAGAAAAGAAGACGACAATCAGCAGCATCGCCGCTAACATCGCAAACAATTGTAATTGACTGGTTTTTATTGTTTTAAACATTTGCTACACCTTCTTTGATCGCGCAATTCATAATCATTTCTTGGGTCAAACCTTGATGGTCAAATTGTCCTTTTAAGCGCCCTTCATGCATCACCAAGACTCGGTCACTTATACCAATTACTTCGGACAATTCAGACGACACCATGATGATCGACATACCTTGTTTAACGAGGGCAAACATCAGCTTATAAATCTCATATTTCGCGCCCACGTCGATGCCGCGAGTTGGCTCATCTAAAATCAGAATTTTGGGGTGGGTTAATAGACATTTGGCGATAATGGCTTTTTGTTGGTTGCCGCCGCTGAGGTTTTTAATCGACAAATCAGCGGACGCCGTTTTGACTTTTAGCTGCGCAATATAGTCGTCGATGTCATTACTTTCTTTGTCTTCATTCACAGCACCAAACCAAGAAGAGTATTTCCCCAACACGGATAAAGTAATATTGCGACCGACGCTCATAATGGGCACGATACCGTGACGTTTTCTGTCCTCTGGCACCATGGCAATGCCCGCTTCTAACGCCACCCGCTGGGAACGAATGTTGACAGTTTGACCTTCTAACTCAATTTCAGCTTCATAATCGCCATCGTAAGAACCATAAAGACACTGCATCAGCTCAGTACGACCAGAACCGATCAAACCAGCAATGCCAAGAATTTCACCATGACGTAATTCAAAGCTCACATCTTCGACTTGCGCTCGGGTCGCGCCAGCTTGTTTGGCGGTGGCGTGTTTGACGCGTAAAACTACCTCGCCAATATTATGTTCTTCTCGCGGGAACAGCTCGTCTAGCTCTCGCCCAACCATCATGCTGATGATGTCATTTTGTGTCAGCTGAGCCGCTGCTTTGGTATCAATATGGTCACCATCACGAATCACGGTGACCCAATCAGACAAGGCCAACACTTCATCCAACTTATGAGAAATATAAATGCACGCGATACCTTGCTGTTTCAGTTCACTGACAATGTTCAACAGGATGTCGATTTCCGTTGTCGTCAAAGATGAAGTTGGCTCATCTAGAATTAACAGTTTGACGTTTTTATTCAGCGCCTTGGCAATCTCGACCAATTGCTGCTGACCAACGCCAAGATCTCGTATTGGCGTATCGGGCAACACATCGAGCTTCACTCGAGCTAATAATTCCGAGGTACGACGATGCATTTCCTCGTCATTGAGTCGTGCAAAAGAACCAAGCTCATTACCAAGAAAAATATTTTCCATTACCGACAATTCTTTAACGAGCGCCAATTCCTGATGAATAATGACGATACCCAGCGCTTCGGTATCTCGAATCGTCGAAGCCTTAACGAGATTACCTTCGAAGAAGATTTCTCCTTCGTAAGAACCGAACGGCCAAACGCCACTTAACACCTTCATTAAGGTGGATTTACCCGAACCATTTTCACCACAAATAGACAAGACTTCACCACGATCAAGCTGAATGCTGACGCCATTTAAGGCACGAACACCCGAAAAGCTTTTTACAATGGAACGCATGTCCAATAATGTTTGCTTCATATTTACACCCTTATGAAAAGCAAATGGCGCTCGATTGAGCGCCATACATTAGGAAATCTAAGGATTGTAAACATCATTACGAGAATGGAATCCGTCAGCAATGACGGTTGAATCTAGGTTGTCTTTGGTAACCGAAATAGGCGTTAACAACACAGCATCAACGTCTTTTTTGCCGTTATTAACCTGGCCATTAACCTTGATTTTTTCACCACGAGCCAGCTTAACGGCCATTTCCGCACTGGTTTTTGCCAGTTTCGAAATTGGTTTGTATACCGTCATGGTTTGTGTGCCAGCAACAATACGACGCATAGCCGCTAAGTCTGCATCTTGGCCTGAGATCACCACTTTGCCACTCAAACCTTGTGCAGCTAAGGCTTGGATCGCACCACCAGCGGTAGAATCGTTAGACGCCACTACCGCATCGATCTTATTGGCATTGGCAGTAAGACCATTTTCCATAATATTTAACGCAGCCTCAGCTGACCAACCCATTGCCCATTGATCGCCTACTATGTTGATTTTTTTCGAATCAATCGCAGGTTGCAGTACGTTCATTTGACCTTGGCGGAACATCTTCGCGTTGTTATCTGTTGGCGACCCTCCCATCAAAAAATAATTACCTTTTGGTTTACGCTTCAGTAAAGCTTCGGCCTGCATTTCCCCCACACGAATATTGTCAAAAGACACATACAAATCGATGTCGGCGAATTTAATCAATCGGTCGTAGGCCAGTACTTTAATACCTTCGGCTTTGGCTTCTGCCAAAACATTACCGAGTACTTCACCGTTTTCTGGCACAATAACCAACACATCAACTCCACGAGAAATCATGTTTTCAATTTGAGAAATTTGTGTGTTCGCATCGCCATTGGCTGATTGTGTGTAAACCTTAGCGCCCATAGATTCAGCCGCTTCCGTAAACAAATCTCGATCTTTCTGCCAGCGCTCTAAGCGTAAGTCAGACATCAACAAACCGATTTTCTCACCTGCCGCCAATGCAGGAAGAGACGTTGCTGCACAGAGAGTTGCCAGCAAACTCATGGAAAGGATTTTTTTCATCTTTTCATTCCTTGTTATTTTTATTAAAAGTGAACGATCTCCTGATGGAGTGAGACGAATGTAAATCGGCGCTTTAATAAGCGGTATTATCTTTTTTTGTTTCGGTTTAGCGTTTTTACAAAAAAGCCCTTTGGACATAAATCCAAAGGGCTTTAATACAATATAAGAGCGGTTTATTTATAAACGAAGCGCTGACTAAGACTCTTCTTCGACTTGGTTAATAAAGATAAGCACTAAAAACAACACAACAATAAAACGAAACGCAGAAGCTTGCCCGTTCCAAATCTGTGACTGCCACATTAAGAACCATTCAGCGCCAATGGTCATAAATCCAGTAAACCAAAGCAACACACCAAGAGCTAAACCAAAATTTGCCAGTGTTTTTGCCGTGTTAAATTGCTTTTTATCTAGCTTTCTTTTTTGCCACATATTCCATGCGCCCAAAGCACACAAAATACCGACTAAAGCTTCGGTCAAGATAATCAACCAATAAAATCCGTGATGCAAAACAGGTTCATCGACTGCACGATATTTTAACTCATTCCATTCAAACGTCGTGTCCATGGTTAATACATGCTGCACAAAAGCAAAGTTAGACCCGTAATCCACAACATTATTAAAAGCCACCAACCCTGCGAACAGAGCAACACAGCCAACTAACACGATTTTGATTGTTCTTAAATGACTCATCAGACCTTATCCTTATGATGTGATAAAACACTTTGCTAATCTTAAATGCTTTTTGTTTCATTTAACACAAGCTGCGAACTTTCCCCACGTTCAATAACGAGTGAGGGTCGTTTTGCTTTTTGCTCGTTAAAATTTCGTCACTTAATCGGCCACCATGCTTACCATCTTCTAAAGTATAAACATGTGGATTATTAATTTTTATTCCTAAACTTTGATGAATAGAAATCAGCTCCATCAATCGTTCTGGCGTCGAATAATGAATCAGCGGCAAGCCAGTAACAAATAAAGACGAGTCTGTGCTCCGGATAAACTCCAAATGAACGCCGACCTCATCACCCACTTGCTCTCGAATGCCAGCCAATTGCTCTAGCAGTTTGTCTGCTAGGTAATTTGCTTGCAAATACGTTAAAGAATCGTCTTTTTTAAGAGCATGCAAGGTTGAATGATTCCAACAATATTCCATCAAAGTATGTTGATTTTGCTGCATATCGGCGGCAATCTGAGACCACGCAATACGGCCAAGTTTTTCTTCCAACAACTCTAACATGGGCTCTTTTGAATTTGACGAGACTATAGCAATTACCAAATTCTCGCCGGCTTTCAAATTTTCACTGGCTTCGGAAAAATGCGCGGCACTTTGAGCGTCAAATACAGCGATATTTCGTTTATCAATGCCAACACTGTTGGTCATTGATTTAGCAAAGTGAACAGCATGGCTTAAATCCGCAAACGCCAGCATATATTCGTCCCACTGTCTCGCAGGCGCAAGCGCTACCTCTAACTCAACCAGAATACCATTAGTACCGTAAGTATGATGAAAATTAAGGGTTTCATACCCTCGCAGTTCTATGATTCTGGGTGGATTTTCTAGTGTCATTACACGTGCAGCGAGCACATTTCCTGAGGCCGAAATAGGTCCATAATTAATAGAACCAATGCCGCCGAAGCCGCCTGAAAATAAGCCGCCAATCGTCGCCATTTTATACGTCGATGGCATACAGCGTAGCTCCCAGCCAGATTCTCGAGCGGATTCTTCAAGGCTTCCAAGCTTCATACCTGGTCGAACACTTGCAACACCGTCTTTTATCCAGTTGAGCTGATTAAAGTCTGTCATATCAATAATGACACCGCCATTTAAAGGTATAGATTGACCATAGTTCCCAGTTCCTCCGCCTCTCACAGTAACTGGGACATTTAAACGAACGGTTTCACAAATTAGCTGTTTTAATTCGTCTTCATTACGAGGTCGTACTATTAAGTCGGCTTTTTTATCGGCTAATTGCGCTTTCAAAAGCGGGCTAAACCAATAAAAGTCTTTTGATAGTCGCTTAATATGAATAGGCGATGTCAGCCAATTCAGCTCCGGTAGTATACGTTGTAATTCTTGGGTATTTTCAATTGTAGTCATTGGAAAAACTCACATTAATCATAGTAAAAATCAAAAAAGACGTCGTTTCAAACAGAGATATTAGTTTTCACTTTCATGCCAATGCCCTATTGCCAACTTAGACAAAATAGACATAGCCATAAACAACACAACCCCAGTTAACGAAATCAAAATTAAGGCCGCAAACATACGAGGTATATTTAGCTGATAACCAGACTGTAAAATTTGATAAGCCAGTCCTGTGTTACTTCCTCCTGTTCCAGCCACGAATTCAGCAACCACAGCTCCTACCAAAGACAATCCACTCGCAATCTTCAATGCTGCAAAAAAATATGGTAATGCAGAAGGAATACGCAATCGCCAGAGGACCTGCAATCGACTCGCTTGACGTAATTTAAAATACGCCAGTAGATTCGGAGAGACACTTCTCAAGCCCAAAGTGGTATTAGAGATAATGGGGAATAAGGCCACCAATGTTGAGCAAACAACCAAGGCTAATACTGTGCTTTCAATCCAAATAATAATTAATGGCGCAATAGCAACAATTGGAGTGACCTGCAACAAAACCGCATAGGGGAAAAAGGCCGTTTCTATTGCTCGACTTTGAACAAACAAAAATGCAATACCACAACCAACCACCGTCGCCATCAAAAACGACAGTAAGGTAATTTTCAAAGTAAACAACAAGGATGGCCCTAATAACCCCCAATCCTCATACAAAGTATTAAGAGTGACCAAAGGGGAAGGAAAAATGTATTCTGGGACTTTTCCAGCTGTCACCACGGCTTGCCAAAGTAGTAACAAAATCACGGCAATTACCCCAGGCACAATAACCTTACGAATTCTCGGATGAGACAACCAAGGGCGTTTTGGATTTGGCGCTATAGTATTCATAGCTCATCCTCCGTTGAGGCGCTCACCAAGCAATCATGTAATTGCATTGCATATTCAGTAAAACGCGGCTGCATTCGAAACTCAGCTTTACGAGGAAAAGGCTCTTCGATTTTTATATCTGCAACAACTCTTCCTGGTCTGGCTGCCATCACAATGACACGCTGAGATAAAAAAACGGCTTCATGAATAGAATGTGTGACAAAAATAACAGTCAACCCATTACGCTGCCAAAGATCCAACAAATCACTGTCCAATTTGTAACGGGTGATTTCATCCAAAGCACCAAAAGGCTCATCCATTAACAAGAGATCTGGTTTAATAACCAGCCCCCTTGCAATAGAAACCCTCATTTGCATGCCTCCAGAAAGCTCTTTCGGTAACGCTTCGGAAAATTTTTCTAATCCAACCAGCTTAAGTACTTTTTCAACCCGCTCATCTGCCTCTTTGCCTTTAACGCCTTCTAACTCAAGTGCAAGACGAACATTCTTTCGTACACTGTGCCATGCCATTAATGAAGCTTCTTGAAAAACAAAAGACAAAGTACGGCCATTATTAGCCAGCTGATTAATAGGTTTTCGCCATAACAAAAGTCGACCATCACTCGGTTCTTCAAGACCTGCCACCATTTTTAGCAAGGTACTTTTTCCACACCCAGAAGGCCCCAATAAGGTGACAAACTCCCCTTGTTTGATTTTCAAATCCACCGGCAATAACGCTCTAGTTCCATTGTTATAAACTTTGTCGGTAGATAACAATTCAATGGCGGGAGCAACGCCATCATTTTGCGGATGCTCCTCAAGCATTTGCTCTGAATGATCAAATGCTTTGATGACTGCATTTATACTCATGGCATCACTCTCACTGCATCAACAAATTCAGTGGTGTAAACTTCTGAAAGCGTTACATCTGAAGCGCTAAACAAATTATTCCCAACTGCCATGTCCCAAGTTTTTTTCATACGGCTGTCGCTGATATACCCAATTCCTTTGGTTTGTGCATCGCCACCCGTTACGATGCCAGAGCTATTTAATAAGTTCACCGCGTATGCAATTCGGTCTTCTGTCATATTCGGGTTATCTTTTATGATTAACTCATTACCCTTAGCTGGAGAAGCTAAATACGTTTTCCACCCCTGCATAGAAGCGTCAATAAAACCTTTTATTTCTTCTGGATGCTGCTCAATAACCTCAGTCCGACAAGCAATCGAGTTTCCATAAGGTGGGTAACCTTCTTTACCTATCAGGAAGCTTTTAAAATCTGCCCCTGCTTCTTGCATGGCATAAGGCTCAGAGGTCATATAACCTTGTTGAGCAACGGTTTTATCAAGCATAAATGGCTGAATATTAAAGGTATAAGGGCGGCTCATAGCGTCGGTGAAGCCATACTTTTTCTTTGCCCATGGCCACCAGCTCGATTGTGAACTGCTAGCAATAAGTACAGTGTGCCCTTTCAGATCTTCTAATGTATCAATATCACTATGGGTAATAACAACCGTTGGATCAAACTGGAAGCTTGTCGCTACCATTTTTACCGGAATGCCTCTTTTCTGAGCCATCATCACACCAATATCATCAACAATCGCACACTGAGCTTTACCTGCTGCAAGTAGTTGTAGATTATTGACTTGTGGACCCCCCATACGAATTGTCATATCAAGCCCCGCATTTTTATAAAGTCCCTCGGCAAGAGCCTGATAATATCCACCATGTTCAGCTTGAGCATACCAGTTGGTTATAAAGGTAAACTTCGTCGGCGCTGCCATCACATGTGTCGTGCAGATAGTGGTAGATACTAGTGCGGCAACAGAAAGTACATTAGAAAAAGATTTCTTACTTATCTCATATAGACTCATGGTTCTCTCCTAATTTCATGCTTGATAACACAATAAAAAATGATCTTACTTTCGACTCTGAATATGACCTTGATAATGACCTCTGCCCCAAGAAACCTCTTGGCGCTTCATCCAGTCTGCTTGATAAATTTCAGTGATTGCCTGTGCCCACTGCCCTCCTAATTGTGCCAACAATTGTTGGCCCTGCTCCAAAGTCGCCATTGTAGGATCGCCAATCACACCAGTAGGGCCAAAATCATAACTGGCCCATGCCGCAGCAGGTCTTCCAGTGGTTAGCGTCGGACATGGAAATGGTGGCGGATAGCTTGCTTCAGCTCTTTCCATCTTCACTGAGTCTGGATCCAAAGCCATCATGATGGCAGTCTCACCGTGTCCTGCGTGCATAGACAGCTGCTTCTCTTTATCTGAAAAGAAACTACTATCATGGGCCACACTCCATGCAGAACGGGCAATTACCATATAGTCACCATGACGCAAGCGCAGCTCCCGAGCGGCCATTTCCAAAGGTTGAGGCTGACCGCCATGCGCATTGACCATGAGTAATTTTCTAAACCCTGCACGATAAACAGACTCTCCTATTTCTTGCACCATGTGCAGAAGCGTCTCTCCATTCAAGGTTATCGTCCCAGGGAAATGAATGTGCTCATCTGACTTACCATAGATAATGGGAGGTATACCGTAAGCAGGGATATTATTAGGTAAAAGTGATAGCGCTTTTCCAGCCACCCCTGCTGCAACAGTGGCATCGACAGAACATGGAAGATGCGGCCCGTGCTGTTCAATAGCCCCTACTGGTAAAACAATCACAATATTTTCTTTGTCTTCCAAAGCGTCTATATCAACCCAACTCAAATAGGGTAAAAAACGCTCTTTTGGAGTAAATCCGTGCAACATAAGACACCTCTGTTTATTAACCAGCTATATAGCTTTCGTTCTTTAAATGGGTAAATAAGCCGTAGCTTCTACTTCGATCAACATCTCTTTGCTTGGCAACATGCCACTCACTTCAACAACGGTAGAAATGGGTAATTCATCCAAAAAAAAGTGCTTACGAACTTGGCTGTAATAAGGAAAATGATCTAGATTTTTAAAATACTGAACCAATTTGAATACATCCTTGATGCTCCCTCCCTCGCGAATCATGTGCTCGTTAATCGCATTGAGCACATACCAGCTTTGTGCCAAAATCGGACCCTGTTTAAAATCCGTAGAAAACTCACCTGTACGACCAATTAAATTGGCCGCTTCTGCTGGAATGTCATCAAATCCATTCACAATAATTTGTGCTTTTGGATCAACTGCAATCACACCGGAAAGAAACACAAAGTCCCCTACTCGCTTACTGGCTGCATATTTTGCTAATGGCGCACCACCGGCTGATTCTGCTTTATCTTTCATCATTAACCTCTTTATTTTGATCATTGAAATGGGTATCAAAACGACTATGAAAAATGGATGTATTGGTTATGAACTGACCTTTTCGCATAACTAATCGCGCAATATTACTGGGCCAACTTGAGACGTTCTTGGTATCAAAAATGACGAAGTCAGCCTCTTTACCTACCAAACTAAAATTTTTATCTGTCGCACTGTTCAACCAGTCAAATCGACAAATCGATTGTGACCACACATCAAAAGCATGTTGTAAATGCCCGCTGTATACTCCAAGTTGAAGGGCTTTTACTGGGTCGTATTCGCCTAAATGACAAAAAGCGTCCTGAACATTATCCGTGGCGACCATGGTGGGAATGTTTCGCTGCATTGCTTCATTAACAAGCGTTAGGCCTCGATTTCGGGGAGTTCTTCCAGTTCTCGCGTCTTGAAGTAGTAGATTTGTCCCAGGAAGAGTGACTAAAGTGATAGGATGTTTTGCTACTCGACCCAATAATGTCAATGCAACAGATTCGTCTACACTGCTTAAGGCACAGACATGCCCACAAACGATTCTGGAATGAAAACTCTGCCCATCCAAAATGTCTAACAACGCGGGTAAACCTTGAGGTTCATCAATGAGTTCTTCATCAATATGAAGATCTAGAATCAAGGCTTCGTCGGACGCCGCCTCAATTAAATTTTTTATCCCAATGTAAGTAAAATTACTACTGTGAATGAAGCCCCCCATTTGACTGTCATCAGACAATCGAATGGTGTTAGCTATCTGTCGACTCCATGCCTTATTTTCCAACAAGCCAAGAGGAATAAGCGCCACTCTTTGAAGACGAACACGAGACTGCCATTTTTTCGCTAAATCTCCGAATACATCCCATGCCAATGGAGTGTTTTCAGATACCCAATCCACATGAGTACGTAAAAACACAACACCATTTCGATAAGCTTGTTCTAAAGCTTGTTCTGCTCGATCAAATAAGTCTTCATATGACCAATTCTTTTGATCCGATTTCATCGCCTGAATGGCATTTAACAAGCCAGGCTGCAACTCACCTAAACGATGTATGGTAAAGGTTTTATCTAAATGTGCATGGGCTTCAACCAAACCAGGTAAAACAAGCCCCCCAGACAAATTCGTTCCAGAATCGTCTTGCACAGAAGGGACTACGCTATGAACCTTTCCCTCAAATATGTGAATAGTCGCCAAAGCCGGCGCCATTCCCTCCATTGGCCAGCCTGAAGGTAAAAGCCACTTTGGCAGTCTTGCGTATGTAAGGTATTGATTCTTTGTCAGTCCCATAATCAAAGCTCCAAAGTAAGACTAGAGGAGTTGCATCCAGCACAACACAAAGCGACGTATTCATCTCGCTCTTCAGGCTCCAGACATTCATCACGGTGAATAGGATTACCATCACGCCATCGCACCAGACAGCTTCCACAGATTCCCTGTTCACATACACTTTCAACATGGATGCCAACATTTCGCAGCGCGTTCATCATGGTCATGTTTTCTTCAACAACAACACGCTGATCGCTTTCACTCAGATATAACTCAAACTCATTACTTTTTATTTCTCCGGTCTTTGCTGCGAACCGCTCCTCATGCCAATGGGCTCGCGCCAACACTTCACAGTTCGTTTTGGCCATGGACATCAACCCCTCAGGCCCACAACAATATATATGTGGATCATCGGGCAGTGAGGACAAAATGGTCGTTAGGTCAATAGACTCACGACCATTTAAGAAATAATGGATAGGCCAAGGAGAGTTATTCAAGATATCGAAGAATGGCAATTTTTCGCTGCTGCTAGCACATACGACCAAGGTGAATGGTTCACTTTTAGAGTGCAAGCTGTACGCCATCGACAACATAGGTGTTAAGCCAATTCCACCAGCTATTAATAAATGATGAGAGGCTCTAGCTTCCAATGGGAAAAAGTTTTTGGGCGGACTAATGCTAAGTTCTGTCCCCACGAACACAGAGTTATGCATTGACTTAGAGCCACCACGGCCAGTGTCTTCAAGCTTGACCGCAATACAGTAATGAGCCGAAGCAAAAGCTGGATCACTGCAGAGTGAATAGGCGCGTGCAAATTGTTCGGAGATGTGCACTTCAATGTGTGAACCTGCAGAAAATGAAGGCAAGCTTAAACCTTCTAAAGGCTCAAGCTTATAAAGAACAATATCCTTTGTTAAATACTCACGCCGACTTACTCTGACTTTTATTCTTTCATTTAATTTCATAATCAACCAACCGGTTTGTCCAATCGGTCTAACTTTGCATTTAGTATGCCAATATTCATTGTCCTTAATGAATCATTGCATAAGTAACCTTATAGGAAATGAAAAAAGAAGGGGGGTACTAAAAGCGCTTAATAGTCTTAATAATTAAAGTCCACACCCCTTTAAAATAAGGGTCGTCACTTCATTTATTAAACAGTCTTGAAGATCAGATTCATCCAAAGAAGCCGACATGACTAGCTCTGCTTGAATTCTGTAATCTGCGTAATACTGTGTTAATGCCCAAATATTCATCATCAATAAACGGCCATCCAAAGATCGTATTTTTCCTTGCTGCACCCAATTATTAATTACTTCAGAATTCAATTTAGTGTTATGTAAGGCGCTTGGCCAAAATGGCGCTAAACGTTCACCACCAGATAAAATTTCCATCGTAAATACCCTTGATAGATCAGGATATTTTAAAGCAAATTGTAATTTTACATAGATGTAATGTTTTAATATTTCCGCGGGTGTTTGACTGTCACTCTTCAACTCAGAAAGTCGCCCCCAAGCTCTAAAAAGCTTACTAAGCACCTGATTATAAAGATCTTCTTTATCTACAATATAATAGTGTAATTGGGACTTTCTAAGGCCAGCTCGTTCAGCAATAGACTGAGTTGAAGTACCAATAAAACCATGTCGACTAAATTCATAAATAGCCGCCTGAAGGATATTGTTTTGAATCTCCTCCCGGGTTAGTTTTACTTTCTCTACGCTTTTTGTAACCTTTGTCATTTTTGCACCATACTGTTCTTTCTGATGTTTTTTTGCACACTGAGTGTGCATTTATTTAAATTTATCTGCTAGCAAACTAATCACTTCTGCAAGTCGCTTCACACAGCCCACTTTTTTACAGCGCTCCAAGCTAATTAAAAAAAAGCACTGTGACAAGAAATTTAGGACTTTAGATTGCTGTTCATCTATAGAAATATCACTCTTTTCTTTAACCCCTGCTTCGTAAAAATGTAACCGTGTAATGTCAGAACGCTTTAGATGAATCTAATCAGGAAATACACGGGGTGGATAATATTTGGCATCTTGGTCTGATTCGCAAGTATCTCCATGTAGAAAACGCTATCGAGAGATGCAAGGCTTCAGAAATTCTGGTTAATGGCAATTGACGTAAGAGATTTGTTTTTTGCAGAATAAAAAGGCAAGTAGATGAGGTACGTGTCATCTAAAAATTCTATCTTAGAGCTCTGGTGAATAAGCAAAAACCGTATTTCGTCCTGCCTGTTTTGCTCGATATAAACTGATATCAGAAAATTTAATGGTTTCATTAAAATCGACATCTGGTGATGTTTCACATAGTCCGACACTCAAGGTAATAAAAATACTAATATTGCCATGCTCAAAAGGTGTTTTTTCTACGCACTCACGAACCGATTCCAACAGTATGAGAGCTTCTTGTTCTGCAGTTTCAGGAAGTAATAGTAAAAACTCTTCACCCCCCCAACGTGCTAATGAGTCTTGCGAACGAATACAATCACTCAGTACTCTACTTGTATGTTTAAGCACCATATCACCAACTTCATGACCAAACTCATCATTGATGGCTTTAAATTTATCAATGTCCAAAGTGGCGATAGTTGAAACATTATTAGTAAGTTTTCTTTGCTGATGCTCTTTATTAAGTATTTTTTGGATTCCTCGACGATTTAGTAAGAGTGTCAAATAATCAAACTGAGCTTGATGCTCATACTTCTCCTTCATGGACTTTAGTCGCATAAACGAGTAATGCCGGGCCGCTTCATAAACTCCAGATAAGGCCACTATGGTTAAAAACACATATATCAAACGTGTTTTAAACTCATAAGAATATGTTGTAGCTAAAAGTGCATCACTCGGAAAAAACAACATAGTAGATGAAATAACAAACAAGACTCCATTAGCAATAAGCCCTAGCTTTAAACCTAAGAAAGCAAATGTCACCGAAGGGATGATACAGATCCATAGCGGACCACTATTATTGATACCACCAGAATTTATCAAATAAATACCTAAAGAAAATAAACCTAAAAGAGCTATATAGCGCGAAAGATTATGAAACCGCTTATAAGTAGAAGATTTGAGTATAAAAAAGGATAACAACAATAAAGCGCTTACTAAAAATAAACAGATAGCTAAGCTATAAAGCTGAATGGAGAGGCTATTTAAAGCTGTAAAAAAAGAAATGATGGAGCCCATCAGTCCAAAAAAACCGGCTAAAAAACTTTGTTGATAGCCTTCTTCTCTATTCAGATTTTCGTCGACGTTATGTCTATAATAACGAATCAATTTCCTTAAAAAAAATTGCATGCCTTAGCCTTTTCCTTGCTTGATGGTAGTAACACAGAAAACACACCATGAACCAACAACACGACATTTTATAGATTATGGAAGGTCATCCATACAAAATTACAACTCGAACAAGTCCGATTAATATATGTGCAATATTGATACTCTCAATACATTGAAGAATCAAACATTTAGTATAAAAAACAACCAGCACATGCTAAAAATCAAAAAAACATACATGTTTATAAAAACAACTTCCTTCGACAAGAAATAAATAGCGCGCATAGCCTATTGCCGATCACCTATAGATGCATCACTATTTAAAGCTTATCTTAATGTTACTTAGATCACTCTTGTTAAGAAAAAAACTTCAACAACGCAAGGACAATTCGCTCGTAATGAATCTACTTAAAAAATACACAGGTTGGTTTGTACTCGGCACATTGGTTTTTTATCTATTGTCAGTTGCTCATTTGACCCCTGTGTTATTGCCTACCCTACTGGCGTGGGGAGCCAATATCGCCATGTGGCATACCTTAGCACCAAGCGCAAAGCGACAAGTAACTTGGCTGATGATGATTGGAATAGCAACCTTACTCTTTGCAGGGTCAAAAGGCACATGGATGACGTGGCAGCAGGTTTTTGCGGTTAATTTGCCAATGCTGGCGATGTTTGTTGCTGTCTCTTTTTTAGATCTAACCAGCTCAACAGATGAAAAGCGCCCTTTACCAAAGGGCCTCAGCGCTATATTTAACACGGCGCTTGGCGTGCAAGTATTAGGCGCAGTGATTAATCTATCAGTAATTCTAGTCTTCGCAGACCGTATAAAAGGCGCGATAAAATTAACTCCTGAACAGCAGTTTATATTGACTCGTAACTTTTCCGCGGCGGCTTGGTGGTCACCTTTCTTCGTGGCAACCGGCGTTGCAATAATTTATGCACCAGGAATGCAATGGCAAAAAACACTTATCCCAGGTCTTGCTATGGGGCTAGTCGCCATCATTTTTTCCACTGCAGAAGCCTTTCGACGCACTAAAGGTGATTTTAATGGCTACCCCATTCGTAAAGAAAGCCTCTTCATTCCTATGATTCTGGCTTCTAGTGTTATATTTTTTCATTTCATTTGGCCTGATATCAGCATATTGGTTCTGATCTGTCTGTTAGCACCAAGCGCAACTATACTGCTGATGCGCACGCCATCAAGAAGGAAAAGCTTGTCGCATTTTGTGAACCACAAACTGGCTCAAATCGGCAGTCAGTTTGCATTATTTCTCGCTGCCGGCATCTTTTCTAATGGCATTAGTGCGATTATTCTTAGCTATCCGCAATTCTTTAATTTGGACAGCTTTACGTTTAGTCCGATGCTATTCTCATTGACTCTCGCTATCATGATTATCGCTGGCGTCATCGGAATACATCCTGTTGTGAGCATCGCCATAGCGAGTCCAATGCTGTTGCCATTACACCCAGATCCAACTCAATTAGGCTTTTTGTTTCTAAGCGCTTGGGCTATTTCCGCAGGCAGTAGCGGATTAACAGGGCTGGGATTATTAATGACAAGCCGCTACCAAATCCCCACAAAAACCATCGTAACTAATAGCGTTCACTACGCTATTGTCATGTGGCTGCTTTGCTCGCTGGTAAATAGTTTTTTCTTATAAAAAGCTCTCATATGGTAAGCACAAAACCACTGTTTTTTGTAATGCATTTCATTCCATTAACACTCAATATACATAAAATCGCACTAATTGATCGCTAAAATCCATTTACTTAGCCATTAAAATCACTATACTCAAGCCAAATAATTCAGAAAGACTTTACAAAATACATTGAAAAGTCTTTTTTTATGAACTTAAATGTAATCGATTACAAACATAAAACACCACTCAAATAAAAATAAATATGGGGGTTATTATTATGCAAGCCTTACAAGGTCCAGCTCTTTTTCTCGCTCAATTTGCAGGCGATGAAGCACCATTCGATACGTTTGAAAACATTGTAGAATGGGCAGGAAACCTCGGGTTCAAGGGGGTACAAATACCCACTTGGGATCAAAGACTGTTTGATTTAGATAGAGCTGCAAGCGATCTTAAGTACTGCAAATATATTAAGGACACTCTCGCCAAGCACGGTATGGTGGTAACCGAGCTGTCTACACACTTACAAGGACAATTAGTCGCTGTTCATCCTGCCTACGATGATATGTTCGATGGCTTTGCGCCAGACCATGTCAAAGGTAACCCAGAAGCTCGTCAACAATGGGCGGTTGATCAACTATTTAAATCCGCACAAGCTTCTAAGAATTTAGGACTAACAAATCACGCCACTTTTTCTGGTGCCCTACTCTGGCCTTATCTTTACCCTTGGCCACAAAGACCTGCTGGTTTGGTCGAAGCTGGCTTTGAAGAATTAGCCAATCGTTGGATTCCAATACTTGATGAATTTGACCGCTGCGGCGTCAATGTTTGTTATGAGATTCATCCGGGAGAAGATCTTCATGACGGCGTTACATTCGACTTATTCTTAGCGGCAACCAATCATCACCCGCGGGCTAATATTCTATTTGATCCCTCTCATTTCGTTTTACAACAACTCGACTATTTGCAGTTCATCGACATTTACCATGAACGAATCAAGATGTTCCATGTAAAAGACGCTGAATTTAATGCCACTGGCAGACAAGGCGTATATGGCGGTTACCAAAGCTGGATAGATCGTGCAGGACGCTTTCGCTCTTTAGGCGATGGACAAGTCGACTTCAAGGGTATTTTTTCGAAACTCACTCAATATGATTTTGGCGGTTGGGCTGTAATCGAATGGGAATGCTGTATGAAACATCCAGAAGCCGGAGCCGAAGAAGGCGTCAAGTTTGTCAACGATCATTTAATTCGCGTCACTGAGCGCGCCTTTGATGACTTCGCCAGCAGTGGCATTGATAACGAAACTAATCGACGCATTCTTGGTTTGAAATAGAGGGACAACAACATGACTCACAAACGTATCCGCATTGGTATGGTAGGCGGCGGTGATGGTGCTTTTATTGGCGCGGTACATCGTATTGCAACTCGTATTGACGATGGCTTTGAATTGGTTGCTGGCGCTTTATCTTCTGACTCTGATAGAGCTCTCGCTTCGGCACTTCGGCTTGGTATTGATCAAGAACGCTCCTACTCATCATTCTCTGTTATGGCAGAAAAAGAGAAACAGCGCAAAGATGGTATTCAGGCGGTGATTATCGTCACACCAAATCACATGCACTACCCTGTCGCAAAAGCATTTTTAGAGCAAGGTATTCACGTCATTTGTGATAAGCCCGTAACGAAAGATCTAAACGAAGCCTTAGAATTAAAAGCCCTAGTGGAAAAATCTGGCGCATTTTTTGCCCTTACTCACAACTACACTGGCTACCCTCTCGTTAGGCACGCCAAACATTTGGTTGATACTGGCGTACTAGGAAAATTGCGCGTAATTCAAGTGGAATACGCCCAAGATTGGCTAACAGATCAAGCTGAAAACACAAATAACAAACAGGCAAAATGGCGCACAGATCCAGAAAAATCTGGTCTGGCTGGTTGCTTAGGAGACATTGGAACCCACGCTTTCAATCTAGCTTGTTTTATTTCTGGGCAAAAAGTTCAACAGGTATCTGCAGATTTAACGGCTTTTGTTGATGGCCGCCGCTTGGATGACAACGTTCACACCATGCTGCGCTTTGATGGTGGAGCAAAAGGCATGTTGTGGTCTAGCCAAGTTGCTCCTGGTAATGAAAATGGTTTGAAAATTCGCCTGTATGGAGAAAAAGCAGGCATCGAATGGGCTCAAGAATCCCCTAACGAATTATGGCTTTCACTATTTGGTGAGCCTATTCAGAAAATCACCCGAGCCGGACACGGCGCTGGCGAAGAAGCCAACCGCCTTTCCCGAATTCCAGCAGGTCACCCTGAAGGTTACTTAGAAGGTTTTGCCAATCTATACGTCGACATTGCTGCTGCGATTCATTCCATTGAAGCGGGTGCTGATGTGCGTTCAGTTCAGGGTTTTATTCCTAGTATTGATGATGGTGTTGACGGAATGAAATTCATAACTGCTGTGTTGGCATCATCTGCTAATAACAGTACATGGCACTCTCTAGAAGACAACACGCTCTCAAAGCCAATGACCAGTAACTAGGAGTCAAAGCAAATGAATGACCCCATTATGCAAATTCGCGGCATTGTTAAGGAATTCTCTGGTGTGCGTGTTTTACACAAAATCACGCTGGATATTTTTGCTGGTGAAGTGCTCGGTGTGCTGGGAGAAAATGGCGCTGGGAAATCGACCCTTCTCAAAATTATTAGCGGCATTTATACCAAAACATCGGGCAGTATTAAGATCGATGGTTCCGAGGTATCAATCCAGTCTACCGCGGATGCAAAACGTCTAGGCATTGCCATGATACCGCAAGAATTTAACCTAATTAGTAGCCTAAATGTGTTTGAAAACATCTTTCTTGGCAACGAAATTAAAAAGGGCTTTTTGCTCAACAAATCGGTGATGCGTGACAGAGCCAGTGAACTTCTCAAAGAGTTAGAAACCGACTTAAGCCCAGATGCATTAATAGAGCATCTTAGTGTGGCACAAAAGCAAATGGTAGAAATTGCCAAGGCGCTCGTTAATGAATCACGTATCCTAATTATGGATGAGCCCACGACAGTGTTAACTGATCACGAAGTGGATATCTTTTTCAGCTTGGTGGAAAAACTAAAACAACGTGGTGTCACCATTATATTCATCTCTCACAAACTAAAAGAAGTGAAGCTACTTTGTGATCGTTTGGCCATTTTACGTGACGGCCACCTCGTTAGTGTGGATGACGTTGCAGAAATAGATGAAGAAGACATGGCTCGTAAAATGGTGGGCCGTGAATTAAACCAAATCTATCCTCAGCGTACAGAACATACTGATGAAGTCGTACTTAAAGTAAGTAACCTATCAATCAAAGGGGTGTTACAAGACATCAATTTTGACCTCAAAAAAGGTGAGGTGCTTGGCTTTGCTGGCCTAATCGGCGCGGGTCGAACAGAGACTGCCGAAGCGGTAATGGGACTGCGTAAAAAAGACAGCGGTGAAATTGAAATAAATGGAAAAAAAGCAGTAATCAATTCGATCGCAGATGCGGTGTCTTACAACCTAGCCTACCTATCAGAAGATCGCCAAGGTAAAGGCTTGATCATGAATTTTGATATACCAAAGAACATCACCCTCATTTCGCTTTCCTCTTATGTGAGAGGACTTATTCAGCATAAAAAAGAGAATCAAGTTGCGAGAGAATACGTTAAACGCTTCGACATAAAGGCGGCGTCTTTGCATTCAAACTTGGCCAACTTAAGTGGTGGAAACCAGCAAAAAGTATACTTATCAAAATGGATGGACACTCACCCGAACATCCTCATTTTGGATGAACCAACTCGAGGCATCGACGTGAATACCAAAAAAGAGATATACCATTTTATACGCTCACTGACCGAACAAGGTGTGTCCATCATTGTGATTTCGTCAGAACTGGAAGAAGTCATGGGCTTATCACATCGCGTCATGGTAATGAGATCCGGTCAGATCATGGGAGAGCTCACCGGAGATGCCATCAATGAAAAAGAGATCATGTATTACGCGGCAGGTTTAAAAACCATGGCTCAAGCCTAATTTGAAAAGCTGTTAATGACTAAACGTAAATTAAAAACGACGCCGTGCTTTTTCATAAGCTCAGGTGCAAAAAACAATAAGAATACACGAGGATTCACTATGGCCATGTTCGAATTATCGCCCATGATCACGCGCCTAAAACGACTAGATATAGCAACTTACGCGCCCTTTATCGCATTGCTTTTATTAGTTCTGTTTTCGTCCATTGCCAGCGAGCATTTTTTAATGCCGCGCAATATTACCAACGTATTGAGACAGGTTTCCTATACCGGCATTATTGCCTTGGGTATGACATTCGTCATCATCGCCGGCGGAATCGATTTATCCGTTGGCTCAATGGTGGCTTTGGTTGGCGTACTGTCCATCATGATCATTAATGGTGCTGGCGATGGTTGGTGGGCAGTTGCAATGGCAGTTTCTTCAGCCATCGCTCTAGGAGGTGTATTTGGTGCGATAAATGGGCTAGTCATTACACGTGGTAAAGTAGCTTCGTTTATTGCCACTCTCGCCACCATGTCCATTTTTCGCTCTATGACACTATATATCAGTGATGCGGGGGAAATGGTCTCTCAAAATCAACATTTCGCGGATATTGGTGGCGGTTACTTATGGGCCATTCCCTACCCTGTTTGGGTCTTTCTACTGTTGGCTGTTGCCTATCATATCTTACTAAAACACAGCGCATTTGGACGCCATGTCTGCGCTGTAGGCTCAAACGCAAAAGTAGCATCTTATTCTGCAATTAAAGTGCGCTGGGTATATTTTCTAACTTTTTTAATTGCCGGGGTATCAGTTGGTATATCTGCTGTTTTATTAGCATCGCGCTTAAATTCCGTCAGCCCAGGCGATGCAGGGTTGTTTTATGAGCTAGACGCGATTGCAGCGGTTGTTATTGGCGGCACGGCTCTATCTGGCGGTAAAGGCACCATTTGGGGCACCGTCATCGGTGCGATCATTTTAGGTATTATCAATAACATGCTGAATTTAATGGGCATCTCGCCTTATCTACAAGGCATGGTTAAAGGTCTCGTTATTTTGACTGCGGTTTTAGTGCAATTTAAGGGCGACCGTTAAAGGCTTGGTTTTTCTTACTATGCAAACCAAAGAAGAAAAACAAGAATCCGAGCAAAACAGGCGTTTTGTTCACTATTAAATCAATGTAAAACGGAGAGTATCCATGAAGTATAAAAATAAAATCATGAGACTAATCGCAGTGTTTACTATGCTGTTTGCCTTTGTTGGCACAAGCTACGCTGCAAAATACAAAATTGGTATAAGTGTGCCATCTGCAGACCACGGTTGGACTGCAGGGCTACTTTGGTGGGCAAATAAAGCAGCGGCAGATTTAAAAGCAAAAGAAAAAGACATCGAATTTTTCGTCGTTGCGTCAAGCTCGGGTTCAAAACAAGTGGGCGATGTAGAAGATTTAATGATCAAGGGCATTGATGCTTTGGTTATCCTTCCTCACAACCCAGCAACCTTACAAAAAGTCATTGAAGAAGCCTACGACGAAGGTATCTATACGGTTGTAGTAGACCGTGAACTTGCCCACCCTGCTCAAAATGTCTTCATTGCTGGAGATAACGCCGGTCTAGGTCGTGTTGGTGCCCAATGGTTAGCCAAAGAAATGTCTGGCAAGGGCAATGTTGTAGTGATTGAAGGCTTACAAATTCCTATCAACAAACAACGTGTCGATGCATTTAACGACGTTATTGCTGGTTACCCAAATATCAAAATCCTTGACTCTCAACCAGGTGATTGGTCTACACAAAAAGCGCTATCAGTGATGGAAAACTTCTTGCAGAAGCATCCTAAAATTGACGCAGTATGGTGCCAAGATGACGACATGCTGAAAGGTGTTTTAAAAGCCATTGAAGAGTCAGGTCGTACTGATATCAAAACCGTATTGGGTGGCGCAGGCTCTAAAGACATCATCGAAATGATTCAATCAGGCAATAAAATGGTACGTGCAACGGTCACTTATAGCCCATCTATGATTGCGTCCGGCATTGCTCTTGCTGTTCATGGCGTCAAACACGAAAAACTTGGTTATTTATACCACGAACCATCTCGCGTCATTTTAGGCGCAGACTTGGTGACGAAAGAAAACGCTGCGGATTATTACTTTAAAGACGCCGCTTACTAAGCAGTATTATTAACACTAAGTCATTAGAGCTTTTGCTCTAATGACTTAGTTCTTACAACACTATTTTCCTGAGGAATAGCCGCTGCGCATAGGCAGAGAGTTTGGTAAGATGTGCAATCATAAAAACTCACCGTTAAAAGGCTATGCATTTGGGCGCTACTATTCTTTATTTCTTCTTGCTTTTGGACTCTTATGGCCACAGTTAAAGATGTAGCAAAGCTAGCGGGAGTATCAACTGCAACGGTATCTAGAGCATTAGCCAACCCAGAAATGGTATCTCCTACCACTCGCCAAAAAGTAGAAAAAGCCGCCTCAGAAGTAGGCTATTCTCCAAACGGGCTTGCCCGAAGCTTACGTAAAAGTGAGTCAAAAACCATTGTTGTTGTTCTTCCTAACATAGACAGCACCTTCTTTTCAGAGGTTGTTCATGGCATAGAAGCACTCGCTCATAAACATGGTTACAAGCTATTAATTGGTGATGCTGGCAATGAGTCATCACGACTACGCAGTTATTTTGAGTTATTCGAAAGTAAGCAGGTAGATGGCGTATTATCTCTTTCTTCTGATGTACCTGAATCTATGATTATTAACAGTGCTGGCGAAGTAAAACTCCCCATTGTTATCGCTGGTGAATACTTTTCTGACATTCCTGTACCAACAGTTCACATCGACAATCACTACAGCGCCAAAAAAGGCGTTGAATATTTAATTATGATGGGGCACTACAAAATAGCCTGCATTACAGGAAAAAGAAGTACCCCTGTCTACAATGCTCGTGTAAATGGTCACACAGAAACCATGAAAAAATGGAAAATCCCTGTGACGGATGAATACATAATGGAAGGTGATCTTTCATTCATCGCCGGTTACAATCTTGGTAAACAACTATTATCGCTACCAAACAAACCATCAGCGATTGTTTGCCACAGCGACGAAGCAGCAATTGGCGTGCTCAAAATAGCCAGAGAAATGAACATTCCAGTACCCAGCGAACTATCTGTTATTGGCTTTGATAACTTAGCAATGAGCGAGTATTGCGTGCCTGAATTAACGACGATTCATCAGCCACGACAATTGATCGGTGAAACTTCGATGAAGTTATTACTCGACATATTATCAGGCAAAAAACCAAACCCAGAAATGACCTTGCCCACACAGCTCATCGTCCGCGAAAGCTCATGCCCACCACCAATAGATCAACGACTACAAATAGATTTATAAATAAATGAATACATATACATTAACGAGAAAAGGGATAGCACAATTTTTTAAAATGGTTGCGGGAGCACTTGTTTGAACTTAAAAGTGAACCTACGAATTTTGAAATGGTTGCGGGAGCACTTGTTTGAACTTAAAAGTGAACCTACGATTTAGGGTAATTGATCTTTGAACTTTATTGAAATGGTTGCGGGAGCACTTGTTTGAACTTAAAAGTGAACCTACGATTTAGGGAGATTATTCTTTGAATCTTTATTGAAATGGTTGCGGGAGCAGGATTCGAACCT
>NZ_KZ454902.1:0-37111 GCF_002792415.1 Marinomonas sp. BSi20584
CAAGAATGGTCTTACACGCTAGACACAACAGCCCCCACTAATAAGGTGGAAAGTTTGACCTTTAGCAAGGATACCGGCAGTTCGACGACTGATCTGATTACCAACCAAGAATCTCAAACAGTGACTGGCACTTTAATCAATGCATTAGCTGAGGGTGAGTCATTGTGGATTTTGCAAAACGAGACTTCTTTTTGGGTCGATGCAAGCGGAGCTGTAGATGGCAAAGCAGTGAATTTAGGCGAGTTACAGTTAGAGTCCGGCACTCATACCGTGAAAGCTCAAGTGCGAGATACCGCGGGTAACGTCAGTAAAGAGCAAGAATGGACTTACACGCTAGACACAACAGACCCAACAGCGGCGGAGGAAAACCCAATTATTGTAGATATTTCCAACGGCGCTGGAACAGGAACGTTAGATGCTGGCGATACGGTGACAATCTCCTTTAGTGAAGCGGTTAAGGTGGGCGACCTATTTTCGTCCGAGGCAGATCTTAGTCAGTTCGCGCTTACAAACAGTCATACTTGGGGCGTAGGCGCAACGGTCAAGGCCGTAGACGCGACGGATGATGGCTATGCGGCCTCATACACAATCACGCTTGGCACTGGGGCGACTGTTAAATACGGAGACGCTGTTACCACCGCGGCGGGGGCCACGGAGGACCGAGCCGGAAACGAAAACACGGATAATGTTCAGGTCCTGTATGACCCGACTGTGGTGGTGTTCAATCTTACATCAGGGGAGTCAAGTGATCACAGCGGCAGAGTATTTGATGCGAATACGTCGTACACGATTTATTTGGTCGTTGATAGTGTTGCGACGGGATCTAGCACCCTGGCGACAGGGTCGCGGTGGGGGGGGTGGGGTTCGATCGGCAGGGACGATATGGTCGTATTGGTTGGCAGCGATGGGGCCGTCAAGGGCAAGTACAATAACGACGTGACCAATGTTTGGGCGAACTCGTACGGAGTTTACTGGCAGTCAGCGCGCGCGCGTGTGGTTGCATTTTCTAAGAGTGGATTGGAGAAGCGAGGGGTGGGGTCAACGGCGTCAAACGTGCGTTTAGCAGAGGTTGGTCAGAGTGCCTGGGCCAGCGTGCCGAACCAGGAGCGAGGTGCTAATTTTTCCGAAAATTATAAGACCGCCTTACCCACGTCAATCGCCAATTCGCAGCCGATGTCATAGTCGCTTATCTTTATTGGCAGCGTCGTTGTCAATCCGCTTTGCAGCCAGCGCTGCCAGCGGATTCGGTACTTTGCCACTCGGCGTTCTATTGCATCAGGTGGTTGCTTAGAACGCCTTGCTTGCTCATAAAGCCGGCGAAGTGTGTTGCTTGAAGCCAAAGGCATCAAAAAATTGATTGAGTGCTTTAACCGCTCGCCGGCATTGCCAACGAGTGGAGCACAGTATTAAAAAATCATCCATGTAACGGGTGTAGCGCAGGCGTTTTTGTTTGCCGAAGTAGTGGTCTACTTCGTATAACTGAAATCCCGCCATCAGAGGACTGAGTGGGCAGCCACGACTAATACCTTTGGTTGGGGTGTGGAAGTTACCCCCGTTTTCTACACTGTAATGAAGGTATTGGCTCATTAGGTTGAGGATGATGGGGCAATGGATGTGTTGGGCAAGTTGGTCTATTAATGGCCGCTTTTGAATGTTGGCATAATAGCCCTTGATATCGGTACGGATGACATAGCCGTATTGACCACTGTTGATCCGGTCATGGGTGGTTTGGACTGATTGCTTCGCACCACCGTGGCCCTTGAAATGGGTACAGAGTTTGTGACAGGGCAAGATATCTTGCAAAGTGAGGGTGAGCATTTTTAACACTAGCGCATCTCTACTCGACCAGACAGCGACTTGTGAACCGTCGGCTTTATTTATCAATTGTAGGGCTGAAAATAGATATTTTTTATCGACAATTTGTTGTTTTATTTGTGTTATTTCTTTACGCCAATGAAAGCGAAAATGCCAAATGTCAGCATTGGGCGGGTGGTGTTTTCGGGTTTGGCAGAGCCATTGGTAAGCTCGTGCGATGGTGTCGGGGTGGAGGAGTGTGTTAAGCATTACCGTCCTTTAGTCAGAGCGGTTATGTTGTATGACATGGCCTTGTATTTGTTAATCAAAATTGTATAGCCTTTTTATGATAGAAGATATTTCCGTATTGCGCCGCTGTGTCGAGCGTCAAACCTTTGATTTGTTAAAAACGGCTTGTTTGGCGTTGTTAGAAAAAGACGCTGACGATAGGGCGGCACGGGTGTTGCTGAGCTTGGCTTATGCCCATTTGGGCGAACGTGATGCCTTGACGAACAGCATGACCTTGGTAGAAGCGCAAACCGCGCATTATGATCAGGATGTGTTGTGTGATTTGGCGGCTGTGTATATTGCTTGTCATCAAATAGATAAGGCGCGTTCGCTGTTAGAAAAACTGGTGGCGGATGCCCCAGAGCATGATTTGGCGTTGGCGCGTTTGGCTTGGTGCTGCATGGCACAAGGTGACGCTGAAGAGGCGCTGGCTTTGTTCGAGCGTTCTGTGCGTTTGTCGCCGGGGCGTATGACGGTGCACCTGAACCGTTTGCAATTGGTTTTGTCCTTGCTTAAAGAAGCAGCAATCGATGAACTGATCGCGCAGGCGTTTGTTTGTTTGCAGGCTCAGCAAGATGAATTGTCCGATACTGTGTTCGAAGTCTATGAAACGCGGCTTTATCGTTTGCAATTACAATGGTGGGTGAGCAGCGAACAATACGCCGCCGCGGAGCAATGGCTAACCTCATCAAAAGATTCCGCAGACGATCAGCACGGTTTTGACGAAGAAAAGGCGGTTTTTTGGGGCAAAGAATACGCGACCTTGTTGGCCGAGCATGACCAGCATGGCATCGCCGAATCCTATTTAAAAGATGTATTAAAAAACCTTCCAGATAATGTGGCGTTGTTATTGGCTTTATCTGAATTGGCTCAGGTACAGGGCTTGACCATGCCGGCGATTGCTTATCTTCGTCGTGCGATTGCGCAAGATAAAGACAACAGTGCGTTGTGGGTGAATTTGTCCAGTGCCTGTTTGCATTCGTTAGATTCTCAGGCGCGCCATGCGGCGGAAAAGGCTGTGACATTGGCCGACGCCATGGTAGTGGGTGCGGAACACAGTGCCGAGAAGATCGAGTTGTGTCGACTGCAAGCAAAGAATGCCTTGGCCTTGGTGGAATCGGATGCACAGGCGTTTGATAAAGCGGAGGCGTTATTTTGTGAAGTATTGGCCGAGCGGCCGTATTTCTTGCCGGCTTTGTCTGGCTTGGGTCAGCAACGGATGCAACAAGGTCAGATCGATGCGGCGGTTGAATTATTTGAAAAAATCAAAGAGGTGGACCCAACCAAGGGCTACAGCGCCTTAATCAATGCGCGCCGTTTTCCTGACGATGTGGAAACACTAGAGAAGCTGGAAAAAGCCGCTAAGTTGCCAAGCATGGAAGGTTCCATGCGCTCCAGCTTGTTATTTCAACTCGCGGCCGCGTGGGAAAAGCGCAAAGATTACCACAAGGCGTTTGAGATGGCCGAACAGGCGAATGCCGCGAGTTTGCGTTTTTTGAAATACGACCCGAAAGATCACCGTAACCGTTGTGCACGTATGCGTTATGCGTTTTCGGCTTCCTTGTATGAACACAGGGCGGACTGCGGTGTGGCGTCGACTTTGCCGGTGTTTGTTTTAGGTATGCCGCGTTCAGGCACCACCTTGGTGGAACAGATTATCGCTGGGCACAGTGATATTTTTGGTGCCGGTGAATTGGGGGTGATTCCTAACGTGATACAAGGCTTAAATCGTTGGGAGCGTCATGTGGGTTCTGGACGTGAATTTCCCGATTGTATTGATGACATGGATGCGTATGTTTGCCAAGGTGTGGCTAATAACGTGCTTAAAGAGCTGCAAGCTTATGCGCCTGAGGCGAAGCATATTGTCGATAAATTACCGCATAATTTTGAAAATGTGGGCTTGATCAAGTTTCTTTTCCCTAACGCTCGTATCATTTCGGTTCGTCGTGATCCTCGCGATATTGCCCTGTCGAATTATTTTACCGATTACCAAGCCAAGCATTGCGGCATGGGCTTTGCCTACGACATGACCAATATTGGTGAGCAGTTGGCGGATCATAATTTGATGATGCATCACTGGAATCAGGTATTTCCCAACCAAATTTTAGAAATTCGCTACGAAGATGTGGTGGAAGATTTGGAAGGTTCAGCGCGCAAAATGTTGGATTACATTGGCGTGGAATGGCAGCCCGAGGTATTGAAATTTAATGAGTTAGAGCGCTCGGTAAAAACTGCCAGCGTCTGGCAGGTGCGTCAGCCTTTGTATAAAACGTCCAAGGCAAAATGGGTGAATTACCAAGATAAGTTAGCGCCTTTGATTAAGGGTACAAACGCACCGATTGAGTTTGACCCTATTGAGATGCTGACCTTGCCTGAGCCGGGTTTTCTGACGTCTGGTGTGGCGCATTTTCATAAAGATGAACTGGATGAGGCGGAAACTTGTTTTAAAAAAATGCTGCATCATAACCCGAATCATGCGGCTTGCCAGTATATTACAGGCTTGGTGTATTTCAGGAAAAACCACATGGCAGAAGGTATCAAGCTGGTTGAATCGGCATTGGAAACCTTGCCATGGCAAAAAGAGTGGCGTGATAATTTGATTAAGGCGTATGAACTAACTGGCCAAACGGACAAGGCGGTGGCGTTAACGCAGAAAGGCACAGGTGAAAGGTCAGCATCGGCTGCGGAGCCTATGTTGGAGACGAATAACGTCACCGATGATGTGGAAGACGAGGATTTATTTCCTCTGGTGGGTTCCGAGCAATATTTTTAATTTTAAAGGCTTTTGTATGCGCGCGTTATTAGCCCCTTTGTGGGCTCGGTCAGATTTGAATCTTTATATGGTGCTGAGCAGTTTGGTGATCCATATTTTGGGCTTAACTTCGACGGTGTTTGTGATGTTGGTTTATGGCCGATATTTGTCTCATGGTGTGGACAGTACGTTGTACACCCTGACCACGGGGGCCTTGGTGGGTATCTGCGTGGAAATGTTTCTGCGTCGTGCGCGGTTTAAAATTGCGTCTTCTTTGTGTGCGGTGGAATCGCGTAAGTTGTCTGAAAAGGTCAGTCATACTTTGCTGAATGCGCGCAGTGGTGCGTTGCAGTCGCATCTTAATTCGGCAGCAGACGGCGGCACGACAACCTGGTTGGAGCGAATCGGTCAGGCGGTTAGCCCGCAGCCAGTATTGGCCTTGTTGGACATGCCTTTTGCTTTGTTGTTGCTGGCGGTGTTGTTTGCTTTGGCTTGGCAGTTAGCCTTGTGTGTGTTGTTAGTTGTGGTGGTGTTGTTAGTGATGTTGGGCATGAGTGCCCATCGCATGAAATCTATTACCTCGGATCATCAAACTAATCAGGGTAAATACAATGTGTTGTTAAAAAATGCCGAGCTGACGGAAGCGGTGCGTATTAATAACGCTCAAGACTGGTTGGCAGAACGTGTGGCGGACGGCAGTGGCGAGAGCCGATTGTCGCGACATAATCTACAGCTGCAACAAGAAAAAATGCAAAGTCAGGTGCGTAATGCGACGGTTTTTATGTCGGTGCTTGTTATCTCTGTGGGGGCAGCGTTGTCGGTTCACGGGGAGTTGAACTTTGGTGTGTTGATCGGTGCAAATATTTTATCGGCGCGTTTGATTATGTTGATTAGTCAGCCGATTCAGCAAATGCCGATGTGGTTAAACGCGGTGCGTGCTTTTGATAGCGTAAATGAATTTATTGCCTTGCCGGAAGAAACGCAAAAAGGCACTAAACTGCCAAGTTTTAAAGGCAAGGTGAGTGTTAAGCAGGCGATGTTTGCTTATCCAAATTCGCCTTTGATGGTGTACGAGAATCTGAATTTTGAGCTAGAGGCAGGTGAAACCCTAACGGTGACAGGCAGTAACGGTAAGGGCAAAACCACCTTAGCACGTATGTTAACCGGTTTGGTTCAACCCTTGCGTGGCAGTATTGCCATTGATGGTGTGGAGCTGCGCCAAGTGAATGCCCATTGGTGGCGAGAGCAGTTGGTTTATTTACCACAGGATCCAGATCTGTTGCCTGGAACCTTGCGAGAGAATATGACGTTAATGAATGCGTCGCTGGAAGATGTGCAAATTGCTGAGATGATTCGTAAAGTCGGCTTGGGAGAATGGTTGGATCAACACCCTGATGGTTTGGACATGGAGATCCAAATGCGTGGCCGAAATTTGGCGTTGGGGATTCGTCGTCGTATTGCTTTTGCGCGTGCGTTGCTTTCTCAGGGCCAGTTGGTGGTGATTGATGAGCCATTAGAAGGTTTGGATAAAGCGGGCATTACCATGATGCAAAAAGTCTTGGCCGAGTTGGCAAAAGAGAAACGTACTTTGATTATTATTTCGCAGTTTATGCAGCCGTTAAAAGCGGGTGCTAAATTTATTAATTTGGATGAAAGCCATGCTATGCAAGTAGCGGCGGTTCGCCCAAGCCCTGCTCCGGTCGTTGAGAAGGAGTTGTTTGCATGAGTCAGGAAAACAAATCCGCGTACGAATCGTTAGAGCAGGTGAGTAAAACTCAGCGCAGTTTATTGGTTATTTTGATTGCTGGTTTTATTGGTTTTTTTGTTTGGGCTGCCGTGAGTCCGCTAGATGTGGTAAGTATGGCGAACGGCTCGGTTGAGCCGGTGAATAAAGTACAAACGATCCAGCATTTAGAAGGTGGTATTGTTCGCAAAATCTTGGTTCAGGAAGGCCAACATGTAGTGAAAGGTGAAGCCTTGGTGGAGTTGGAAACGACGAACAGTGGTTCTTCTTATGGTGAAATGTTGTCACGTGTTAATTCATTAACGGCGGATAAAGTTCGCTTGCAAGCAGAAGTGCAGGGTACGGGTAAATTAGTGTTTGATGAAACGTTTGCTCAGGCGAATCCACAATCGGTAAAACGCAGTGAAGCCTTGTTTTATGCTCGTCGGAGTCAATTAAATAGTGCTTTGCAGGCGCAGCAAGAAGAGATGAATGTGCGTCAGCAAGCGATTAAAGAGATAGCGACGCGTATTCAATTTAGTGAAGAGCGGTTGAAGCTGGTGAAGGAGCAAAATGCCATAGAGAAGGAGCTATTGAGTAATGCTCTGAGTAATCGTTATGACCATATAAACAGCTTGAAAGAGCTTAATAAACTCGAGAGCGATATTGCGGAAGGCAAAGCAAGCTTGGCAAAATCTAAAGCGTCTTTTGCGCAAGCTCAAAGCAATTTAAAGTCCATTCAGGACAAATACAATGAAGAAGTGAACGCGTCTTTGTCTGATGCGCGTTCTCAGTTAGATGAAGGGACTCAACGTCTTAAGAAATTTAAAGACAGCTTAGAAAGAACAGTATTGCGTGCGCCGATGGATGGCATTATTAAAAATCGTTATGTGGTGACCGAAGGCGGTGTAGTTGCACCGGGCGGCACGGTAATCGATATGGTGCCGGGTAAAGATGGTTTGGTGGTTGAGGCTAAATTGCCGCCGCAAGATGTTGGTCATATTCAACAAGGTCAAGAAGCGTTTATTCAGTTGGCTTCTGGCGAAGCGAGCCATTATGGACGTTTGATGGGCACGGTTGCGTCAATCAGTCCAGATACTATTACCACGGAAGAGGGTGATGTGTATTACGTTGTGCGGTTGATTCTCGATCAGGACTTTTTTATTAAAGGATCTAATCGCTACAAGTTATCGCCTGGTGTTTTAGTTACCGCAGGGATTGTCACAGGTCAGCGCAGTGTACTGGAGTACATTTTGTCGCCGTTTTTGCAATCTTTGCCGTTTTCTTTGTCTGAACGTTAGGTAGCACGATGACAACGAGTGCTGTGGTGTGGCAAGAGACAATCATTATACAAGGTGATAGGGCGGCTCAAAAAGCACAATCCCCTTGTGTTATCTGGTTTACAGGTTTAAGTGGTGCGGGTAAATCGACTTTAGCCAATGCGTTAGAGGCGGCTTTGTTTGAACGTGGCAAGCACAGTTATTTATTGGATGGTGACAATCTTCGTCATGGTTTGAATCAGGATTTGGGTTTTTCTGAAGCCGATCGCACAGAGAATATTCGTCGTGTTGGAGAAGTGGCTAAATTATTCGTTGATGCTGGGTTAATTGTGCTGGCGGCATTTATTTCGCCTTTTCAAATGGATCGAGCGTCGATTAAAGACTTGATTGGTGATGACCACGTTGTTGAAGTGTACCTTGATACACCGTTAAGTATCTGTGAAAAACGTGATCCTAAAGGGATGTATCGAAAAGCAAGAAATGGAGAAATAACGGGCTTTACTGGCATTGATTCTCCTTACGAAGCACCAGAGTCCGCGGATATAGTGATTAACACTGGAGCTGTGTCTATTGCCGATAGTGTCGCGATCATTTTGGCGTATTTGGATAGGCATTCATTTACTTAATTTGTGATCAGACGATTTTAAGAAAGGGTAAGTTTTTCGGAACTTACCCTTTTTTTGCTCTAAAAAAAGCACTTCATTTTCTTAAAGTCGCCATTATGGTTGCCAATAAAATGCAGGCACCACCTATCATTTGTATTGTATTGAGTGATTCTCCTAACCAGTAGTAAGCAAAAATCGCCCCGAAGGCAGGTTCTGAGCCAGTGAGCAAGGAAACCCGTGATGGTGTAGTGTGTTTAACGCCGAAGTTCTGTGCAAATAAGGCAAAAATGGTGCAGAAAATAGCGAGGTAAAAAGCTGATATCCAAAAAGAAAGATCTGTTGGGAATAATTGCTCAATAGGATTATCGGTTGCAATAAAAATGAATAATGCGCCAAGGGTAACTACGTTGGCTTGAATGCTTGTGGTGCTAAGCGCCGATAACGTTTTTCCTTTCAGTACGTTTTTCGTTGTCACTATCATGCAGGCTCGCAAAAAAGCGGCTAACAAGATTGAGTAGTCTCCTTTATTCATGTCTAAAGATAGAAGGTCTAAAGACAAAAATTCAAAGGACAATGCGTCAACTGTTTGCTGGCCGCTGCTTTGTGTTGTCAGTAGAAAAACACCGAATAACGACAGTAAAGCAAATAAAATGATTTGTTTACTAGGCAATTTACGGTCTGTAATGGCTTCTACAAATGGGGTGATCAGCACACATAAACTGATTAAAAAAGCGGCTTTAGATGCTGTGGTATGGAATATGCCATAGATTTCTGCAAGGAAAATACACAGTAAAATGCCACCTGTTGGAACGGCAAATTTCCAGTCTTTTGCTAATCCCATGCGCTGCTCTTTGATAAAAATAGGGGCGAGCAAAATAGATGTTAATCCAAAGCGGATCACGATAAAGGCAAGTACGCCCGTATAGAGTAGCGCTTCTTTAGTAATGCCATAGCTGGTCCCCCAGAAAAAAGCAGTTAGCAGTAATGCTATTTCTGGGAGAGGTAGTTGAATTCGTCGAAATGGGAATTGGATGTTAGACGTTAGCATGATGATCTCGGAACCTTTATAAAGAAAAATATGCTAACTTGTGTTTGGATAAATAATAATTAGCAGATTAATCAAAAGACTTGTGACTCATGGACATAAATAAACTCATTGCATTGTTACCTGATATGGCTGCGTTTGTTGCGGTGGTTGAAACTGGTAGTTTTACCAAGGCAGCTTTGAAGCTTGGCGTGACGCCTTCAGGTGTTAGTCGGCAAGTATTACGTATGGAAACGGCTTTATCGGCGGTATTGATAGAACGTACTACTCGACGCCAAACCACAACCTTGGTTGGTATGGCGGTTTATGAGCAATGTCGACAAATGTTAGACAGTGCAAAAGAAGCCGTCATCGCATCTGAAAATAACGCCACAGAAGCAACAGGACGTTTACGAATAGCCGCTCCTAAAGCCTTTGCTAAGCAGGTGCTGGAGCCGTATTTGTTAGAGTTTATGGCTTTGTATCCAGGGATTTCGTTGCAAGTTCAAGTAACTGATTTGCGTATAGATCCTGCTTATCAAAATGTGGATTTAGTATTCCATGTGGCGGATCAGCCGTATGAGCATTTGGTGTGTAAAACCATAGGAAGTGTTCGCTCTATTCTTTGTGCCAGTCCAGCTTATTTGGCAGAACGTGGCTTGCCTATATTACCTGGTGATTTATTAGAGCATGATTGTTTGCCGCTGGGCTTTTTTGATGGTGATAACCTTTGGTCATTTAGTCAAGGTGAGCAAAAGCTAGATATTAAAGTTTATGGGCGTTACATCAATAACCATTCTGAGATGCGTTTGAAAGGCGTTAAGCAAGGCTTTGGTATTGGCAAATTTCCTGATTTTGTTGTTCGAGAATCTCTCGATAAAGGGGAGGTGGTACAGGTATTGGGAGACTGGCAATTAAACAGTGATTTTCAAGGCGGTATTCATATGCAGTTTCCTGCTATGCGCTTTATGCCCAATAAAATGCGCGTGTTTATCGATTTTATGGTGGAGCATTTTGTAGCAAATAAGACCTAGTTATAACAAAAGTGTAACAAGTAAGGTAAATACTTAGATCGTGAATTCCTAAGGAATGGGATTGTTTTTTTTCACCTTTTTTATACGTTTTTATGAATAAAATTGTGTGCTTATCTTTCTATTTTTTACATAAAACTTGGGGTTGGTATGGTACCTTTTTTATCCGTTGTATTACCTGCAAAAAATGAGCAGGGGAATATAGGGTTATTAATTAAAGAAATACATAAAAGCCTTTCTCCTGAGTACGCATTTGAAGTGGTACTGACTGATGATGGAAGTGATGACGGTACTGCTCAGGTCGCTATTGATACCGCCAAAGAAATTGGTTGCAATCTACAAGTGATTTATCACGCTAACAGTTGTGGTCAAAGTACAGCTGTCTTATCCGCTGTTCGCCATGCTAAAGGCGAGTGGATTATCACCTCAGACGCTGATGGTCAGAATGACCCGAATGATTATGCTAAATTAATTCAACAAGCATCTTTATTAAGCAGAGAGCATTTTTGCGTAGCAGGTTATCGTAAAAAACGTCTTGATACAGCTTGGGTGCGTTTTCAATCCCGAGTTGCTAATAATATTCGTCAAAAATTACTCAATGATGGCGTGCCTGATTCTGGTTGTGGTTTGAAATTATTTCCGAAAAATACTTTTTTAGCTCTTCCGTATTTTGATCATATGCATCGTTTCTTACCAGCTTTAATTAAACGTATCGATGGCGAAATTGTAGTTTGCCAAGTAAACCACAGAGATCGAAACGCAGGTGTTTCTAACTATAATGCTTGGAACCGTGCCTGGGTTGGGATTATCGATATTGTTGGGGTGATCTGGTTGAACAAACGCGCGAAGCATCCTGTTATTGCTAAGATCTATTCGAGTCAGGATTAATTCATGAAATGGGTTAAATGGCTGCTGCTTGTTATATTCGTTGTGTTACTTATTTCGGGC
Source organism: Marinomonas sp. BSi20584 (assembly GCF_002792415.1). Taxonomy (NCBI): domain Bacteria; kingdom Pseudomonadati; phylum Pseudomonadota; class Gammaproteobacteria; order Oceanospirillales; family Oceanospirillaceae; genus Marinomonas; species Marinomonas sp. BSi20584. The sequence continues at coordinate 11,446 of NZ_KZ454902.1, forward strand.
GTGCTTAACCCTGTTTTAGCCCATCTATCGGATAAAAATTGGTTGACTGGCTATTTGTTACAATATGGCTGGATAGGGCATTTTTCCATTGCTTTAGCGGCACTGATTTTTGTTGGCATTGGTGGTCCACGCCAAGCGATATCTTTTATATTTGGTTATTTGTATGGCGCTGTTGTAGGCGTTGCCGTGGCGATTGCTATTTGTTCATTAGCCGCGTTGGCAAATTATATGGCTGCTAGAATGGTATTTGCTCATACTCTTGCACATCATTTTCCAGTTCGTATGCATAAGTTTAATCAGTTTGCCAGCCGTGCTCCTTTCATGAAAATTCTTACTCTAAGGCTGCTACCTGTTGGCAGTAATTTAGTGACCAACTTGTTATCTGGCAGTGTTGGTGTGCCTTTGCCTGCATTTTTGTGCGCTAGTGTGTTGGGGTATTTTCCACAAACGCTTGTGTTTGCTTTGATTGGTGGTGGTATTGGCTCTGCTAATCACGCGATGATTTACCTTAGTATTGGATTGTCTCTTTTAAGCTTTGTTTTGACTGCTCTCATTTATCGAGATCATTTGAAGCATAAACTCTCAAAACTTAATTTGGAAAATAACGCATGATGTCTACAACACCGATAGATAGTATGGATTATAAGCGTACCTTCTGGCTGATTTTTTTAGTGGCTGCTGTAGTTATTTTAGCGGGTATTGGACTTCGTGATCCTTGGCCTGCCGATGAGCCTCGTTTCGTTGAGGTGGCCAGAGAAATGGTGAATTCTGGAAACTGGTTTTTCCCTATGCGTGGCGGTGAATTATACCCAGATAAGCCACCTGTTTTTATGTGGTTGCTGGCGTCTTTATATTGGCTGACAGGAAGTTTGAAAGCGACTTTTTTAATTCCTAATGCTGTGGCGAGTTTGGTTGCTTTGTTTTGTACATTTGATATTGCTGCAAAACTTTGGAATGTCAAAACAGCACGTAATGCCTGCTTAATGTTGCTTATTGCACCGCAATTTATTATTCAATCAAAATCTGCTCAGATAGATGCCACAGTCGCCTGTTGGATCACGATTGCCATGTATGGGCTGTTACGTCATTTTTTCTACCAAGCCAGCTTTAAATGGTATGTCGCCAGCTGGGCTTTTATGGGATTGGGTATTATTACGAAAGGGGTTGGTTTTCTACCACTGCTGTTCTTGTTGCCTGTACTGTTTTTGCATTTTAGTGGCAAGTATCGATTCAAAAAAACGCAAGTAAACTGGACTTTGTGGTTAGGGCCGTTGGCCATGTTATTGGTCCTTGCTGCTTGGTTGCTACCTATGTTGTATATTGCTGAGCACAGTAATAATCCTGACTTTATGGCTTATCGTGACAATATCTTATTTAAGCAAACGGGTGAGCGCTACGCGGATTCTTGGGGGCATATTAACCCTTGGTATTATTTTTTGGTCAGCGTGATTCCTGCTTTGTGGTTTCCTCTTTATAGTTTTTTGTTTACGAAAGCCTTTTGGCGCGATGTTAAAGTCTCTCCGGTGATGTTTAGTGTCTTGGTTTGGGTTGCACTGCTGGTGTTATTTTTTAGCATTAGCCCTGGAAAACGAGGCCTATATATCTTACCGGCTTTGCCTATGCTAGCTCTAATTATGGGGGCTCATTTTACTAATATCGGCTTGACGGTTTGGTTTAGGCGCGTATTGCAGGTGGGCTTTGTTGCTTTTGGTATGCTGTTTTTTACTGCTGCAGTACTTTGCTTTACTAAATCACATGCAATTACCAAAGAAATTGGTGAGCATACTTTACCATTTGGTATTTTGTTTTTGGTCATGTCTTTGTGTTGGTTTGCTATCTTGTTATGGAAGCGTAATAAGGTCGATCTAAACATCTATTGGGCCGCTTTTGCTATTACTTGGGTGTTATATAGTACCGCTGGCTACACATTATTTAACCCTGAAAGAACCCCTGCAAAGGGAATAATGGCTGAAGCAGCGCGAGATATTGGCCCTGATGGTGAGCTTGGTATGACTCGTTTTAAAGAGCAGTTTTTGCTTTTTTCTCCCATTTCTTTAATTCATTTTAGTTATCTTAGTAGTACTCAAGAGCAAGATAAAAATGCTTGGTTGTGGATGAGTGAGAAGCCTAATCGTTATGTGATGACAGCTAAAGATAATTCAATTGAATGCTTTGATTTAAGCAAAGCTAAAGAGCTAGATCGAGCTCATAGCAAAGAATGGATTTTGCTTGATGAAAGTGCCATGACGCCCACGTGTGAAAAGCCAAAGACAGTTAAACGTTATTCCTTACCATTAAAGGCTTTGTACGAGTAGTTTTCTTATTGTCAATTAAATGATGTTTTGAATGTTGTAATCTGAAAGAAAGGCTCAGTTTATTTATTTGACTGGGCCTTTTTTGTCAGGTTAGTTCTTCATTTCTTATGGTTAGTACTTCATAACCTGTCGAAGTCACTAGGATGGTGTGTTCCCATTGAGCGGACAGTTTTTTATCAGCGGTTACTACGGTCCAGCCGTCTTTTTTAGTCTTGGTTTTGGCCTTGCCTTGGTTGATCATTGGCTCAATAGTGAAGGTCATCCCTTCCTCCAATGTCATCCCTGTTCCTGCTTTACCGTAATGTAGTACTTGCGGTTCTTCGTGCATTTCGCGGCCAATGCCGTGACCACAATATTCTTTTACCACCGAATAGCCTTTGCTTTCTGCTAAGGTTTGAATCGCGGCTCCTATGTCGCCTAAAGTTGCGCCAGGTTTTACTTTTTTGATCCCAGCCCACATCGCTTCATAGGTGGTTTTGACTAATCGTTTGGCAATAGGGTTCGCCTCGCTCATGACATACATTTTGCTGGAATCGGCGATAAAGCCGTTCTTTTCTAGGGTGATGTCTAGATTGATGATGTCTTTTGCTTTGAGTTTTTGGTTGTCGCTTGGAACGCCATGGCAAACCACCTCGTTGATAGAGGAGTTGAGGGCAAATTCATAGCCATATTGACCTAGACTCGCAGGTCTGGCATTGAGTTCATGACGAATGAAGTCTTCAACTTTGTTGTTAATCTCTAAGGTCGAAACGCCTTCTTTTACAAAATCATCAAGCATATGAAATACGCGGGCTAATAACTTTCCAGACTCGCGCATGAATTTGATTTCAGCTGGGGTTTTGATGTGTACTTGCATGTTACTTGACGGCTTTCAATGGCGTTTCTGTATTTGCATTAGCCAGTTCATTGGCGATCAATTCAGAAAAAGTGAGGCTGGGATTAAGCTCGGCTAAGCGTCCCATTTTTATCCAGAATTCTGCTTGCGCATTGATAGAGCGAGACATGACATGGCAGCTTTTGCGGATGTCGTCGTGAAGTTCGTCGGAGATTTTAATAATACCCATGAGATATGATCCATATATAAAGTGTATATGGATCATATATTCAGGGGTGTGGCTTTTCAAGTGCTATTTATTGATTAGCTTTTAGTGGAACAAGTCTTTTATCAACTTAATGCCTGCTTCTTGACCACCTTTGTTATATGCATCCAATAATGCTGAACCAAGGATTGCGATGTCAGCTTTGCCGATCAGTTGCTCTATTTGAGCGCGTTCGCGTAAACCAAAACCGACGCCCATTGGTGCGCTAGCATACTGTTTAATTTGCGCCAAATAATCATCAAGTGATGTTTGCTTGGCTTTGCCTTCATGGCTTTTGTTTTCATGGACAGAATGACCCGTAACACCAGAACGAGCGACGCAATATAAGAAACCGCTTGCTTGGCCTGCCAGCATCGCTAAACGATCTGGTGGCGTCACTGGAGTCACCAACCAAACTGGATCGATGTTATTAGCCTTACAAGCTGCTTGATAGGTCGCTGCTTGTTCAATCGGCAGATCTGGAAGAATTAAACCTAGAATATTTTCTTCTGCTGCACGTTTAGCGAGCTTGTCTAAACCAAAGCGATACATTGGATTTAGGTAGCTCATCAACACAATGCGGCTGTCAGGAAAGTTTTTAGCTATTTTGCCTAACTGAGATAAACAGGTTTCCACGTCCAGCTTTTGCTCTAATGCTTTATGACAAGCAGCAACTATACTTGGGCCGTCGGCGACAGGATCGGAAAAAGGAAATTGTACTTCGATAAAATCGACGCCTTCCTGCATTAATCTTTCCATCCAACTCAAACTTTCCTCAACACTTGGGTAGCCGTAAACCACATGCGTCATCGACAAAATAGGTTTTTGTTGGCGCTTTTTTTCAATAAAGGTCGCTAATTGGCTCATGCGTTTTGCTCCTTGTGGTCAGCGTGGTTAGTTGGATAAGAAGCAAGGTAATCGGTTAAAAACTGCGGGAAGGTTTCGTCTTGCACCGCTTTTGCCACGTTAAAGATGTCTTTGTCGCCTCGACCAGAAAGATTGATAACGATCTTCGAGTTTTTAGGTAAGTTCGGTGCATCTTTAAAAGCGCCCGCTAGTGCATGAGAAGATTCAAGTGCTGGAATGATACCTTCTTTTTTTAGTAACAAAGTACAAGCGGCAATTACTTCATCGTCCATGGCGTAGGTCATTTTTATGCGACCAATTTCCGCCAAATGGGCGATGATAGGGGATACGCCAACATAGTCTAAACCAGCTGCGATAGAGTGTGTTTCTTGTAATTGTCCCGCGCTATCCTGCAAGAACATAGTAGCAAAGCCTTGTGCGATACCAGGTTGTCCAAGATTGTGAGATAAGCGAATGGAATGCTCGCCAAGCTCCAAACCTTTACCGCCTGCTTCGACGCCGACCATTTCCACTTCTTTATCATCGAGGAAAGGTAGGAACAAACCACAAGCATTTGAACCACCGCCAACACAAGCGTACAAACGGTCTGGAAATTGACCAAATTGAGCGACGCTTTGCTCGCGTACCTCGTTGCCAATCACAGATTGAAAATACGCCACCATTTCAGGGAAGGGCGCGCAACCGCAAGAGGTACCAATTAGGTAATGGCTTTCTTCATGGCTAGAAGACCAGTCACGCAGCGCTTCGTCTAATGCATCTCGTAGCGTTTGTGCGCCAGTGGTAACAGGTACAACCGTAGCGCCAAGTTGTTTCATCCAGAAAACATTTGGGTACTGGCGTTCAATGTCTTTCGCGCCCATGTAAATAGTGCATTCCAGTCCTAAACGCGCTGCAACAAGGGCCGTGGCAATGCCGTGTTGTCCAGCGCCTGTTTCCGCAATCACACGTTTTTTACCCATACGTTTGACTAATAACCCTTGGCCAATAACGTTGTTCATCTTGTGCGCGCCACTGTGGTTTAAATCTTCACGCTTAAGGTAAATTTGTGCGCCGCCAAAGTGTTCGGTTAAATTCGCACAAAAAGTCAGTGGGGTTGGGCGGCCAGAAAACTGCTGCCATTGTTTATTCAGCTCAGCGAGAAACTCTGGGTCGTTTTTGGCTTCTTCGAACGCATGTAAAATTTGCTGTTGGCTCGAATAAAGGATTTCAGGAATATAGCTACCGCCGTATTGCCCGTAGAAACCGTTCTCGCTTTGCATGACTTGCTCCTAAAATTGCTATTTATTTAACTATACCGTTTAGTTAATTTAATGCGATGATAAACGTTCGTCAAGTGTTTTGAATTGTTGATGGGAAATTAAGTTTTAGAGGATAGAGGTTGAGTCTTCAGACAGACGCAAAGCCAAATTGCGTTGTTAGAAAACGAAAGCAGATGAACATCAATAGGTTACTATATAATTTATAGCGAATAGTTAGATCGAGGACATTATGGCAAGAGGAAGACCCAGTAAAAAAGCCCACATAGTTGAGGCGGCGTGTGGTTTGTTTACTCAACAGGGTTATCAGAGTACCAGTATTGATCAAGTGGTCGTGACAGCTGGCGTCTCTAAGCCTACGGTATACAGCAATTTTCCTACTAAGTTGGTGTTATGGGAAACCGCGTTAGCCTCGTTAACTGAGCAAGCACAAGATGAGATGCAAAAGGTCTTGGTGCGTCTACAAGCGAAGAAAAATCTCACGCTTATTTCAGGTTGGATATTGCTTTGGGAGGCTTGGGTTAATAAAGCCGATCGCCTTGCGGTGTACCGTATTTTATTGGGCGAGCAGCATAAAATGTTGCCGTCTACCTTTGCTTTGTTTACTGAATTTGAAGCTGTGTTAGAGTCGACTTTATTAGCTTGGATTGCTGAGTTTGCCGTATCGCCGATGAATTTCTTTGCGTTAAAGGCGGTTAGTAGAGAAGCGCTTTTAACGCCTGCATTAATGAATCAGGCAATGATGGTTAAGACTGAGCTAGAAAGTCAGCTTGATGGTTTGATGAAATAGCTGAACTTGATGCCGACATTATTATGCCTACTGTTCACGCGGGTCACGCGGGCGCGGCTTTGTTGTGTGATAGCGCGAAAAGACTGGCGAGCTTGGTAATGATTTGATTAAAGTAATGCGTTTGCATTGTCTGTGTTTTGGTACTACAATTTTTGTAATACATTCTGCAACAAGATAGAGGTTGTCAATAATGGCTAATATCGCTTTGGAAACCGAGTCAACACTTACCGAGCGTTTTCAAACAACGGTGCCTAGTTCTGTTCGTCGAGCTTTGCATTTGGGTAAAAAAGATAAAATCCGATATGTGATTCAAGCAGATGGCAATGTTTTAATGACAAAAGTTGAAAAAACAGAAGACGATCCTGTGATGAATAAGTTTTTGTCTTTTTTGGCTAATGACATGCAACAGCATCCAGAAAATCTGCAGCAATTGACAACAAGTATGCGCAATACTGTTCAAAGCCTAATTGAAAATGTTGAGCTAGATTTGGATGCACCGTTGTCTGATGAGGATGAATAAATTTGTCTTTATATTCGAGCAATCATCATCCTACCATCGTTAATGGCTGGACACTCTATGCACACCCTTTGTTCGCTGAGCAATATCTTATTCTCAAGGACAAAGTGGAGGAATTAAAGCAGCAAGATCCTACAGGTTATGTAAAGAAAAATGCGACTAAGCGATTGGCCGCCATTCACAAGCTGGCATTTGAAATAATTCCTCAAGATCCAACCAGTTCAGATTATCGTCAAGGCAAGACGTTAGGCGATAATCATAAACACTGGTTTCGCGCCAAGTTTTTTCAGCGGTATCGTTTGTTTTTCAGATACCACGTCGAATCAAAGATTATTGTTTATGCTTGGGTGAATGATGAAAAAAATAAAAGAGCTTATGGCAGCAAAAATGACGCTTACAGGGTCTTCTCTAAAATGCTAATGTCAGGACAGCCACCGGATGATTGGGACGACCTTTTAAAGGCTTCGACACGCCATTTTCTTTCAAACGACGATGAACTCCCATCATAAAATAGCCATTAAATAAGGTTTTAAGCAGCGGTTAAACCGCTGCGCTTTGCTCTTCAATTTCTTCCTCAACACGGCCTTTTTCGGCCCAATACATGATGCATACTGCTAGTGAGCCCATAATCACGAAGCCACCCGAAATTGGCATCAAGGTATTGTTGTACATTTGGCCTATCACAGTACCAATGCTCATCGACATAATAGACGACACTGAACCAATAACAGCAGATGCAATGCCCGCGACATGCCCCATTGGTTCCATTGCTAGGGAGTTGACATTACCGAACAATAACCCAAAGCAGAAGAACAAAACGGTAGCATAGACTAAAAACATCCATAAACTGATCGTCACAAAAGCGTGTAAAGCAAAGAAAGCAATGGACGCAATAACGACAAGGCAAATAGCGCGGAAGGCGATGTATTTCGCGCCATGTTTTTCAACGATACGAGAGTTAATCAAAGAAGAAAAACCCAATACTAAGGCCAATAAACCGAAGTAAAGTGCGAACAAGTTACCAGTTTTGAATTGCACCTGAAATATTTGTTGTGAAGAATTCAAATAGCCAATAAAGCTACCGAAGAATAACCCCATGCATATGGTGTAGCTCGCCGTGATTCTATTTGTTACTACTTCTTTAAAGCCTTCGTAAAAGCCTTTTTTCGAAAAAGGAATACGGTTGGATTTTGGTAGTGTTTCTTTTAAACGAAAGCCAATCCAAACAATCAATAACACAGCATAAACAAGATACATCTCAAAAATACCGCGCCAGTCATCGACAAACATAATCGCTTGACCAAGTGTTGGGGCGATGGCTGGAACCAAGACGAAAATCATCATCACCAAAGACATGATACGAGCCATTTGCGCGCCATGGTACAAATCACGAACCAGGGAAATGGCGGAAATATAAGGGCCGGCAACGCCTAAGCCTTGAATAAAACGACCCAACATCAGCATTTCTAAACTGTCTGCTTGGTAGCAGACCACAGTGCCAACCAAATAAAGAGCGAAGCCACCAAATAGAATAGGGCGACGACCTAGGGCATCCGACAGTGGTCCACAAATTAATTGCCCCATTGCCAAACCTAAAAACAACATACTAATGAGCAATTGTGGTTGGTTTGCTGTTACTGCGCCAAGTTCGTTACCGATAATCCCAAGTGCTGGTAGCAAAGCGTCAATAGATATTGCTGTTATCGACATTAATAGAGCAACTAAAAGCGTGAACTCCTTCGATCCCATACCGGAAGAAGAAGTGTTGTTGTGAGCATTTTCCATATGTCATCCAGAGAAAATATGATGTTTCGAAAGGAAGCAAAAATCGAGTCCTAATAATAGCTGAGTATTATACTCAGGCTTTATAAAACGCAGCTTACGGATGTGTGCATAAAATAAGGAATTGGATAATTTATATTTGAGCTATGTGATTGTAAATTGTTTGGCTTGGTTAGTAATTTCTTGCATTATCATTGCACTTTTTTTGTGATTTTTATACGATGCCTATATGTTTGATGGCAATCGCAATCAAATTCTTTGATACGGATACGGATACGGATACAGTAAAGTGAGCTTGCATGGAATGTGGCGTTATAAATCGTTTTGAATACCCCCTCTTTCTGCCTGTTATATATTTGACTGGTCTAATTTTAATTTCTATTCCATTTGTCTATCGATGATTTCTTTTTTTATTATTTATAAGGGGGTTTTATGACTTCTCGCCTACTATTTGGTCGAACTGCTTTGGCTGTTTTTGTGTCTTTGTCGGTTGCTGGTTGTTCGGTTACCCCTAAACAATTTACTAATCAAGAAATCTTGTCTCAGGCGGTTGAGAATGCTGATGAGATAAATAAAGACGTTGCTCCTATTACTGGTCCAATCGATTTAAACGAAGCTTTTGCTCGTACTATTAAGTACAACCGCGACTCGCGTCTAAAAGCCTTTGAAGCTGTAGTTTCGCAGGGGCAATTGGCAGTCGATAAGTTTGATATGTTGCCAGAATTAGCTGCCAAGGCGGGCTACAATCATCGTAACAATTACGCTGCTTCTGCATCGGTTACTTTCTCCGGTGATGAGCCATCGAGCTTAGGTAGCAATCCGAGCTACTCGGTTTCATCTGATAAAAGTACGGTAAATGCGAGTATTGGCGCGACTTGGGATATTCTCGATTTTGGCTTGTCGTACTATCGTGCAAAACAGCAAGCGGATCGTTTTCTGATTTCCAAAGAGCGTGAACGTAAAGTGGTTCATTCTATTATGGAGCAGTCTCGTAATGCTTATTATCGGGCGGTTTCTGCGGAACGCTTGTTGTCTAAAATCAATCCTTTAATTGTCAAGGCTCGTGCTGCATTAGTTGACTCAGCTAAGATAGAAAAGCTTCGTGCTCAGTCCCCAATGGAAGCATTAACCTATCAGCGGTCTCTATTGGAAACCTTGCGTACCCTTCAAGACATTCGTAAGGATTTGATGCCAGCTAAAACTGAGTTGGCAATTTTAATGGGCCTAAATCCTGCTGTTAATTTTGAATTGGCAGATGTTAATAATCCTAATAGCGATATCCCCGTTCTTAATGTCGACATGAGCTCTATGGAGCGCACTGCGTTAGTACTTCGACCAGAACTACGAGAAGCGCAATACCAAGAGCGTATTACTCAAGAAGAAGTGCATTCTGCCTTTTTGTCTCTTTTTCCAAGCTTAAGCCTTAGTGCAGGCCTGAATTACAACGATTCTGATTACCTTCGTTATAACGACTGGACGTCTGCTGGTGTGGGCTTGAATTGGAACCTTATGAACGTGTTTCGATATGGCAAGTTAGATAAGTTGAATGACTTGAAAATTGCCGCGGGCAAACAGCGATCTCTAGCAACCTCTATGGCGGTTATCTCTCAGGTTCACATTGCTGATATTCAATTCAAAGAATCGAATGATACTTATGTACTGGCTACGCAATATTATGATGTGGCACAGCGTATTAAAGCCCAAGTAGATTCTAGCCGAACAGCGCAAAGTATTGGGGATTTAACCGTTATTCGAGAGGATCTAAATGCTTTGTTGGCAGAGTTACGTCGTGATGTGGCTTATGCTGATCTGCAAAATAACTTCGGTAGAGTGTTAGTTTCTATGGGTCTGGACCCATTGCCAGAAGGTTTTGGCAATATGAGTCTAGAAGAGCTATCTACGGCTTTTAACAACATGTTTGCTCGTTGGGAGCAAGGTAACATTGAAGTGATTTCAGCGGAAGAAATGCAATCTGCATTAGCGGCAAAAAGTGTGGCTGAGAAGTAAGTTTTGATGATGTTAAAACTGAAAGTTGTGGTGTGCCTGCTCTTTTGTGTAATAACGATGCCAGTTATCGCACAAGAGACCTTTAAAGCGCGAGGTATATTGGTCGCGACCAATAAGGCGACGCTGTCTACTGAGTTATCTGCCAGAGTGATTGCAGTGCCCAAAAGAATGGGGGAATCCTTTAAGCAAGGGGATTCTCTTATTCGTTTAGATTGTCGGTTGTTTGAGGCTCAATTGGAAAAAGTGGATGCCGAAACGAAAGTCGCGCAAGCAAGATTAGATAACACTCAGCAACTTAATCGGCTGAATTCTATTGGAACATTGGAAGTCACTATTGCACAAGCTGAGCTACAAAAGGTTCAGGCAGAGCGCACTATGGCACAACTAAACGTAGAGCGTTGTGATATTAAAGCGCCTTTTGATGGTGTGGTTGAACAACTCGATAGTCATACATTTGAAGTCGTGCAACAGCAACAAGCCTTGATGAAAATCGTCGGATTGAATCGATTAGAAGCCGACATAATTGTTCCCGCACAATGGATGGCGTGGCTGACAATAAATAAAGCAATCACATTGCAGGTCGAAGAGACACAACAAACATTGCAGGCGGTGGTTAGCCATATTGGGCCAAGTGTCGACCCAACGAGCCAAACTATTCAAATACGAGCTACGATTAAAAAAGTACCAGTGAAGGTTTTACCTGGTATGAGTGTGGTGGCGATGTTTCAGTAAAAAAATAGAATTTTGATATTAGTACTTTTTTAAAGAGCAGTATTTTTAAAGAACAGTAACAAATGCTGCTAAAAAAAATAAAGCAGCGTTTAACAACAGATTGAATGAATTTTAGCAACAATACATGAGTTGCTAAAAATATACCCATAGAGGTGGTGATCATGAAAAAGCAATATTCCAACAAATCAGGCAAAAAAGCGTCAGGTCATTACTCTCTAGGCAATAAAAAACAGGCGCGTAAGCCGCTGATTACTGCTTTAGAGCCGCGTTTGTTGTTGGATGGTGCTGCGGTTGCCACCGCGATAGATGTGCTGACCGATTCGCAGCTTCATGATGCTTCGCAAACAGATAATAGCCATCAGGGTTCAGATACCTCTTTTGTTGTTGCACCCACTGAAGTAAGGGCGGTAGACCCAAGCTTAAATAATGGTAAAAAAGAAGTAGTTTTCATTGAAGACAACGTTGCTGATTACCAAAGTTTAATCGACGGAGCAAATGCTGGTGTGGAAGTTGTGTTATTGGACTCCACCCAGGATGGTTTAGCGCAAATGGCAGAGTGGGCAAAGACCCACAGCGATTATGATGCTATTCATGTAATTAGCCATGGTGCCGAAGGGCAGGTCAATTTAGGGGGATTTAGTCTAGATAATATTACCATCAAAACTCGCTCTGCTGATTTAGCCCAATTAGGCGCAGCGCTCAATGAAGACGGTGATTTGTTGCTTTATGGCTGTTCCGTTGCCAATGGCGAAGGCCAGGATTTTATTACTGCGCTAGCCCAAGCGACACAAGCCGATGTGGCAGCGTCGGATGATTTGACAGGGGCTGCTAGAGCAGGTGGGGATTGGGTACTGGAAAGCGAAACAGGGCATATCGAAGTTGGGTTAGCAATAGTCACAGCAACACAGGAAAATTATTCCAGTGTTTTCACTCCTTCCAATGCTGCTCCTGTCATCAACAATCTGGATGGCGATACGCGCGCTTGGTCCAACGGCACCTACACGTTTCTAGATGATTTTAGTGGTTTAGATGGTATTGCGACAGTCACAGATGTGGAAGGTAACTGGGACGGTGGTTCGTTGGTTATACAACGCACTGCGACAGGCAGCACAGCAAATGGCGCCTGGGCCGGCGACAAATTTGACTTTAATAGTATTTATTACACCGCCACAGCAACAGATGCGACCAGCGGTACGCTGAAATTTTACACTCAAGACGCAGGGCAGAGCTTTGCCAGCTACACCAATGTCAATGGTGTGCTGACTATTACATTTAACGCCAATGCTACCTCAGAAATGGTGGGCTGGGTTTTCAGTGGTGTTACCTATCAAAACGACACACCAGCGGGCGATGTAAGTATTGGTTTTACTCTGACGGATGGCGCAGGTGGCACCACCACGGCGACGACAACAGTCACCAGCGATACTATCTACGTGACCAAGACCACAGACACCGCAACGATTGATGTATCTGATGGTATTAGCTTCAGCGAAGCGGTTGCGATTGCTGCAGCTGACACTACTGGTACACAGACACTGGTACTTAGCAGTGCGTTTAGTAGTACCACACTGGTAAATGATCTAGCGATTAATGAAAGCTTGATCATTGACACTGATGCAACTAGCGGAGTCAATATCTCCGGCAACACCATAACGTTGGCAGCAGATACAACCTTGACCTTAACGAACGGCAGCAACGATAACGCTACGATTTCCAGTGTGCTCGATGGCGAGGGCAGTTTGACTAAAACCGGAGACGGCAAGCTGACGTTATCGGGTAGCAATTCCTATGAGGGGACGACCACAGTGACGGGGGGGACCTTGTCTATTTCCCATGATAACAAGCTAGGCGGCGGTCAATTAACCCTCAATGGCGGCATCCTAAACTTAGCTACATTTAACAGCACTCTGGACAATGCCATTGTTCTGGGAGCGTCTGGCGGAACAGTAAGTGTTACTAATGGCGGTACGGCGGTGATATCCGGTGTGATTAGTGGTGATGGTAACCTTAGTAAAATCGGTGGTGCAAATCTCACTTTGTCTGGCACCAACGATTATACAGGCACGACTTCAATTTCTGGCGTTGGTGGTTTAAGTATTGCCGGTCACAGCAACCTCGGTAGTGGTCAGGTGATTCTGCAATCAGATAATACCGTGCTGACGATTACGGGTGCGACTACGATCGATAATGCGATCCTCTTTAATAATCAGAACGCCACTATTTCAGCCGCTAATGCCATTACCCTCAATGGCGTCATTACTGGCAGTGGTGATATGACTAAATTAGGTGGCGGAGCATTGACCTTATCCGGCAATAATGCTGATTATTCCGGTAATATTGCCCTTAATGAGGGGGTCATTATCGCCGCTCACAATAATGCTTTGGGTAACACCACAGGCACGACTACGGTGGCGAGTGGTACGACGCTACGTGTTGATAATGCTCTAGAGCTAGCAGAAACACTTAATTTAGCGGGTGCACTAGAGGTGACAGATGGTGGTTCTGCTACTGTTACTGGCAACATCACGCTTATAGAAGATTCTACTTTTAGAGCGAGTAACGGTTCATTAACCATTTCCGGCGTTATCGGTGATGGTGATGGTGCGTTGGGGATTGCGATCGAAGGTACTAACGGTTCCGTAATATTAAGCGGTGACAATACCTTTGAGTATGATGTTAATGTAAACAGTGGCACGTTAGTCGTTGCTCATGACAACGCTCTTGGCTCAATAGGTGGTGAAAATTTTATAGCTAGTGGTGCTACTTTAGAACTGGCCGATGGCGTTAACGTGGCGGAAGGTATTAACTTGGTGGGCGCTGGTGTATCGGGTAACGGTGCACTTAGAGTCGAGAGTGGTAGCGCTACACTCAGTGGTAACGTGACAATGTCTGGCGAAAGTAGTTATGGAGCAGGGGATGATGCCAATTTGATATTGACTGGCATCATGAGAGGCGATTTTAATGTTAACAAGATAGGTACAGGTACGCTGACCTTATCTGGCAATAATACCTATACTGGTACTACCTCTGTATTGGGGGGAGTGTTGTCTATTGGTGGTGATTCGAACCTGGGTTCTGAAGCGATCATATTAAATTCAGGTACGTTAGCCGTGACAGGCGATGGCGCGAATATTGATAATGCCATTACATTATCAAACAGTGGGGTAGTGAATGTTGATACTGGCGTCGCCGCCACTTTATCGGGCATTGTTTCAGGCACGGGAGCCTTGACGAAAGCAGGTGCAGGCAGATTGGCTTTGTCTGGCACCAATACTTTTTCTGGTAGTCTGAGTGTGACAGACGGCACTTTAGCCTTTGGTGCCAATAACAATATATCCTCGACTTCCGGTCTGACATTAGATGGTGGGACTTTAGCGAGTACCGCGACAGTAACCTATGCAAAAGCCATTACTCTGGGAGCGAACGGCGGAACACTTAATCTATCCAGTGGCAGTATGACTCTGTCTGGAGTGATCAGTGGTAGTGGTCGCCTAACCAGTACCAGTACCAATGCAGGTACTGCGCTTACTTTATCTGGCATTAACACCTATACCGGCGGTACTACGTTAAATAGCGGCATATTGCAATTTAATAATGACAATGCCATTGGTAGCGGCACGTTAACCATTGAAGGTGGCAAGGTGCGGGCGGGCCTCGCCAGCCGCACCATTAGCAATGATTTGTTGTTAGGTGGCACTTTGACGATGTCTGGTTCAAATGCTCTGACCTTTACTGGTGGGGTCGACTTGGGCGGAGCAGACCGCACTATCGATAATTCGATCACTAGCAACCTTACGTTTAGTGGCGCGCTGAGCAATGGTAGTTTGACGATAGCGGGCACTTCGGGAACCGGAGCGGTGATTCTATCCGGTACCAATACCCACACCAACACCACGATCAGTGGCAATAGAACCAATACGAATACCAACAGTTTGTCTATCGCCAGTGATGCAAGTTTGGGTACAGGCACCCTTACTCTTAACGGAACCGCTGCGGTTCTGAATATCACAGGTGCTACCACGATTGATAATGCAATACTCTTCAATCAGAACGCCACTATATCTGCAACGAATGCAGTCACTTTATCTGGAGTAATCTCCGGTACTGGTGCGGTGACGAAATCGGGTACAGGCGTGCTTACCTTATCCGGTAATAATGCTGATTATTCCGGTAATATTGCCCTGAATGAGGGTGTCATTATCGCCGCTCACAATAATGCCTTGGGTAACACTACAGGCTCGACAACGGTGGCTAGCGGTACCACGTTGCGCTTGATGGACGGCTTAACTATTGCCGAGAATCTTACCATCAGTGGTGTCGGTATCAATTCTGCCTATGGTGCTCTAAAAATCAATGAAGGGACGGGGTTAGCCACAGTGACCGGTGATATTACCCTGGCCGCTGACAGTCTGATCGGTGCCTTTAACACAGGTGATAGTCTGACGTTGAGTGGTGTCATTAGCGGTGATTTTGACTTAACCAAAGTAGGTAGCGGAACACTGACATTATCAGGAAGCAATACCCATACTGGTGCCGTGACGGTTTCTGCCGGTACGCTGGCGGTTTCAGGTGGCAGCTCTATTGGCGATGACAGTGCTGTGACAGTCAGTAGCGGTGCGACTTTGAGTCTGGCCGGTGGTAACGAGACCATAGGATCCTTGTCAGGATCGGGTGCAGTCGCGTTGACCTATGGACTAACAGTGGGGAATGCCAGCAATACCGTTTTCTCTGGTGTGATTTCCTCAACGAACACCAGCGGTATCACTAAAGTGGGTTCAGGAACACTGGCCTTATCAGGAGCGAATACCTACACTGGCGCGACTACCGTCTCTGCAGGTAAGCTCTTATTGCAAGGTGGTTCAGCTATTGCTGATAGTGGTGCCGTCACTATTAATGCCGGAGCTGAATTAGAGCTGCGTGACAATGACGAAGCCGTTGGTAGTGTGGCAGGGGCTGGCGCTCTGACACTGAATGGCGGCAGCCTGACGGCGGGCGGCAATAATACCGATACCATATTCTCTGGTGTGATCGAGGATGGTGGTAATGGTGGCGGCTTGACCAAGATTGGTACAGGTACTTTGACCCTGTCAGGCAGCAATGCATATACTGGAACAACCACTGTCTCCGCGGGTACCTTAGTGGTTGACAATAGCGCCGCTCTTGGCACGACAGCGGGCGGCACGGTAGTAGAGTCTGGAGCCACACTGCAAGCGACTGCTGGAATTAGTATTGCCGATGCATTGACTCTCAGTGGAACTGGTGTCAATGGCGCTGGTGCCTTGGTCGCATCGGGCAACGGCACTGTCACTGCATCAGGCGCCATCACGCTTGGTACTGCAACAACAGTGGCGGCTTCGGATGCAGACACTATTTTATCTCTTTCTAATAATATCGCTGGCACCTATGGCTTGACCAAGGCTGGCACAGGTATGTTATCGCTTGGTGGCAATTCGCAGAGCTTCACCACCTTGACTATCGGAGCTGGTAGTTTGTCGGCCGGGCTGGATGCCAATCTAGGCTCTGACGCGGTGATACTGGAAGATGGCACCCTCTGGTCCATCGCTAATAATGGCGGTACGATCGACAATGCCATCGTCCTGAACGGTTCCGCGGTTCTCAGCGCCTCATTGAATACAACTCTGGCGGGGGGGATTTCTGGTAGTGGCAGTTTGACGAAACAAAGTAATGGCACCTTGACGTTATCAGGTAGCAACAGTTACACCGGTACCACCACGATTACTGGTGGCACCTTGGCGATTGGTGGCGATGGTAATCTGGGCGCAGGCAGTCTGGCCATGAATGGTGGAACCTTGTCGGTCACGGGAAGCAGTGTCACCATCGACAACGCGATTAGCCTTGGCAACAATGGCGGCACAGTGAGCAACGCTAATACTGTCACTTTATCTGGTTTGGTGTCTGGTACTGGTGCGTTGACCAAGTTGGCTAGTGGCATCCTGACTTTGTCCAACACAGGTAACGAGGCAGCATGGAGTGGCGGCATCAATGTATCGGCTGGAACCCTTGCCGTTAGCGATGATAATGTGTTGTCGTCAGGTGCTTTAAATGTCACTGGCGGGACTTTGGAGCTAGGTAATAGTGTTAATTTAGACAATGCGGTCACCTTAGGTGCTGGTGGCGTGCTGTTACCTGCCTCAGGTAAAACAGCGACCCTGTCGGGCAATCTTGCTCTGACGTCGGATGCAACGTTCAACCTAGGCGTCAATACTAACTTGACCATCAGTGGTGTGGTCAGCGGCGATTATGGCATCACTAAATCAGGCTCTGCCTCCCTGCACTTGACGGGTAACAATACTTATACTGGGGCAACGGTTATCAATGCTGGTTTGGTCACAGCTGGCACCAATACGGCGTTGGGTACCACAGAGAGCGGCACAACGGTCAATTCCGGCGGTACGTTGAGTTTTGCGAATGGTGTTAATGTTGCTGAGAACTTGACCATTACGGGCACAGGCTCGGCCTCTAACGGCGCGTTGATCATGCGCTCCTCAGGTACGGCGACTCTTACGGGGGCGGTAACCTTGTCAGGCGATGCCACGGTCAAAGCGTCTTCCAGCGCCTACACCTTGGTGTTAGCTGGTGTGATCTCAGACGGGAACAATGGTTATGCTTTGAGCAAGACGGGCACTGGCACTGTCACCTTATCAGGTACTAATACTTATACTGGTGCGACGAATGTGTCGCTAGGTACGTTGTTGGTAACTGGTGCATTGAATGGAACATCGGCTGTGACTGTTTCTGATGATGCGACTTTAGGCGCGTCTGGGAATGGAAATACCGGTACTATTTTTGCGGCAAACTCTTCTAATACTGTGACGGTTCAAAGTGGTGGTACCTTGTCTCCTGGTCTCACAAGTAGTGTCGGTCTTATGACGATCAATGGTAACCTTGATCTTCAGTCAGGTAGTACGTTAAGGGTGGACATTGCAGGGACGACTGCGGGTAGCCTGTATGATGTGGTGGATGTTCGAGGTTCGGTTTCATTGGCAGGAGCGTTGACGGTGAACCACAACTATACTCCCGGCAATGGTGACACGTATCGTATTATCACTAATGACAGTGCAGATGCCATCACTGGAACCTTTACTGGGCTTGCCGAAGCTGGAACCTTGACGGCAGGTGGTAATGCCACTGTCTTGACTGGGTATTACGCAGCAAGTGACGTCGCAGCCACCACAGGTGGCAATGATTTCATGTTGAGGGCACCAGAAGCCGCTGGTGTGACGGGTGTGACTGCGACCACTGCCGATGGTAGCTATAAAGTGGGTGATACAATTGCGATTACCGTTGCCTTTAGCAAGACAGTGACAGTTGATACCACTAACGGTACACCGCAACTTACCTTGGAAACGGGCACGACAGATCGTGCGGTGAATTATACCTCTGGTTCTGGTACCAATACTCTGACCTTTATTTATACCATCCAAGAAGGGGATACCAGCTCAGATCTGGATTTTCTAAGTACAGCGGCTTTATCTTTGAATGGCGGTACCATTAAAGATGGCACGAATGACGCCATTTTGACCTTGCCAACACCTAACACTAGTGGTTCATTAGCGGCCAATAAAGCCATTGTGATTGATACCACAGCACCAAGTGCCACATCGACACCGGACTTGGCCACTGTGTCCGACACAGGTGTTTCAAGTACCGACAACATTACCAATGACAACACGCCGACGGTCACAGGCACCGCTGAAGCCAATGCGACGGTGACACTCTATGATACTGATGGTACAACTTCATTGGGTAGCGCCACCGCGGATGGTTCTGGCAACTGGACCATCACCAGCAGTGCATTATCTGCTGGAGCCCATACTTTAACCACTAAAGCCACCGATGCGGCGGGTAACGTGAGCGTGGCCTCATCTGGTTTAACGATCACGATTGATACCGCAGGTCCGACCTTGTCTAGCTCGTCTCCTGCTGATAACGCGGTGCAAGTGACACAAAGCGGCGACATTATCCTGACTTTTGATGAAGACATTAGTGGTATATCAGGAGTTGATAATATTTCTTTGGTTAATGTCACTACCGGCGTAACAGTCGAATCATTTAATGCTGGTACACTAACGATATTAGGTAAGACACTCACTATAACGCCATCAGCAGACCTTGACGAAGCAACAATGTACGCTATTCGAGTGGACGGCAATGCGGTACGTGACATCGCTGGGAATACCTATGCTGGCATCAGCGACAATACCACACTGAACTTCACCACAGGCGTGACCGACTCTGTGGCACCAACGTTCTTGTCGATTCAGCGCTCCAGCGATGCGGTGATTACTGGCTCGACAACAAGTTTTACATTGACGTTCAACGAAGCAGTGAATGTGGTCGCGGGTGATTTTGTACTGAATGCCAGCGGCACAGTGGTTGGTACTATTGGTACTATTAGCGGTTCTGGTACTAACACCATTACCGTGAATGTGACAGGCATTTCTGGTGTGGGAACACTTGGTCTTAATTTGAAATCCGGTCACACCGTAACCGATCTAGCGGGTAACGACTTAGTCACCGTGGAACCGGCGGACGATGAGGCCTACACCGTTGATACGTTAGCACCGACGTTAATCTCAATAAACCGCGTAGACAGTGCCACGACTAATGCCGACTCCGTACAGTTTATCGCGGTGTTTAGCGAAACCGTAACAGGTTTGGGTATTGATGATTTCGAATTAACCGGAACGGCGACCAACGGTGCAAATATTAGCAGCGTAACGGGTACCGGCAATGGCTTTGTGATTACTATTTCTGGCGTCGATGGTGATGGCACTTTGGGCGTACAGCTTAAGTCTGCGGCGACAGTAAATGATATTGCGGGTAATGCGTTAACTGCAACGACACCTAGTGCGTTATTAGAAACCTACACTATTGAAAACACCGCACCGACGGCCACCGCGATTATCACGACGAATACCGCTTTAAGTACGGCAGATTCGGTGACCTTTGATGTGACCTTTAGTGAAGCCGTTACCAATGTCAGCATGGATGATTTTGAAATTTCTGGTGATGTAACCGGCGCTATTTCAGCCGTATCGGGTTCGGGTTCTTCTTATACCGTTACTGTTAGTAATATTGTCGGTGATGGTGCCCTTGGCTTGAACTTCAATTCTGGCCAAAACATTATAGATATAGCTGGTAATGCTTTGGCTGGGACAGAACCGGCAACGGACGAATCTTATACTATCGACAATACCTTGCCGACTGTAACGTCTATCAGTCGTGGCATGGTCAATCAGGTAGCCGCTGGTACGGCAACGGATGTGGTCTTTACCGTGGTCTTTAATGAAACCGTGTCCGGCTTAGCAACGGGTGATTTTGCCGTCACGGGTAATGCGGCCAACACAGGTGTGAGCAGTGTTTCCAGTGCCGATGGTAAGGTGTTCAAAGTCACGGTTAGTGGTGTCAATGGCAGCATCGGTCAAACGGTCGGTTTGAGTTTTACTGGCTCCGTAAATGATACAGTCAATCAAGCTTCTACAGCGCAATTTACCGCTGGCGACCATTATACTATTGCAGGCACTTTGTTGAATGAAGGCGCGTTAAGCCAAGCGCAGCTTGATGCCATTGTCGATCTAAACCGCGAAGGCACCTTGCTTGAGCAATCCGTTGCCGATGCCAAGCAAGTTATTATTATTGACTCCCGTGTGCCGGGTTTAGTCGAGCTGACCAAGCAAGCGAATCCAGAAGCGGATATTTGGTTGTTGGATGGTTCACGCTCTGCCACCGAGCAAATCACCGAAATCCTTGCCAACTACAGTGACTTGGATGCGTTACACATTCTGTCACACGGCGGTGTAGGTGAAATCTACCTCGGCGCAGAAACGGTTTCAGCAGATGCAATCAACCAAAACAGCGCTACTTACGCAGCGTGGGGCAACGCCCTCAGCGACAGTGGCGATATCTTATTCTACGGCTGTAACGTCGCCCAAGGCGACACAGGTATGGCCTTTATCAATCAATTTGCCCAAGTGACAGGGGCCGATATCGCAGCATCTGATGATTTGACTGGTTCTGCGGTGCTTGGTGGGGATTGGGTTCTTGAAAATACCGTCGGGAATGTCGAATCCGCAACACTTGAAGCTTCAGATTATTCTGGTGTATTGACCACAGTGGGATCAAGTGTGGCTATTTGGGCGGGCGGTAATGAGGCTATAGCAGCTACTTCTGTCGGTGCAGGCGTCGAACATGATTTAACAGGAAGTGGTGGGGCCCTTTTCGATGTAGATGCAGCGAACAATACTATTACATTTACACTTAATGAATTTCCATGGAATGTTGACAGTATCGATGCTGTGTTTTCAGGTGGTACCTTGGATCAATTCACAGGGATTAGCCGAACGGGTGGAACCGCTGCTAATGCTGGTGACTATAGCGCGGTTGTTGATGGTAAAAAAATTACTTTCAATGTACCTAATGGTGCTTTGGCTAGTAATGGTAACGGCACGGTCATCTTCACCTTTACTTCAACTGCGATTGGGGGTGTCAGTGAAACCATTGACTTTGAGTCAGTTGTTACGGGACTTGGTACAAATACGGTTACGGCTGTCGGTACTAATGCGACGTTTTTAATTACCGCTAAAGATAAGACGTTGACCGATGCTGATGATAATGGAATAGCTATTAATGGTAAATCTATTACCACAGGAGATGGTACTGTACCATTTGAAACACAGGTAACCTTCACAATTGATGATGGCAAAACATTTGATCTTTCTCAGATCACATTAGCGAGTTGGGACGAGGCCGAAACGATAGTCTTAACATCATCAAAAGGTTCTGCTACCTTCACCATAGATAAGAATGGAGCTAACTCTACTTTGAATGTTGCAGAGCATGCTAACGCAGCATTCTTCCAAGGCATTAGTTCATTTACTGTTACTGAGGCAACACCTTCAGAAGAGAATGATGGCCTTTATGTTGTATTTGACGATATGGTGGTGACCAATATCATGGCTGCTTCCGACACCGCAGCGCCAGTATTTGAGACGTCAACACCTTCTACGACCAATATCTCTAGCACAACATTTGATTTAACAGTCGATATCAACGAAGCGGGCAAAGTCTATTACGTTGTGGTCGCGGATGGGGCTCAGGCTCCAACGGCGGCCCAAGTCAAAGCAGGCGTATCGTATGGTGATAACAATGGACGTGGTGCTACGGTTATTACGTCCGGCAATGCTACGGTATCCAGCGGTGCGTTCTCCAATACTTTTAATGTTTCCGGTCTGGATGCTAACACAACGTATAATATCTATGTGATCGCCGAGGACGATGAAGGCACGCCGAATCTACAATCGAGCGTGACCAAAGTCGATGTCACCACCATTGCTCCGGCAAACCAAGCTCCCACTATATCTGGTGCAGCGGCCAGCCAAGGTGTGAATGATAATGCAACGGCCTCTCCATTTAGCAATATCACTTTAGCTGATGCGGATGAGGATGCTGTTTCAATCACGGTGGCGCTGGATACAGCGGCTAAGGGCGTCTTTACTGCGGATTCTCTGACCGCATCTGGTTTTACCGACGCAGGAAGTGGTTCGTATACACTGGCTTCAACGTCTTTGTCCACCGCTCAAGCGGCATTGCGTGCATTGGTGTTTGACCCAGCAGACAATCGCGTCGCAGTGGGTTCAACGGAAACAACGACCTTTACGATTACTGTAAATGACGGCACGACGAATGCGACTAACAGCACAACCACGGTTGTGAGCACCTCTATTAACGATGTGCCAACCGATATGGCATTGAGCGATACGACATACGGCCATTCTGAAGGCGCGACGGACATTGTGGTGGGTAGCTTCTCGGCTACCGATGCGGATACCGGTGAAAGTTTTACTTACGCTTTGGTATCGGGTTCTGGCGACACGGATAATGGCAAGTTCAATATCAATGGAGCTGATCTGCGCGTGACTGATCGTGCTAATGTGCCAGCGGGTACGTACAGCATCCGTGTACAGGTGAGTGATGGCGATGCCACATTTGAGAAATCGTTCAGCATTACGGTAAGTGATGATATTGCACCGACTATTAGCGCTGTGGTACCTGCAGACAATGCCACTGGGGTGTCGGTCGCGGACTCGATTCAGATCACTTTTGATGAGGGAGTGCAGTTAGGTAATACTGGCACCATTACTCTGTATGACATTACTGGCAATGGTGCGAATAGTTTGACCATTGACGTGGGCAGCGACAATGGGCAGCTTTCTATTGTGGGTAATAAATTGACCATCAACCCAACGAATAATCTGATGGCGACCAATCAGTACGCCATTCAGATAACGGCGGGTGCGTTAACAGACAGTTCAAATAATGCGCTTGCTGCAGTCAACAATACCACAAGTTACAACTTCACCACGGGTACGGTAGATACTACCGCGCCAACGGTCGCGATTGTAGATATAGCTGATCCTACCCAGCCTAATGCGGGTACGGTTACTATTAACTTCAGTGAGCAAGTGACTAATGTTGATATTAGTGACTTTACACTGACTAAAGATGGTTCCCCAGTGTCGCTTTCAGGCTTAACGGTAGAGGGCTCAGGTAGCGCCTATACACTGAATCTTTCGAGCGTGACGACGGCGGAAGGTATTTATGTATTGACCTTGAATCAATCAAATATCACAGATACCTCAGGTAATGCTTTGGCTGGTGGTGACAGCGAAACCTTTATCATCGACACCACGGCACCAACGGGCGTGGCGATTGTTCGCACGGGCGCCGAAAATCAAAACGGCAGTGCGGCCACCTTTACCGCGGTATTCAGTGAAGCCGTGAGTGGAGTGGATACCGCGGATTTTGTATTGACTGGCACCGCCGCTGGTGGCTCTGTCACGAGTGTGACGCAAGTCTCTGATTCGGTTTATACCATTACGGTGAATGGTGTTAGTAGTGATGGTACTTTGGGGGTAAATTTAAAAGACTCTGGAACAGGGATCACTGATACGGCGGGCAATGCGATAAGCGCTGGTGTGATAGGACAACAGGCTACTATAGATAATACAGGCCCAAGTGTTGTTGCGATTAACCGAGATGGTGCCGTGTTAACCACCGCAGACAGTGCAACCTATACGGTGACCTTTAATGAGGCCGTAAACGGTGTCGATGTTAGCGACTTTAGCTTGTCTGGTGGTGCAACGGGTACTATTGCTTCAGTAACAGGGTCAGGTCGTACTTATCAGGTCACCGTGAATAACATCAGTGGTGATGGTAGCCTTCGTCTTGACCTTAACGCTTCTGGTACGGGCATTACTGATACAGTGAGTAACGCCATCGGGGCTGGATTTACCTCGGGTGATACATTAACGATTGATAATACCGCCCCTGTTGTGACGGCCTCACAAGTTTTTAATCTTGATGAAGGCATGGTAGCCGATACCGTTATCGGCCAAGTTAAAGCCACAGAGACGAACGGAGTCAGTCAGTTCTCGATTCAATCGGGTAACGACAATGGCTACTTTGCGATTGACCATAATGGTGTTGTGACGCTTACCAGCGCGGGTGCGGCAGCGGTTGATTATGAAACCGCGACTTCTTATACACTGAATATCGTGGCGACTGATGCCGTAGGGCAAGCGTCAAGTGCAGCGGCAGTCACTATCTCTATTAACGATGTCAACGACAATGCGCCTGTGTTTAGCTCTGCTGCAACAGCGACTTTGGCTGAAAATACGGCGGCGACAACCGTTGTTTATGATGCCAATGCCACCGATGCCGATAGCACTTCCGTCCATAACAGCGTGACTTACAGCTTAAAAGCGACTGGAGACCACGATGCCTTTACCATTGATACTGCAACTGGTGAAGTCAAGCTGAGAGCCGCGGCTGACTATGAAACTAAGTCTTCTTACAGCTTTACTGTCATCGCCTCTGACGGTATGCGCAGCACAGAACAAGCCGTGACGTTGAGCGTAACGGATGTGAACGAAGCGCCAGTCATCACCTCTGACGACACGAGTGATGTGGATGAAAATGCAGACGTGGCAACGGTGATTTACACCGCGACGGCCACGGATGTGGACGCGAATGACAACTTGACCTACAGCCTCACGGGTGACGATGCGGATAAGTTAAACATCAACGCGACAACGGGCGAAGTGACGTTGAAAGCGTCTGCGAACTATGAAGCCAAAGACAGCTACAGTTTTAATGTGGTCGTAATGGACAATGGCGATCTGACCGATACGCAAGCGGTTACTGTCAGTGTGAATGACTTGAACGAAGCGCCAGTAATTCAAGTAGAGGATGTGACGGCAGCGATTACCGAAGGCAGCACACTGACCGATACGGGCAGC
>NZ_KZ454903.1:0-27031 GCF_002792415.1 Marinomonas sp. BSi20584
GCTGATTAGGAGAGATGGTATCTACAAAAAAACTAACAACACGGAGGAAACACACATATCTATTGATACTTAGCCGCAAAACAAACCACGTGATCTAGGCATTGCAACAACTGACCAGCCATACCGAACGCTTTATTCAATAACGCCGATTGTATTTCAGGATCATCAGGGTAATCATGGGCAAATTGGTTACGCATTTCCCGTAACTTCAGCCACTGTTCAACAGAACCCAGGGCTCCTATTTTTTCAAGCCGATTTAATTTATCAATAAATGTAGTAAGCTCACCTTCTTCATATGTCAGCTCAATCACAGCAGGGAACAACTTTGCCCCCATCACAATCCTGCAATTTTGAAAACCGGACAATAAACTGATCAAATACCGCAAGTTCAATTTCCGTAAGTTCAGACAAACTAGCTGCAGTGTAGGGTTGTTTATCTGCCAAGTGCTGCATAGACCAATTCAAACGTTCTGCATGCGTTTGGCAAATATTAACGATCCCCTGAAATACCTCCTTATTCATAAGCGAATACCGCTCTATTTTGCGATTTTATAGATAGGCAAAAAGTTTCCAGACTTACGGTTGATTACCAAATCAATTTTCTGCTCACCAAGCAGCAAATGAAGTTCAACCAAAGCATTCAATTTAGCCTCAACAATATCATCGGCCTCATGCAAATCAGGTTCAATATACAAATCAATATCCCCGCCACGGGCATTATCATCGGCCCTAGAGCCAAAAACTAGCAAATCAGATCCTTCGCCAAAATGCTTCAATAACACATGCTTAATTGTCTCTTGCTGGTATTTAGTCAAACGCATATCGGACTCCTTAAACTAACAAAAAACCACACCCAATCACCCGTAGGTCAGATGAGACGAGGCACGAGGCGTTATCTGACGCAAAAGCCGTGATCCCACATTCCCAACCAACATCACCAAACGGCACATAACGCTACGCTCATGATGCCCTACAAAAAAACAACCAACCCGTAGGTCAGACGAGACGAGGCACGAGGCGTAATCTGACGCAAAAGCCGTGATCCCACACTCCCAACCAACATCACCAAACGGCACATAACGCTACGCTCATGATGCCCTACGAAAACACAATACAAACCCACTCCACACAACATCCCGTAAGTCAGATGAGACGAGGCACGAGGCGTTATCTGACGCACGAGGCGGTTACTTCCTACTATAAAAAACCAACCCTACCCGCTCAATGTGTTCAATCAACTGATTATTTTCCAAATGATCAAACATCGACAAATCTATTTTGTAAGGTAACAACAGATCATCCAAGGCATTCTCAACCTCTGTGAAAATTGACCAATCCAAATCGCCCACCAAGGTTAAATCGATGTCTGAACTAGGACGAAAATTACCTTTCGCTCTAGAACCATACAAAATCACCGTCTTAATCTGAGGGTATAACTGAAAAACACCGTTAATACTGTCACATTCAGCGCGACTCAACCCTCCCATGTCAAACATCGCCATTTTCCATTGAGTCACGAGTGCCATCAGCTAACGACTGAAATTTACACCGAAACACCATAAACAAACCCGCATAAACCAACCGTAACTGCCCGAGTATTTGATTCGCCGTTTCTTCATTATAAGTGTGAACGGTACGGTTACGGTCTTGCAACATCGACAGCCAAGCCCCACCATCCGCAATAAGATCACGCTTAAACGACTCACGAATAGCGTCTCGTGACCCAGAAATCGACTCAATCCCCTGCCAAACTAAGTAATCCCTTAACACATTCCAAGCCAACTCATACGTAAACTCAAACGCCTGAATAGTACCCTGCTTCTCAAGATTACTCAGCGGTCGTTCAGCCATTAAACGCAAAGCATCAACCAATTGATCATGCGCCAGTGTAAAATGTTCGAAACGCTGCAGCCAACGAATATCAACACTCATAAAAAACCTTATTTAATATAAAAAACCAAAAAAACAAATCACCCGTAGGTCAGATGAGACGAGGCACGAGGCGTAATCTGACGCACGAGCCGTGATCCCACATTCCCAACCAACATCACCAAACGGCACATTACGCTACGCTCATGATGCCCTACAAAAATCAACGCACCCAATTACCTGTCGCGCCGTCAAAAGCCACAAAAAGGATTCTACCCCTTACGTCCTATTCCTACGCATCAAACCCATTCGGGTTATTCGATTGCCAACGCCAAGAATCTTCGCACATACGCGCCAAGTCAAACTCTGCCTGCCAACCAAGAAAAGCCTTAGCAAACTCAGGATCCGCATAACAAGTCGCGATATCGCCAGGACGACGATCCACAATCTTATAGCTAATAGATTTATTAGAGACTGCTTCAAAGGCTTTGACCATTTCCAATACAGAGTATCCATTGCCAGTGCCTAGGTTCACAACAAAATGACCAGACTGAGCCAGCACCTTTTCCAAGGCACAGACATGGCCGCGAGCCAAATCCACCACATGAATATAATCACGAACCCCCGTCCCGTCTGGCGTATCGTAATCGTCACCAAACACACTCAAACAAGCCAATTTACCCACAGCTACTTGACTGATAAAGGGCAATAAATTATTTGGAATACCTTTTGGATCCTCACCAATCAGACCAGACTCGTGAGCACCTATCGGATTAAAGTAACGTAAAGTAGCAATATTCCATTCGCTATTGGCCTTCGCTAAATCAGTCAACATCCCCTCTACCATCAACTTGCTTGCCCCATAAGGGTTTTGCGTTGAAGTAGGGAAATCTTCACGAATAGGCACAGATTCAGGCATACCATAGACAGTTGCAGACGAACTGAAAATTAAATTCCGCAGCCCTGCCAACTCCATAGCCTTGATAAGGCTCAAGGTTCCGGCAACATTATTTTCATAATACAAAAAAGGCTTTTGAACAGACTCGCCAACCGCTTTCAGACCGGCAAAATGAATAACCGCAGCAAAAGTATATTTCTCGAATACACTATTTAAAAAAGCCGAATCGCGAATATCGCCTTCCATAAACACCGGACGCTTACCGGCAATCGTCTCAATACGATCTAAAACGACCTCTTTACTATTCGAGAGATTATCAATAATAACAGGCTCAAAACCCGCCTTAATCAACTCGACGCAAGTATGAGAACCAATATAACCCGCACCGCCCGTTACCAAAACAAACATCCAACACTCCCAAAAAAATCCATTAAAACCAATCACCTGTAGGTCGGCCTTTAGGCCGTCAAAAACCCAATCGCACCAAACCAAAACCTTGACTCGCTAAAACACGATCTACCAAAACACAAACAAAAACAAAAACACAAACCATGCTATGCTCAATTCGGTCATCAGGAAGATGACTTTCAACACCACAAGGAGACATGTATGTCGATGTTATTTTTTCATTTCGATGGCACAGACAATAGCCCAAACGACGCCTGCGCACCAGAACACAGCATTTCTAGCATCACCAATGTATTAAAATCCCATTTATTGTTGGGTGGCCGCGTTAAAAACTATGTAGACATCACGCCCACATGTTTGCCATATCACAGTTTTTATTATGCTGGCATCGGCACTTATGGCAATTGGCTAGAACAAAAAATAAACGCCGCCTTTGCCATCGAATCTGGCCATGTAGCCAACATTTTAAATCGTGCGATAAACGACTTTAAAAACCACTACAACCAATCGGTTCGCCACATCGTCTTAATAGGCTTCAGTCGAGGCGCCGCATTGGCAAGACGCTTTGCCGCGCTGATTACACCGCTCATTGATCGCCCGATTATCATTGAGGCCATAATCGACACCGTAGCATCTATAGGCTGGCCAAACCTAGACATCGCTCAACGCCCCAGTACAGAAGTTGTATTTGAACATGGAAATACTTTACCTGAAGGCGTTCATCGAGCACTACACCTAGTAGCACTAGACGAGCAACGCCTCGCCTTTCGCCCAACATTAATCAACCAAGATGGACGCGCACTGGAAATATGGCTAGCAGGAGTACATTCGGATATTGGCGGCGGATACCGCAAAGATGGCATAGGAGACATCGCCTTGCGAGTCCTAATAAACTGGATAGAACAACAAACCAAACAAAACTGCTATCACGCAACACGCTTAGCCAAAACACAGCCGCCCCATTGGCAGCCACTGCTCACCATAGAACCCAAGCACCTAGGCAAAATACACTACCAACGACGTCGCTTGCACCCGTGGCGCAAACTAACCCTCGCGCCGCGACACTGCTGTGTACTGGAAAACGACCAACCCAACCACACACTATCACCCCACTGGCACCAAAGCGTCACAGAACGCATCCGAGGCAACATCGGCTACTTCCCCATTGCACACTGCCCAACACCCGCCATACTCTGGCACCACGAACACCTACCTCACCTGTAGGTCAGATGAGCCGAGGTACGAGGCGTAATCTGACATTCCCAACCAACGTCGTGAAACGGCACATTACGCTCCGCTCATGATGCCCTACGAAAAAATCAACCCACTCGTAGGTCAGATGAGACGAGGCACGAGACGTAATCTGACATTCCCTACCAACGTCGTGAAACGGCACATTACGCTCCGCTCATGATGCCCTACAAAAAAACCAACCCACTCGTAGGTCAGATGAGACGAGGTACGAGGCGTAATCTGACATTCCCAACCAACGTCGTGAAACGGCACATTACGCTCCGCTCATGATGCCCTACAAAAAAATCAACCCACTCGTAGGTCAGATGAGACGAGGCACGAGACGTAATCTGACATTCCCTACCAACGTCGTGAAACGGCACATTACGCTCCGCTCATGATGCCCTACAAAAAAACCAACCCACTCGTAGGTCAGATGAGACGAGGTACGAGGCGTAATCTGACATTCCCAACCAACGTCGTGAAACGGCACATTACGCTCCGCTCATGATGCCCTACAAAAAAACCAACCCACTCGTAGGTCAGATGAGACGAGGTACGAGGCGTAATCTGACATTCCCAACCAACGTCGTGAAACGGCACATTACGCTCCGCTCATGATGCCCTACAAAAAAACCAACCCACTCGTAGGTCAGATGAGACGAGGTACGAGGCGTAATCTGACATTCCCAACCAACGTCGTGAAACGGCACATTACGCTCCGCTCATGATGCCCTACAAAAAAACCAACCCACTCGTAGGTCAGATGAGACGAGGTACGAGGCGTAATCTGACATTCCCAACCAACGTCGTGAAACGGCACATTACGCTCCGCTCATGATGCCCTACAAAAAAACCAACCCACTCGTAGGTCAGATGAGACGAGGCACGAGACGTAATCTGACATTCCCTACCAACGTCGTGAAACGGCACATTACGCTCCGCTCATGATGCCCTACAAAAAAACCAACCCACTCGTAGGTCAGATGAGACGAGGTACGAGGCGTAATCTGACATTCCCAACCAACGTCGTGAAACGGCACATTACGCTCCGCTCATGATGCCCTACAAAAAAACCAACCCACCCGTAGGTCTGATGAGACAAGGCACGAGGCGTAATCTGACATTCCCAACCAACGTCGTGAAACGGCACATTACGCTCCGCTCATGATGACCTACAAAAAATGAATCGGCCGTCAAAAATCGCTACGATACATGCTCTTTCAAGTGAACAACATTTGAATCTTCAACTTGCTGATCTAACGCCTTTTTCGCATTCCACACCAAATCTCCAATACCATCGGTTGGCTGGAAATCGGTTGGAGCAGTAATCAAGATCTCACGAACTTTTTCATGGTCAAAATCATGGCAAGCTTTGTCCAATTGCTCCATGGTTTGAACGAAATCAGGCAAGGATAAAAACCGTTCATTGGCTGTCATAATACGTTTATGCTGAGTTTCTTTTACATTGTCGCCAATCAGTAACTCTTCAAAGAGCTTCTCGCCAGGACGCAAACCCGTAAATTGAATTTCAATATCACCATTTGGATTAGCATCGGACTTCACTTCCAAACCAGACAAACGAATCAGATTTTTTGCTAGATCGACAATCTTAACAGGCTCCCCCATATCCAATACAAACACATCCCCACCCTTACCCATAGCGCCTGCTTGAATAACCAACTGAGCTGCTTCTGGAATGGTCATGAAGTAACGAATAATATCTGGATGTGTCACCGTAATAGGCTGGTTTTCAAGAATTTGTTTTTTAAAGACAGGAATAACCGAGCCTGAAGAGCCAAGTACATTACCAAAACGCACCATACAGAAACGGGTGAATCTTTCTTGTTTAGCGGCTTTCTTCGCTTCAGCTTCGGCCAAGGCCTGCAGACCTAACTCCGCCATGCGCTTTGTTGCGCCCATGACATTAGTTGGTCGAACGGCTTTATCTGTAGAGATTAATACGAAGGATTCCACACCACTTTCAATCGCCGCTTTAGCGGAATAATAAGTCCCAAAAGCATTATTTCGTACGCCTTCAACCACATTGTATTCAACCAATGGCACGTGTTTATAAGCCGCCGCATGGTAAACCGTATTAACCCCAAATGCCTTCATGGTCGACGCCAAACGATTAATACGCTGCACAGAGCCAATCAAAGGCACAATTTTGACATTAAAAGGCTCTTGCTCAAGAATCTCATTAAGCTCTTTATCTATCTGATACACGGCATATTCAGACACATCAAATACAATCAAGGTACTAGGCTGCTGCGCTATAATCTGACGACATAGCTCCGAACCTATCGAACCGCCAGCCCCAGTCACCATGACTACTTTGCCAGAGATATTCGCCTGCATTAACGAAGCAACAGGCTCTACCACATCACGACCTAGCAAATCATCGACAGCTACGTCTTGTAGCTCACTTACCTTAGCCTTACCTGTTACTATGTCATTAAAGTCTGGCACGGTAAGCACTTCCACCGGATAAGGCATAAGTTGCTCGATCACTTGTTTCCGTTCAGAACGACTCGCCTTAGGAATAGCTAACAACACCTTTTCAATGTCGTATTTTTCAATTAACTCACCAACTTTATCGACATTATAAACAGGCACACCCTGAATAATGGTATTGGCCAAAGACTCATCACGATCGATAAAACCCTTCACGCGATAACTAGACGCCTGACGAAGCGCCAAAGTAAGCTGCCGACCAGTAGACCCAGCACCAAAAACCAATACAGATTCAGAACCTTTTTGTGGAGCCTGCGTCAATAAGCCACGAATCAAAACACGAGAACCGCCACACAACATAACCAAAAAAGGAAAATAAATAATTGGCACAGTACGTGGAATATTCGCCTCAAAGAAATACGCAAAAGACGTAATGCTCAATGCAGAAATAGCCGCACCGACTAAAATCGCGCTAAAGGCATGAAAGGTTAAATAACGCAAAATAGCTCGATATAAACCAAGCTTAATATTCACTAACAAAGTAACAGCGATAGTGCCCGCCACCACAAGCCAAATAGAATGGCCTTTAAATGCACTGAACTCACCCAATCGCGCCCAGTAAGCAAAAACAAAAGCAAGATAAACAAAAACAGAATCAACCGCTAAGCTGATAAGACGTTTATAAAAACGAGGAAGAGACCAAAGGAAATCAAACTTTTTTATCATCATGTACAACCTATATGTACTAAAACCAAACATCATGTAATGTAACTATCCATTAAAAAACACACTTCCCCGTAGGTCAGATGAGCCGAGGTACGAGGCGTAATCTGACATTTCCAATCAACATCACCAACCCGCACATCACACTCCGCTCATGATGCCCTACAAAAAACCAACCAACCCGTAGGTCAGATAAGCCGAGGCACGAGGCGTAATCTGACATTCCTAACCAACGTCGTGAAACGGCACATTACGCTCCGCTCATGATGCCCTACAAAAAACCAACCAACCCGTAGGTCAGATGAGCCGAGGGACGAGGCGTGATCTGACATTTTAAAACCACCTTGTAGGTCGGCCTTCAGGCCGTCAAAAAACTTTGATCTACAAAAACGAAAATGCCGCGCAAAACCACGACCTACAAAACAAACCTAAGTAAAAACATTTTACACCAATTTTGCAAACAATATGCATGTAAGGTTTGCGAAAATCATGACTAACCCTTCACTCTGTCTCCAGAACCACTGCCCGTTACTGTCTTGATGATATAAGAAAAATACAATTTCAATGACAAACTCTGAATCATCTTCGCATCCGTCTCCGCTAACAGTTCAGGGGTCGACATATCAATATCCGAAATTTGCGCCAACCCAGTAATACCAGGACGCACATTAAACACACCTTTGGCATCACGCGCTTGGGTCAACTCAGTTTGATTAAACAAACCAGGGCGCGGGCCAACTAAACTCATTTCGCCTTTTAGCACATTCCAAAGCTGCGGCAATTCATCCAGCTTAGTACGGCGTAAAAAGCCACCTAGCTTAGTAATGGAAGCCGTAGACGCCAAATGACTCGCCACGGAAGCAGTGTCAACAGACATGGTACGAAACTTAACCAACACAAACGGCTTTTTGTTACGCCCTACGCGCTCTTGACGGAAAAGAGGTGAACCCGTATCAAATAACCCGATCAAATAAATCACAAGCAACACAGGCGAGCCACACACCAAGCCCAACAGAGAAAACACCAAATCCAATAACCTAATCATTTTCATTCAATCCAATTTTCAAACTTTCTTTTTCGCTGCCAATGCAAAACCATGCTCAACAGAATAAGGCGGAGCCCAATCTAACGTATTTTTCGTATGTTCAATATCCAGTTGCAAAGACCCAACCAAGCGATCGACCACAGCTTCTTTTTTGAAAATTTTGCCTGCTAATTTAAAACACCACACAGGCATAGGAATAGATAAATTTGCTTTACCTTGAGCTTTGGCCATCAAATCTACCATTTGAGCCGTAGATAAATCATTATCATCCGATACCAAAAACACTTGATTCGCCGCCTTAGGGTGATCAATACAGACCTTAATCAAATCCACCAAATTATAAACAGAAACCAAACTACGTTTATTATGGTTAATGGCACGAAATGGTAATGGAAAACCTTTACCGACTAACTTCATCAAAGATGCAAAATTGGCTTTTGCTCCTTCGCCGTATACCAAGGGAGGACGAATAATAACAATCTCCATGCCTGTTTCTTTGCCTAAAGCTAAAAGCTGCTCTTCTGCTTCGGATTTAGACATGCCATAAGGATCTTCTGGGTTACGCATATCAAAAGCCGTAAATGGTGTACGATACGAAGTAGATTCACCATTTACCTTAATCGAACTCAAAAAAATAAAACGCTTTACACCTGCCTCTGCGGCTTGGCGAGCTAGGTTCAAAGTACCTTCGGTATTAACAGCGCGAAAGTCTGACAAAGGATCAGTGGATGAGTCGTTCATGATGTGGACTCGGGCGGCACAATGTATGACAACATCACATCCAATCAATGCTTTCGCATAATTTTCAGTAGAGTTCATTTCTTTTTTATGAAAAAACTCATTTTTAAATACACTAGTTCGGCCTAGTGTTACAACATCAAAACTAAAGCTATCAACCAAATTTCGGCCTAAAAAACCGCTAGCACCAGTAACTAAAATCATTAAGAACCTCATTTTCTAGATTTAGTATTTTCTCTAAAATATCTAAGAAAAAACAACGGATAGTCCTTGAATAAACGTTTTCTTACATAAGAGTGTCTAACAAACCTCTGTAGCCACCGTAAATTCAACTTATCAAATATTGGATGAAAATATTCGGGGTTTTGACTTATCTGGGTCAGAAAACCGCCACAAGAAAAGCCGAACTTCAAAATAGGCATATTATTTTTGCATTTTACCAAAAACAATTCTTGATTCGGGGTACCCATTCCGGAAATTACCACATCTACAGCTAAGGATCGCATTTCATCAATGGCAGCTAAATATTCTGCATCCTCATCAAAAAAGCCATTTCTCGAATATACTATTTTCAATTGAGGATAGATTGACTTCAATAATTTTTGCGCATCACATATTTCACTCTCACTACCCCCAACTAACGCAACATTTAGCTGATTTGATGAACAATATTTGAAAGTAAGTGGTGCTAACGAAGTAAAGTCAAAACTATAACGTGTTATATTTTCCCTATGAATATAATTATGGGCTTTAACCAAAGAAATACCATCAACAAAGATAAAACCAAATTCTTCGTATAAACCAGACTCTTCTAGAATATAATATGAGAAAGGGTTAACAAATGTAATGAGTTTCACCCCGTTTCTAGAGTCCAACTCAAACAAACCAGTTAGGTCTTTACTAATCAACATAATTCAAAACCCTTAAAAATAGGAAAAATAAATTCCCTTTATAAATAAAACAATTAGATTATAAAAAACATATCGAATAGATAAATACATTAAAGCACTAAAGATTAAAAAACCAAAAAACTAAAGCACCAGATAAACAACTAAAAATTACTTTTCAAAAATGAACATAGTTCACTCAATCATTATTTAGACAGACGACTAATAAATTTAAGTAATAAATTAAGGTATTTTTAGCTATATACTAGGCGTGAGAAAATTTTTCTTTTTTAGACAGGTTTTTTCGTGATATCAAAAAGAACACACCTAATAAAAAGTAAACACTCTGAAACGAAGAGACTGACATCCCATTTATAAGCATAATAGAGCATACAGACAATGCAATACCTCTAGAAAAAGTTGACCCTATTACAATTGAATAAGAGAAATAGACAATAAAAGATAAACCTATGACACCATGATCAAAAATAGCCCGCAAAATAAATGAATTAAAAACTGCCGAAAAGGCAATTAATTTTTCATGGTCGCTAAAAACCAGGTAATAATACTCAAGTGCAGATGCCGTTTCAAATGACACATTTGTCATTGGGGGATTACCAAACAACCAAACATAGAGACTACCATTTGACATTTCACGGATGAAACTTAGCAGAAATATATATCTATCCACAGATTCAATGCCAGAGTCACCCAACCTTGATAAAAAAACTATTAATACAATTGAGACTAAAAAAACTAAGCACATATAGCTTATAAGTTTATTTCTTAGACATCCCTTGAAATTTAAAAATAAAAAAATCACTAATGTAAATAATATAGCTGATCTTGAGAAAGAGAGACACGACACTAAAACTAGTAAAAGATAATTTCTTGACTCAAATTCCCTATCAACATCATAAGTAGCCAAAAAAAGAAAACCTACCAACATCAACTCAAAATTATTTTCCGTAAACACCCCAGGCCTTGAAATATCAAAAATGAAAATTGACATAAGATATTTAAATGAAAAGGAAAATATTACAAAAGTATAAAGTCGGTTCGAATATTTCTTAGTGAAAATATTTTTCCCATAAAATATGGATAACATACAAACATAAACGAAAGGTTTGTATATAAGTAAAAAATCACTCAAGCGACCATGGTTTTCAACAATTAAAAAACTAGACAAGCCATAAAAAATATACATAGCTGAAAGGAAAAAAAAGACTAAATATTTCTTATTTAATCCACCTAGAAAAGAAGCCAGAAAAAACAAAAACATCAAACATTCAAATATCATATTTGAAGGTAAAAAATTATAATGGACACCTGATGCCAAGTGATTAACTTTACTGTATAAGAATACAGATGACATTATCAAAAATAAAAAAGTTAAGGTCAAAATATTTCTATAAAACAGCATTTTCACACCAAAATAAATTAAAGTTTCTTTGAGATGTTTTTATAATCAAACAAACCTTTAAGATATAATAAAATGAATTTAGGTATCATTATTATTGAAACCACAAAAATAAAGGTTTTTAAAGATGAAATAAAATATCTAAATCTAAATCCAGAAATACAGTTCCTTAATGCTTTAAAATACTGCTTATTCAAAGAGAAATCAATTGAACACTTTCGTTTCATTAAACCAGTGTCATCGACATACCGACTTGAAAGTGTTTCAATAAATTCAGATAATCCATCCAAATTAGAATTTAAAGAATCTTTTCCGCCATTCAATAATCTTTGTTTATATAAAAAGGAAATGATTTCATGACTATGTCTTTGCCTAGGTGTGTCAAAAACTCTTCTAGTTAATGAATTAGCTCTATACCTATAAAAATATAATGTATCTGATGATGAATACCCAAGACCAAATGACAAAAGTCGAGAAATAAAATCTAAGTCTTCACCATTACAGTCGGTAAAATATTGATTATACCC
Source organism: Marinomonas sp. BSi20584 (assembly GCF_002792415.1). Classification (NCBI taxonomy): domain Bacteria; kingdom Pseudomonadati; phylum Pseudomonadota; class Gammaproteobacteria; order Oceanospirillales; family Oceanospirillaceae; genus Marinomonas; species Marinomonas sp. BSi20584. The sequence continues at coordinate 12,206 of NZ_KZ454903.1, forward strand.
ACCTAATTCTTTACCATCCTTGGTTCTAAACATGACCGTACCGCAACATACCGTCATAGGATCTCCATTTATAAAGCTATTATTTAAACCTAGAAAATCTCTGTCAATGATCTCTTGAGATAAAATAATTCCAGTTTCAGAAACCCTATAAAAGCTTGATGCAATAAAAGCGTAATCTTCTTTTTTATCCAAAAAAATTGATTGCTTCCTAAGTTTTTCAGTTGAAATATAATCATCCGAATCTAATATTGTACAGTATTTGCCAATAGCTAAATGTAATAATCTTTCTACTGTTTTAATTTTCCCCAAATTAGTAGTATTTTTATACAACCTTATCCTAGAGTCTGTAAATTTAAGTAGTTCTTTGTATGTATTATCAGTTGAAGAATCATCGCACACTAAAATTTCATAATTCTCGATATCTTGCTCTAAAACACTATTAATACACTGAGCAATAAAACCCTCACAGTTATAAGCGGGGATTATAACAGAAACTTTAATCATAGTTACCTTTAAGTACGGAATGGACAGGAATCAAACAAGTCATCGGTATTAACACAGCCAAGTTGATAATTCAAATTCAATAATTCAGGACCTAAAACTGCATTTGATAAGTCTACTGCCTTAAAATGTTTACGATCTACCGTCAAGCTATAATCTTGAAATTTAAAGTCGCCACCAATTATTTTATTGGTAAAACTAACTCTAGCTGAAGGGATACCAAAAGCATCAGCAATAATAATACCATGTAATGAACTTGAAAGAATAAATTCACACTCACAAATTTGATTGATAAATAACTGAACATCAGATGTTTCTATATCGATTATATTCACCCAATCAGGAATGTCGTTGAGTAAATTTCTTGAATTTTTGTCTATAAAATGAGGGACAATACCAATCTTATATTTTTTTGAATATGAAGCAGAATAAAATTTAGGTAATAACAAAGCAGGATCACCATAAATTTCTGGGCAGTCGATGTTATATTTTCTTAACAAATCCCTTGTCATCGGTCCTCTAACAGCAAAGACCTTTTTAGGAGCAAACAATGGCCTAGCATTATGACTTATTAAACCAGCCCCCCAAATTTTGGCATTTGAGTTAGCTAGTTGCAATACGGAGCCTACGACCATATTATACTCGCTCCTCGAGTTATGATCACTCCAAATAACCTTTTTACATGAGATTTTTTCTACTAAATCTAAATTAAGAGCGTCTCCAAGATTTTCTTTTTCTCTCCACCAAAACAGTGAAATCTGATCATCGTTTATTTTAAAATCAGAAGACGAATACTTATAAGTAGCTTTTTTGTATGTAAATCGAAAATTATTTAACACGCTGAGCAATACTCCATAAAAGATTGAATATAAATAAACGAATTTTCGAAACCAACCGCTTCTTAATAACTATTTCCTGAGCCTTTGATTTACAATGTTTATAATACTCAGCGACATCAACAGGCAATGTTTCGTACTCAGTAAAATTGGAAATATTATTACCATGCCGTCTATATTTGCTGCATATTTCATCGCTATACACAATGTCGTATTTAGAAATTAGTAATACCCATAACTCCCATTCGCCAAAGTTTCGAAAACCGGTGGGCCAACCTCCGACCGATTTTAAAGCCGAGACTCGCATCATTAATCCAGTACTAGATATAAAGTTAGATTTTAAAATAAAATATTTTGACAAATATGTCTTCAAAAATTGCATTTTATCATTAAGGGACATTTTTACAAACTGGCCATTAGAATCAATAACTTCAGAGTTACACCAAACGAAAGCTTTCAAGTTATTATATAATTTTCTTTCTAATAACTTTAAGTGTGATGGTTTTAAAACATCGTCTTGACCTAAGAAAACAACATATTCTCCACTTACTAAAGAAAATGCATAATTGTTAGTATACATTAAGCCACGATTAACATCGTTCTTATAGTACTTTATATTATCATTAAGAAGGACAAAATTATTTATGATATCACAAGATGGTTCTTTTGAGCCATCATCAACAACAATAACCTCTAGCTCTCCAGGGTAATCTTGCAGTAAGCAACTTGAAATACTTTCTTCAATATACTTACGACCATTGTAGACAGGGATAACTATTGATATTTTACTGAAATTCATTTTTCATAACCCGAAAAAATAAAGAAACCATTAAAACTAAATGAAATACTGCCGTTAAGAAATATGCAAAAACTGGGGCCTCCAACACTCCGTTATCAACAAAAAAATTGCAGGTAAAAATAAAAAATATCGCAACAAGAACCTCAGTAAATACAGTAATCTTAACCATACCTCTAGATACAAAAACAAAACCGAATAGCCAACTAATAGATTTAACCACATTGCCAGAAAATTGCCAAAAAAACATATCTGTCATCGGCATAAACTCCTTAGTAAAAAGAAATATCACCAAATATTCTCGAAGAATATAAATGGATATACTAAGTACAAATGAAAATGGTATTATAAGCCTAGCAGAAACCAACAACTCTTTTTTTACTTGAAAATATGTTTCTGACTTGGAAATAGCTGGGAGCAAATAAGTAGACAATGATATAGTGATAAATGACATTGCAACTTGGGATAAATTCCAAACGCCTTGCCAATATCCAACATAATTATTAGGTAAAGTGGATGATGAAATAATATATCTAATGACAATTAAGGTAATATTACTAATAAGAATAGATGAGATGGTTATTAGCGAAAAAAACAACACCTTTTTTAGCAAGGTAAAGTCTAAGTAGAATGGAGTAAGAAAGCTTCTACATCCAATATAAATAATTATTTTCTTTAGAACAAAAAAGAACACAAGAAAATAATAAACAGCGAAAGCACTATAAATCCCTACTTCGCCCCATAAATAACCAAAAATGAGAACTAGAAATAAATTAGTTATAGCTGAAACTATATTAACACCTATAAACCAACGAATATATTGGATACCATTAAAAAATGAATTAAGAATTATACAAAAAACAATAAAAGGCAAACACAGTAAAAAAAGCAAAAGAACAATATCGTTATTTGCGTCATTAAAGACTTTGAAGGAAATTTCGTCAACATAAAATATGAGAACTAAAATAACAAAAGCACACTGAATTAATGCTAAGGTAAGTAAGTTTTTGATAAAAACCTTACGGCTTTCATCAGAACTTAACTCGGAGGTAAATTTGGTTGTTGCTGTTTGATACATAGTCCCTGCAAACATTTGGATAATTGCAGAAAAATTTTGAAAGTTACCAAGCTGGGTTAACGCTACAGGACCACCAACGACAGCAACAAACTTATTAACTATAAATAAGCTCAATGTCTTAACGATTGTTGCTATCAATGATAAAAACGATGTTTTATAAATATTCATAGCCTTTTAACAACCTTAGCAGGATTTCCTGCAGCAACCACACTCTCTGGTAAACTTTTAATAACAACAGACCCAGCCGCTACGATTGTATTTTTACCAATTCTTACACCTTTAAAAACTTTCACATCATTACCACAAAAAACATTTTCCTCTATTTCTACATTAGCAGATTTAATATTTAATGGTGAAAACCTATTACCAGGTGAGAGGTCATGAAAATCAGAATTAAGTATTGAAAAATTGATACCAAATAGACAATTGTCACCTATCGAAATATTAGCACCTCGCGTCACTAATGAAAAATTATTATTAAAGTAGCAGTTATTACCTATTTTTATTACATCACTAGGTAATCGACAGTCGATATATCCGTAACCAGAAAAAAAATAAGGGCTAGACTCAACCCCAAAACATACGTTTTCCCCAAGCTCTAAACTAAGATAATTTTTAAAAAGAACTGGCTGAGATCGCCCTTTAATCCAAACCTTCGTATCTGATATCAAATAATATTTAAACTTTCTTAAGAGTATAAAAAAAAGCGAAATAAGCCTACTAAAAATACAAATAATCTTCATTTAATCTTTCACAACTATTTACGAAATTTATTTAAGATTTCAATAACAAAAGACACTTCGGCATCTGTCATAATCGGGCTAATAGGGATAGAAATAACCTCTTCATGCAACAATTCTGTTATTGGTAATGATTGATCCTGAAATTCTAAATATGCCTGTTGCTTATGCACTGCAATTGGATAATGTATTAAAGTCTGTATTCCATTTTCATCTAAGAATTTTTGTAACTTATCTCGATATCCAGTTCTAATAACAAATAAATGCCAAACATCTTCCTCTTTAGCTAAAGAAATTGGCAACTTAATTAGAGGGTTATTGATCTCCTGTAAATACCGCCTTGCAATTCGTTGCCTTCTTTCAGTTTCTTCATCTAGGAATCTTAGCTTAACTCGCAAGATAGAAGCCTGAATCTCATCAAGGCGACTATTTACACCTTTATAATTATTCTTGTACTTTTCATGCGAGCCATAATTTCTTAAAGCAATTAAAACGTTATAAAGCTCATCATCATTTGTGATAATGGCACCAGCATCCCCTAATGCACCCAAGTTTTTCCCTGGATAAAAACTAAACGCACCAGCCCCTCCCCATGTACCAGCTTTCTTTCCAGCAATCATTGCACCATGTGATTGAGCACAATCTTCCAAAACAAGTAGGTTATGCTCACGAGCTAATGCCATAATCTCTTTCATAGGTGAGATTTTGCCATACAAATGTACAGGTAAAATAGCTTTGGTTTTACTTGTTATGGCTGATGTTATAGATTTCAAACTTAAGTTAAAATTTTCAGCGTCGGGTTCAACTAGTATTGGTGTTAACTTATTTTCTGAAATTGCTAATATAGATGCTATATACGTATTAGCAGGCACGATAATCTCATCGCCTTCTTTAAGCTTACCGAGCTCTTTCCACGCACGTAACGTCAGTATTAAAGCATCTAAACCGTTTGCCACACCAATCGCATGTTTCGCGCCACAGTAAGCAGCAAACTCTGCTTCAAATGCTTTGACTTCTACCCCATGTACAAACCAGCCCGAGTCAATTACACGACTGCAAGCTTCAATCAACTCTTCACGGTATTGGGCATTAATAGCTTTTAGATCTAAAAAAGGGATCATTTTTTATAGCCTTTTTTTCTTAAAACGTTCGCCGAAGTTGGTCTCTTCGACAAATTCAAATTTTGCTGGCACTTTATACGCTTCTAGTTTTTGTCTACAGTACTTTCGTATTAAATTTTTAACTTCTTTTGGCTCTGCACCTTCTTTTAACACTATTTGAACTGCCACCATTTGACCTGTAATAGCATTTTTTGCAGCATAGGCAGTGCAATCCGCTACGCCATCAACTTCTAGCACTATTGACTCTACTTCTGCAGGAAGCACTTTTTCACCGCCCACGTTAATAACTTCTTTTGCACGACCTTTAATGCGAATATAACCATCAGGAAGCTCTTCTACTAAATCACCTGTTTTGAACCAACCATCATCGGTAAAGCTTTCCATAGATGCATTTAGATATCCTACAACTTGTGTCTTGCTTCTTAACCACAGTTCATTGTCTACTATTTTATATTCTGTATTTGGATCATCCAGCTTCATTTCTAAGCTGTTAGAAGAACGACTTGTAGTTTGTGTTATGCCAGTTTCACTAGTCCCAAAAGTTTGTAGTAGCTTTGTTTTTGGAAAGGTAGCTTTAAGCTTTTGTAAAAGACTTTCCGGCATTGCTTCAGTACCATAAGTGATCATTTTTAGAGACTTCAAATCATACTTTTCCTGCACTTTTGCCATTAATAATAAGTTCAAAAATGTAGGAGAAGCAGGTAAAACATGTATACTTTGTTCTTCAATCAGTTTAGCGATGTGATCGGGGTTACGGTTAGCAGGTAATATTATTTTAGCGCCCATAGCCAATGTACTTAACAGCGTATTTAAGCCACCAATATGGTCAAACATTAAAAAAATCAACACATTTAATTTTTTTAACTTTTTACCCAGATAACTATTTACTAAGTTATCAAGGTTATGAACCATGGCTTTTGGCTCACCTGTACTTCCGCTACTAAACAAAACTAAGCCTGATTGATGACTGACTATCAAGTCAGTAAGCATAGAGTGTGTCTTATTATTTTGTACTTTAGACAGACTCAATCTATTATCATTAAGTTTAATAATCCAGTTAGGTTGAATAACATCTAGTTTCTTTGCAACTTCATCTTGATTATTTGTAACAATAGGAACAATTACAGCCTTTTTTTGATGTAGCGCGAACAATAAAGCAACAGCGTAAAAATTATAATCAGACAAAACAGCAACAATTTGCCCATCCTTAAGCTCTTTGTCTAGATAAAATTTATACGATTGAATCTGATCATGTAGGTCTTTATAAGTAAAAGCCCCAAAAACATCTACGATTGCTGTTTTATCGCGTAAACTGGAAAATTGATCTATGATCCAAGACACTATTAAATCACTCCGCCTAAGTAAATAACTTGTCCAGTAATAAAATTACTAGAGTCTGCATTGAAGAAATCAATTACATTCACAACATCATCAAACTCTCCGAAGCGTTTGATCGCCTGTTTATCAAGCAAAGCCTCTAATTTTTGCTCAGGTACATTGCGAATCAAATCTGTCTTTACAGGTGTAGGACCAACAGCATTAACTCGAATACCAAATGCTCCCAGTTCTTTAGCAGAAACACGCGTGAAACTCTCAACAGCAGCTTTGCTTGCGGCATACACAGCTTCACCCTCTAGGTTCAGTGGAACAGCAACTGTAGTATAATTAACAATAGAACCAATTTTTTGCTTCATCATCACTTTTGCAACTTCACGACTAAACAAAAAAGTTCCAAAAAAATTAGTACTAAAAACAGCTTGGGCATTATTATAAGGCGTTGTTAGAATGTGGTTCATAGCTGCTATACCGGCATTATTTAACAGCACATCAATTTTACCAAACTCTTTTTTGGTATGCCTAACCATCTTCATGACAGATTTCTCATCAGACACATCTAGTTCAAAATGCAAATAGTTAGCGTGGTTTATAGAGGCTTTTCCACGACTGCAACCAGCAACTTGATGACCTTTTGCCAGATAATATTCTGCTAAGGCCTTACCTAGCCCTTTTCGTGTACCTGTTATAATAAAGCTATTCATAATCACCACTCTTCTTTAGCTTCATCAATGAGTGTTTGGGTATAATTTGTAAGAGTTTTAACGCTTCTAAAGGGTGATGTTCTTTGACTCATAGCTCTTTCATCAGCTAGGGTGATATCTAAGTCTAACTCCTCAGCAATTTTAGACTCTAAATCTGTTACTAAAAATACAATTCCCATGCTGTCTAGGTTTTCGCCGAAGAGTAGTGTGTCTTCCGTCGCTGCAATTAATGTTGCGTTTTCTTGGTCTTCACCAATTTCTTTCACTGCTTCTATAACTATTTTTAATAAATTCAAGTTAACCTCCTACTTATATGAAATATTTTCTGTATTTACTCAATTTTTTTAGATAAGTATCTTTAGTTATTTGAAAAAATGTATCTACAGTATTAACGTTGATTACTTTAGCCCCAAACCCTTTATGGATTCCGAGAACTTTTTTATTATCATTTCTTACATCTATTCTCGCGAAATTTAGACCTAATTGGTTAAAACCGAAGCTATATACTAGCAACATGGATTCAAGCCCAGTAGAAATTGGGGCGCCATCTATTATAAGCCAACTCCCCCAACAAAATGAGTCTGGCTGTAAATCATACACTCTCACTAAACCCAGTTTTTCAGCATGCTTGCTCTCGATAACAAAATAGTATTCTAATCCAGCTTGTTCTTTTTGCTTGTAGCTTTGCAACCAAGCTTGTTGCTTTACTAAATCATTTTCAACTGGACTAAGAAATCGAGCTTTATCAGATTGCGTTCTAAGTCCTAAAATGAAACTTGCATCTGAAATTTCAGCGACTCGTAAATTTATGCTTTTACCGCATATCAGTGTCATGCTAAACCTCGCAGAGCAAAACAAAACTGTCTTGTTTGTGCATCGGCCAATAGGTGTATATAACTCATGATTTAGTTTTCTCTGTAAATTCTTTATAGTCAGTAATATAATCAGCCGAATCATAGTAGCTATCAGCAAATACTAACAATACACAATCATCGGAGAAGTCATGCATGGTTCCCCATACAAGAGCATCTTGTAGCAACCCTTTGTTAGGCGCATTGAGGTGATATGTTACTTTTTCAGTACCATCATCTAATGTCACTTTGCAGCTCCCACTTACAGCCATTAAGTACTGTTTAGTTTTGTAGTGAGAGTGATTTCCTCTTGGTACATCTGGTTGTGTTCCATAAATATAAAAAACACGTTTTACTTCAAAAGGAACATCTTTATTTGATTCAATTGCAACCAATTTTCCACGATGATCACCGAGAATTTTATGCTCACTCAAACTCATACAACACCTTCTATCAAATCTAATAAATACTGACCATAGCTGTTTTTTTGTAGCGGTTTAGCCAACATTTGAAGTTCTTCTTTTGTTAGCCAACTCTGATAAAAAGCAATTTCTTCCAAACAAGCGATTTTATAACCTTGACGTTTTTCTATGGTTTCGACAAACTGAGCCGCTTCTAACAAACTTTCATGAGTGCCAGTATCTAACCAAGCAAACCCACGACCTAGCATTTCGACATTCAGCTTATTCTGCTTTAGGTACATTTCGTTAAGGCAAGTAATTTCTAACTCTCCACGCTCAGAAGGCTGTACCTGTTTTGCCAACTCAACCACTGAATTATCGTAAAAATACAACCCAGTCACAGCAAAATGAGATTTTGGTTTAGCTGGTTTCTCTTCAATCGAAATGGCTTTTTTATTTGCATCAAATTCCACTACACCAAAGCGCTCAGGATCTTTTACCTGATAACCAAAAACAGTCGCACCTTGACCATTTTTCGCGTTTTCTACGGCTTGCCTTAGCTTAGGAGTAAATCCTTGACCGTAAAAAATATTATCACCCAAAACCAAACATACATCATCATCATCGATAAACGCTTCACCAAGAATAAAGGCTTGCGCAAGTCCATCTGGACTAGGCTGAATGACATAACTTAATTCGATTCCAAACTTAGATCCATCGCCCAAAAGTCGCTGAAAGCTACTCTGATCCTCCGGCGTTGTGATAATGAGTATTTCTCGAATACCCGCCAACATAAGCACAGAAAGAGGGTAGTAAATCATTGGTTTGTCATAAACAGGAAGTAGTTGTTTAGACACCCCGATGGTAATCGGATAAAGCCGCGTACCGGAGCCTCCCGCTAAAATGATACCCTTCATTGTTGCAACTCCTGCTCTAAAGTACCCAACCGCTCTCGCTGATAAGAGCCATCCTGCACGTTATGACACCAATCTTGATTAGCTAAATACCATTCAACTGTTTTTCGAAGCCCTGTTTCAAAGGTTTCTTGTAGTTGCCAATTCAACTCTCGACTCATTTTAGATGCATCTATCGCATAGCGACGATCATGACCTGGGCGATCTGTCACAAAAATAATTTGTTCTGCGTATTGAGTATCTTTAGGTCGAAGCTCATCCAAGATTTCACAAATGGTTTTCACCACGTCAATGTTTTGCTTTTCGTTGTGGCCGCCTATGTTGTAGGTTTCACCCACCTTTCCTTCCGTTACGACTTTGTACAAGGCCCGAGCATGGTCTTCTACGTACAACCAATCACGTATTTGATCACCTTTGCCATATATAGGCAGAGGCTTACCTTCTAGTGCATTTAGAATAACCAATGGAATAAGCTTTTCAGGAAAATGATAAGACCCATAGTTATTGGAACAATTTGTCACTATCGTTGGAAAACCATAAGTTCTTAACCAAGCTCGAACCAAATGATCACTAGATGCCTTACTGGCAGAATATGGACTACTAGGAGCATAAGACGTGGTTTCAGTAAATAATGGTAGCGTACCAGTCATTTCATCAGGGTGAGGCAAGTCGCCATACACTTCGTCTGTGGAAATATGATGAAAACGAAAAGTGGCTTTACGACTTTCCTCTAAAGAATTCCAATACTCACGAGCCGCTTCCAATAATGTGTAAGTTCCCACTATATTGGTTTGAATGAAATCTGCAGGACCAGTAATAGAGCGATCAACGTGACTTTCGGCTGCTAAATGCATCACTGCATCTGGTTGGTGTGTTTGGAAAACACGATCTAGCTCTTCCCTATCGCAAATATCAATTTGCTCAAATGCGTAACGATCTGACTGATCAAAATTCGCAAGGCTTTCAAGGTTCCCCGCATAAGTCAGCTTATCGACATTCACTACACTGTCTTGGGTGTTTTGGATAATATGGCGGATCACTGCCGAACCAATAAAACCCGCGCCGCCTGTCACTAAAATTTTCATTAAATCGCTTCCATATTTTCTAAAATCATTCCAATTCAGAATTTGTCAGATCACGCCTCGTGCCTCGGCTAATCTGACCTACGATCTTATCTATTATCTAATCACTTCCAAACAAATCACGGGTATAGACTTTATCCACCACATCATTCAAAACGGTGTCTTGTCTATTGGCGATAATCACATCCGCTACGTTTTTAAATTCTTCTAGATCTTTTATGACTTTCGAGCGGAAGAATTCCGTTTCCTCTAACACTGGTTCGTATATCACCACTTCAATGCCTTTGGCCTTTATCCGCTTCATGATACCTTGAATAGCTGATGCTCGAAAATTGTCGCTGCCGGTTTTCATCACCAGTCGATAAATCCCCACCACTTTCGGGTTACGCTTAAGCACAGAGTCGGCAATAAAGTCTTTACGGGTTGAATTAGAATCCACAATCGCACGAATCAGGTTGTTAGGCACGTCTTGGTAGTTGGCTAATAACTGTTTGGTGTCTTTAGGCAAGCAGTAACCACCGTAACCAAAGCTTGGGTTGTTGTAGTGGTTGCCAATGCGTGGGTCTAACGACACACCATCGATGATTTGTTTGGTGTCTAAACCATGAGATTCGCAGTAGGTATCCAGCTCATTAAAATAAGCAACACGAAGGGCTAAGTAGGTATTAGAAAATAACTTAACCGCTTCGGCTTCTGTGCTGTCGGTAAAGAGTATTTCGATATCGTCTTTTAGAGCGCCCTGTTTCAGCAAGCCAGCAAATACTTCAGCTCTAGGTGAGCGCTCACCAACAATGATTCGAGATGGATACAAGTTGTCATGAAGGGCTTTGCCTTCCCGTAAGAATTCAGGCGAGAAAAAGATATTCGATGTATTGAATTTCTCATTCACGCTTTTCGTGTAGCCCACTGGCACAGTGGATTTAATCACCATGGCCGCCTTGGGGTTAATCGCCAATACGTCTTGGATGACGCTTTCGACCGACTTGGTATTGAAGTAGTTCGTATTAGGGTCGTAGTCTGTTGGCGTGGCAATAATCACAAATTCCGCGTCTTTATAAGCGGCGTGCTTATCTAACGTCGCGGTAAAATTCAGTGTTTTGTTTGCCAAGAAGTCTTCTATTTCAGTGTCAACAATGGGTGATTGCTTGTCGTTAAGCATCGCCACCTTCTCAGGAACGATATCGACAGCAATAACGTCATTGTGCTGCGCCAGCAACATGGCATTCGATAGGCCAACGTAGCCGGTTCCGGCAATGGCGATTTTCATTTATGTAATCCTCTACCGTTAAGGTCAGTATTTATGGCTTCTGCAACACCAATTAAAAAATCTAAACTGTCGTAAGCTGTTTGCAATGCGTCTACCAGTAGGTTTAAGTCTTCAATATACTCATGAATCATTTGATTTCTCAGTTGTCGTAGTTCTAGCCACAACTCAACTGAAGGCAATACGCCAATTTTTTCCGCTTTATCTAAATTCTCAATAGCAACGTTGGTCTTTTCTTCTAATATATCCAGCCATGCAGGTAGTAGTTTATCGCCTAGTGTGTCCTGCAATCGACAAAATCGGCTTATAAATGCCTCCAGCTGTTCAGCAAGTTCTTCGTTACTGTCCAACTGCCTAGCTAACTCAAGAGTAAACGGCTGATAAAATATTTTAGAGGCAGAATAGTTTAAATGATGAATTTCTCTATCAACCACTCGCCGTAAAAATACTACCCTTTCTAGCTTATCAACGGCGTTATTTTTGGGTTTCATAATAAAACACCTTTGCTCTGTGCTATTTGATGTATCGGTAAGTGCTGTAAGTTAGGTGCAGACAATAAAACATCTACGTTACGACCTTGGAACAATCTAATGAGTCGTGCGCTTATCTTTGATGACAATACAGCTGGGTGTTCAACCACATGATTTAGAGTAATCAGTAAGTCTATGTCTCCGCCTTTTTTGTCGTCATCAACACGAGAGCCAAACAAGGTCACTTGTGCGCCTTCTCCAGCGAGCATGGCAACCACTTGCTTTATGGTTTGCACCTGACTATTTGTTAATCTCATTTTACGCACCTCATCCAGCCTATGATTTTAGCTATTCAGTTCTTCTTGAAAGGCTTTGTACCATTCGACAAATTTCACCATGCCATCTTGAATAGACGTTGCTGGTTTGTAACCAACCATCGCTTCAAGTTGCGCCGTATCTGCGTAAGTTTTTGGTACATCACCCGGTTGCATGTCCATGTAGATTTTCTCAGCGGGTTTGCCGCAGGCGGTTTCAATCGCCTCGATGAATTCAGACAGTTGAATCGGTTGATTATTGCCAATATTGTAAATCGCGTAAGGCGCTGTCGTACCTTGGCTGTGTTGTGCTTGTGGCAGCACATCTTGAATGCGTATCACCCCTTCCACAATATCGTCGATGTAAGTAAAGTCACGCATCATTTTGCCGTGGTTAAATACCTTTATCGGCTTGTCATTCAAAATGGCTTCCGTAAACAACCAAGGCGCCATATCAGGACGACCGCCTGGACCATATACCGTAAAAAAACGTAATCCTGTCGTTGGGATGTTATAAAGATGGGAATAAGAATGTGCCATCAACTCGTTGGCTTTTTTGGTGGCGGCATATAAGGAAACCGGATGATCAACCGTATCGGATTCACTGAATGGGATTTTGGCGTTCATGCCGTAAACGGAACTGGAAGAGGCATAGACAAGGTGAGCCACTTTATTCTGGCGGCAACCTTCTAAAATAGTCATCATGCCAACTAGGTTGCTATCTACGTATTCAAAGGGGGCTTCTAATGAGTAGCGCACGCCCGCCTGTGCCGCGAGGTGAATTACTCGCTGGAATTGTTCTTCTACAAACAGCCGAGACATGCCTTCACGGTCAGCAAGATCCAGTTTTACAAAACGAAAGTTTTCATACGGCAATAATTGCTCGAGACGATGCTGTTTCAGTGCGGGTAGATAGTATGCGTTCAAGCTGTCAAGGCCAACAACGTCGTGACCCGCTTCTAACAAGCGTTTGCACACATTCATACCAATGAAGCCTGCGGCTCCGGTGACTAAAAACTTCATTTTATCGTATCCATAATTTTTGAAATCTTGTTTATTGCCAAATAATTTACATCGTCAGATAACGCCTCGTACCTCGGCTCATCTGACCTACGAGGCGGCATTTCGATTTCATCGGTAACAGCCAATCGTCAGATCACGCTTCGTGCCTCAGCTAATCTGACCTACGAGGCGGCATTTCAATTTCATCGGTAACAGCCAATCGTCAGATCACGCTTCGTGCCTCGGCTAATCTGACCTACGAGGCGGCATTTCGATTTCATCGGTAACAGCCAATCGTCAGATCACGCTTCGTGCCTCAGCTAATCTGACCTACAGGCCGACCTACATAACGCGTTTCTCGTCTCGTCTGATCTACGAGGCGGCATTTCAATTTCATCGGTAACAGCCAATCGTCAGATCACGCTTCGTGCCTCGGCCAATCTGACCTACAGGCCGACCTACATAATGCGTTTCTCGGCTCGTCTGACCTACGGGCCGATCTACAAGTGACACGTTATGTTTTCACTTCTTGCCGTAGTTGTTCTATTTCTTTTTCTAGGACTTCGTGTTCTTTTAGTTTTCGTTGCAGAAAGCGCTGCGTAAGAGAAACCTTTTCTTCTATGCCTTTTGGGGTAAGTAGGTATAGGTAGCCCATTTTGTTGGTGCTATTTTTAAAATTTTCCGCTTTTATTAGGCCTTTTTCTATTAGTGCTTTTAGGCAAAAGTTGGCTTTTCCTAGGCTAATATCTAGGCGCTTGGCCAGTTCGCGTTGACTAATATCAGGATCTTGCTGTAGTTCTTTTAAAATTTTGTAGCGGTATTCGTCGGTTAACATTTAAGCACCTTAGATATAAAACTAAGAGTGATGCATAAATACGAAAAATAATAAGCGCGGAAAGGTGTGGTATGTGAAGGTGCGAGTGTGCTTTCCATGCATTTACCTCGTTTTATGTTATCCATTTTAATTACTAAAGAACTATTAACCCCATCCTAGCTTCCCCTTGGAAGTTATAAGAGGAAAGGACAAATATATGCTGCGTTCAATTGGTGAACAATGATAATACAAGACATGAAATCATGCAAAGAATGTGTTCGAAAAGAGTTTGTAAAGCGGACATTTTTTAAGCTTTTTTGGTTATATAGATAGAAACGAAATCCGTTTTAGGTTTTGGTTGATGCGGTAAATTGGGCGATGATGGTTTGTATTGTGTTTTGTAGGGCATCATTAGCGGAGCGTTATGTGCCGTTTGACGGTGTTGGTTATGAATGTCAGATTACGCCTCGTGCCTCGTCTCATCTGACCTACGGGATGTTGTGTGTATAGTTGGTTTGTATTGTGTTTTCGTAGGGCATCATGAGCGGAGTGTAATGTGCCGGTTGATGATGTTGTGTTTTCGTAGGGCATCATGAACGAAGT
>NZ_KZ454904.1:0-26891 GCF_002792415.1 Marinomonas sp. BSi20584
GATCTACAGATTTTGTGCAACCCTTTTTTGAGTTTTTTATCATTTTGTTATATTTATTTGCTCCATCTTCAGAAACTGGCTACACAGTGATCAAAAGACACAAAAAAGGTCATTATTTGTACAAATAATGACCTTTAGATTTCAAATATCTCTCTCAGTTTCATTATGAATTAGTAGAAAGTTCTCGACGACGTTTTACCTCATAAACAATTGCCAACAAGATGGTGATAGAAATCATCACCAAACCAAGCGCATTTACTGCTGGTGTTAAGCCCGTTCTCACTTTAGATGCTATATAGACAGTTAGCGTTGTGTCGTAACCTTTAACAAACAAGGTCGTGTTGTAGTTTTCAAACGATTGCAAAAACGCAATTGCTGCCGCGGAGATAATCGCTGGCTTTAAGTAAGGCAACAAAATCCGACGAAATGCTTGCCATTGTGTCGCACCCAAACTTAACGCAGCATTTTCAAGCGTACGATCAAATCGCTGCAAACGAGCCAATACCATCAGCATGACATAAGCGGCAATAAAGGTGGTTTGTGCAACAACAGTTAAAAACACGCCGCCACTCACAGACAAGCCTTTCCAAAAGATAAGCGTTGAAATACCCACGATGACACCAGGGGTTAACAGCGGTGACATCATCAAGGTATAAATAAAGGTTTTCCCTTTACCTTGCACCGTGGATAAAAACAAAGCGCAGCAAATGCCAATTGGCACAGCAATCACCAATACACCAGCCGCAACCAAGACACTTGTCCATAAAGCTGTCCACATCGCACCATCTTGAACAAGCGCCTCAAACCATTTAAGCGTTGCGCCTTTCCACGGAGAAACAGTAGGAAAACGACTGTCATTAAAAGTCGCCAACCCCATAATAATAAGCGGTGTGAATAAATAGACAAAAAATACGCCGATATAAAAGCGCACGGCAAATCGCATAATAGTTTCAGATTTCATTTTGCAATGTCCCCCAAACCTACTTTAAAGACGCGCATCACCAAGGCGATAAAACCAATACAGATAATCAGCAATAAAAATGCATATGCCGCACCTTGGTTCCAATCACCGCCCTCAAAAAACCAATTGTAGATAATTTGAGTAAACCAACGACTACCTGGAGAACCTAACAACGCAGGTACAGCATAACTGCCCGCCGCTAACATGAAGGTCATAATGCAACCTGTTGCAATACCTGGTTTGGCATGGGGAATAACCACACGCCAATGTGTCCGAATCCAACCTGCACCCAAATTACGAGCCGCTTTAATCTGGTTGGTATCCAAACTTTCAATGGCGTTATAAATAGGAAAGATCATAAATAAGATGTAGGCGTAAACCATACCGATCAGCACACCACCATCACCCGATAAAAATCGAATGGGACGATCAATGATTCCTAGCCCTAATAGCAAAGCATTCAGCGGCCCTTTATAGGCTAGGATGATGTACCAAGAAAACGTCCGTAAAATTTCATTGATCCAGAAAGGAATAATCAGTAACAACAAACATAACGCAGCTTTTTGAGGCGTGGCGACTTTGGCAAGATAAAAAGCTATCGGATAACTAACCACTAGCGTCAGTGACGTAACCAATACACTCGACCAGATGGTTTTGAAGAAAATAGCCAAATGTATTTTATTACTGAACAAGGTCTCATAATTCATTAAGGAATACGTATCGTTTGGCCCACCAATATCGGCAGGCAATAGATTCGGACGAAATGAGTAATCCACCATTAATATCTGTGGCAAAATCACCAAGCCAATCAGCCAAATAGCAATCATGCCTATAATGCCAACCGCCAAGCTGCTACCAAATCGCGATTTTAGCTGACTAAACATGGCCGCCTCCGGCAATAACAATGGCATCCTGTTCATTATAAGAAAGACTAACCGGCGCGCCTTTTTTCAACGACTCAGAAAACTGATGTGTACCAAGCTGAATAGACAAAGGTAAGTTAGCAGGCGTATTGGCATTAAGAGTCAAATACGCGCCCTCAAAATTCACCTCATCAATAGTAGCTCGCAGGGTATGCATTCCTTCCTCTGCTTGTAACCTAAAGTTCTCAGGACGTATAAAAAGTGTGGCATCAGTCCCAACAGCTACATTACCTTGCGAACGTCCTGCCAGCTTGCCAAGTGGCCCACAATCTAAAACGACAAAATCTGAATTAGCTTCGATCACCTTACCTGAAACCCCATTGTTTTCACCAACAAATGAGGCAACAAACGCGGTATGAGGATCTCGGTATAAGGTAATAGGATCGGCTACTTGTTGAATTCGTCCTGCCGACATTACTGCCACTCGGTCAGACATAGTGAGCGCCTCGCCTTGATCATGCGTAATGTAGATAAAGGTAATGCCCGTTTTACGTTGAATCGCTTTTAATTCCGTACGCATATGTTGGCGCAGTTTTAAATCCAATGCGGACAACGGCTCGTCTAATAACAAGACCTGTGGCTCAACAGCTAAGGCTCGAGCGATGGCAATGCGCTGCTTTTGCCCACCAGATAACTCAGATACTCTTTTAGTGCCGCTACCTTCCAAAGCCACCAGCTCTAGCAATCGATCTGATGCTTTTTTGCGCTCACTTTTCGAAACACCGCGAACCTCTAAGCCGAATTCAATGTTTTCAGCGACCGTCATGAGAGGAAAAAGTGCGAGGTTTTGAAAAATCATCGAGGTGGGACGTTTATTTGCTGGCACGCCACGCATGCTCTTACCGCCAATTTTAATGTCACCCTGCGTTGGATCTATAAAGCCACTTATCATGTTGAGAATCGTAGTTTTACCACAACCAGAAGGCCCTAAAAAACTAAAAAATTCGCCGGATTTTATCGTTAAGTCGGTTTGTTGTATGGCGGTAAAATCACCAAATTGCATGACGGTATTATCTAGATGAACACTGCTATCCATATTTCTCTCGCTGATTGATTTTCTTGACACAATCGTCTCGATACAAAAAAGCCCCTCGTGAAAATCACAAGGGGCCTTCGAGGTTTATGCAGACAAGTAACGGTCTTGGTATTCGTTACGTAATGCGACGTACCATGGCTCTTGGATTGGCCACCACCAAAGGTTGGCAAGATCTTGTTTGCTGTAAGAGTCTTGGAAAAACTGCTTAGTTTCTGCTGGCAATAGAGCATCCGCACCTTTCGCGGTGGAGTTGTATCCTGTCGCTTTGACGAACATAGCGCCCGCTTCTGGCGTGTAGTACCAGTTGATGAATTCATAGACTGAATCCACATTGTTGGCATTCTTAGGAATCACAAAACCTTCCATCCAAGCCAATGCACCTTCTTTTGGTGCGCCGTATGCAATAGGCTCGCCTTCCGATTGCAGTTTAAATGCTGTGCTATCCCAAGTTTGGCCGATAGTCGCGCCATTGGTACGGAATGCGCCTTGCGCTTCGTTTTCTGTAGACCAGAACTGAGCAATCGCGCCTTTATGTTCAACCGCTGTTTTCAAAATAACATCGAAGTTAGCGCGCATGGCTTTTTCGTTTTTATACGAATCTAGCAATGGAAAAGGCAGCTTACCCGCTTTTTCTAACCACAAACCAATACCAACAAGAGCTGAGTGTCCTCGAACCGTTACGCCACCAGAGTTTTCTGGTAACCAAAGATCACCGTAGCTTAGCTCTTTGCTGACTTTTGCATCATTCTTATTGTAAGCAATCGCTTCCGTACCCCAATCCGATGGTGCAAAATAACGCTTACCTTTTACAATCCCACCAACATCCGATCCTGACAATGCGCTTTCTAAACAACCACTCCATTTAATTCTTTTAACATCAAGAGGTTGCACAAGCTCATAGTCGACATAGCCTGGTACGCGGTCAACAGTCGGCATAATAATATCGAAGCCAGTTCCGTCCGTAGCACGTAGAGAGTTCATCAACTCATCATTAGTACCGTATGGCGTAAACGTAGCATTGATACCGGTTTTTGCTTTGAAATCCGCTAGCATTTCATCCGTAATGTAACCAGCCCACGCATAAATACGCAGCTCTTTATTAGCAGCAATGGCTTTATTGATAGAAAACGGTGTAGCGGCAACAGCACCTGCGATAGAGGCACCTTTCACAAATTGGCGACGGGAAAGGGTCATTCTTGAGCTCCTTTTATTTTATATGATTAATTGCTGTTTCATGAGAAAAGCGGCTTAACATCCAAAACACACTTTTATTAAACGTTCGTTTAATATCCGTTTTAATCTAATACAAAATAATGACGAAAAAGTGACCATGGAAGGTTTTTTTTCCAATTAGACAGGATTAACCCTAACCAAGACGTAAACAGTCAAAAATAAGGCGCTTTTAGACAGTTTAAGACTTTCTATAACCCTCCTGTTTCATATACCTCACACAATACCAGTCATATTTTTGTCACATACTCATATTAAGGTAGTCGTATTCATCGATTTATGTAAATTAAAGTAGGGTCTGAATTGAAAATCTCCCATGTTACACGCACAACCACCGTGAGTTATTTCATTATTGCAGCCATGTTGGTCGCGCTACTTCTTTGGAGTTTGATGAAATTTCGCAGCGCTTTTGAGCAAAGTGACACCTACACTCAAGTTTGGGAATATTCCTCTATCGACTTAAAGCAACAAATTGAAGGCTATTTATCATCGGGGGAGGCGTCTGCACTGCAAACAGCACAAGAGTTTATTGAGAAAAAAATTCGTCCCGCACTTAACTCACTTCCCAATACCATTAAAGATCCAATAAATGGACAATTAATTGAAATAGAAAAAAGCCTTCAATCTGATGTGAGAGCAGCCGGTAAACTATCCGGAAACCCTTATGCATTGATTGAGAACAATGAAAGACAAACCTTACTATCGCTAGATACTCTGGCTGATAAAGTTGCGCTATTTCAATCACACCATGATCTGCAGTCCGCAGCTATTTACTTAGCAAGCCAAGCTTTGTTATACGCAGACCTTGCTCATGTGAGTAATGCAAAAGACAACTATCTCGCAAAAAGCACGCCTGAGAATAAGCAGCGCTTAGTTCAATCCATTGAAGTCTTTAAATCCCATATCGCTGATTTCGGTAAACTTCCCATACTAGAATTAGACGAAAAAAAAGACACAGAGTCTGCTGACGATTTATCGTCATTAATGGGATGGGCAAGCGATTCAGAGAGCTCAACGGAAGCAGTCGATCCTCTTGAAGAAACCAAAAGTGAGCTGCACACTTGGTCAAGTCGCTATTTAAAAGACGTTGATTCTAGCCTAATTAATATCCAACAAGCGGTTACCGCCCAAAACAAGATTCGCTCGCTCATTAATCAGCTTGAAGAGATTTTAAAGGCTGGTACTGAAGACATTCAAAAAAGCGCTCAAGCCACTCAAGAACAAACCTTAGTCGCATTTTCTGTCTTCGTCATTTTGATGATTTTAACCACTATCTCAGTGCATATTTTCCAAAACAAGGTCGTTGTAAAAAGCGCTCGAGATTTATACACAGCGGTAAAAGATTTAGTCGAGCACCAAAACATCAACACCCTAAAAGTCGGCAAGAATAAAAACGAACTGTCAGACGTAGCCCATTACTTAAACCGCTACTTAGAACAAATTGCCGTACAACGACAACAACGAGATACCGAGTTAAACAATATCTCAATCTCACTTAATGAGATGCTGAGTGCCTTTGGGCAAGTGCACGAATTAAGCACGGCCTCTAGACACGAATTAGATGATACACTAAACATGTCGAACCAAGTCGAAACGCTAGCGAGTAAAGCTGAAGTGCGCGCTCAAGAAGTAGCAAATTATGCTACAGAAACCAATACCGCCATGTCACACAGTGTAAACCAGGCTGCATCACTGGCACTTGCTAACCAAACTACGGTTGAGCGACTTAATAGCAGTAAAAAGGCATTAACCAGCTTAAGCTCATCCGTTTCTAGCGCCTCCTCTATTGTTGGCGGCATCAGAGACATCTCAGAGCAAACTAACTTACTTGCACTCAATGCTGCCATAGAAGCAGCACGAGCAGGTGAACATGGCCGAGGCTTTGCTGTGGTCGCCTCTGAAGTGAGAACCTTATCTACCAGAACCCAACAATCCCTAGAAGAGATCACGAAGATCTTTTCACAGCTGACATCAGCAAGCAATAAACTCACCCAGAATATAGATTTAATTGAAACAGCTTCAATTGAACAAATAGATTTGACCCATGCTCTCGGTCAATCGGCACAAGATATTCTTGAGAAATCTAAGCAATCTAGCCATTTAGCGAAAAAGGCAACCGGCTATGCTGCAGAGCAAAAACTCGGCATGAATAAGCTAAATAGCGCCGTAGTCAAAGTAAGAGAGCAAGCCAACGAGTCTGAAGCGTTTATGGCTGGAGTGACCAATAACATCAAACAGAAAATTCAAGACATTACGACCACATTGGGAATCAACTAACTCCAAGATAGGCCTTTTGTCTTTAAGCTTTTTATTTTTAAGAAAGAACGACAGATACAAAAAATCCAGCCGTAGCTGGATTTTTTAACATCAAGAGTAGAAAGGAAAAAACTTAGAACAAAACGCGTGCTTTAACCGTTCCTTCCACTTCTTTTACTTTCTCAAGCGCTAATTCGCCCTCTTCTGCATCCACGTCCATTACCATATAGCCAAGCTTCTCCGTGGTACGAAGGTATTGACCCGTAATGTTGATGTTGTTTTCAGAGAAGATCGCGTTGATCTTAGAAAGCACACCAGGACGGTTTTCATGAATATGAAGAATACGGTGGTTATCGGCCTGAGATGGCAATGCCACTTCTGGGAAGTTAACAGCTGCTGTAGTGGTACCAACATCAGAGTATTTAATAAGCTTCTCAGCCACTTCAATACCGATGTTTTCTTGCGCTTCCATTGTGCTACCGCCGATATGAGGCGTTAGGATCACATTGTCTAAACCACGTAGTGGTGATACGAATTCTTCATCGTTGCCTTTAGGCTCAACAGGGAATACGTCGACAGCTGCGCCACCTAAATCTCCTGACTTAATAGCTTCAGCCACAGCGTCTAGATCGGCAACCGTACCGCGTGAAGCATTAATGAAGATAGAACCCTTCTTCATTTGAGACACTTCTTTCGCGCCGATCATCATCTTAGTCGAATTCGTTTCTGGTACATGCAAGCTGATAATATCGCTAGTAGACAGCAATTCTTTCAAGCTCTTAATCTGACGCGCATTACCTAATGGCAATTTAGTGACGATATCGTAAAAGCATACTTCCATGCCTAAAGATTCTGCCAAAACGCTCAATTGAGTACCGATACTGCCGTAACCAATAATACCCAAACGCTTACCACGAGTTTCGAAAGAACCCGCTGCAGATTTAATCCAACCGCCACGATGACATGCTGCGTTTTTCGCAGGAATACCTCGAAGTAATAGAATTAACTGACCAAGAACTAGCTCTGCAACACTACGAGTATTGGAGTATGGCGCGTTGAAGACAACAATACCTTTCTCACTTGCTGCATCCAGATCTACTTGGTTCGTACCAATGCAGAAACAACCAATGGCAACCAGTTTGTTAGCATGTTCTAAAACATTCGCTGTTAACTGAGTACGAGATCGAATACCAATGAAATGCGCTTCCGAGATTTTCTCGATCAACTCATCTTCTGCTAGTGCAGTTTTGTGGTATTCAATGTTGGTATAGCCTGCGTCATGCAATGCATCCAATGCAGATTGATGAACGCCTTCTAATAACAAGATTTTAATTTTGTCTTTGTCTAGTGAGTTATTACTCATGGCTCGTTCGACTTCTCTTTGGTGGTGGGGGAAAAAGTTTGATTATATTAACACAGAATAATGCGTAACCTACCGCTGCTACAGGAATGTCTTTCATTATGAGAAGAACAATGCTCATAGCAGCCTCGCCTGATTACCTAGATCGCAAATTTGTTTTATTCTACTTGAGTTTTTCTCTGCAAATACACACCTGTTTCGACATGATGAGTATAAGGGAACTGATCAAACATGGCATATCGGACCACTTCATGGGTGCTCGACAAGGCTTCTAAATTCGCTTTCAGCGTTTCAGCGTTGCAAGAAATATAAAGAATAGAATCTATCTTACGAATCAATTCAACCGTCGCATCATCTAAACCTGCTCGTGGTGGATCCACTAACACAACAGAAGGAGTCAATTCGCTAACGCCAGCCTGAACCAAGCTCTTAGGCAACTCTACGTCGCCATTCAAGGCCGCAGACACATCTTCACTGGCCATTTTAACCACTTGAACATTGTGCATGCCATTGATAGCAATATTCAGCTGCGCAGAATTAACTGACACTTTTGAAATTTCTGTCGCAACCACTCGATCAAAACGACGAGCTAGAGGAATAGAAAAGTTGCCATTACCACAATACATTTCCAGCAAATCACCGGATGCTTCTTTAGTAACATCCAACGCCCATTCCAACATTTTTTCACTGATGCCAGCATTAGGCTGAGTGAAGCTATTTTCAACTTGTTGATAATGGAATTTTTGGCCATTTACCGTTAGCGTCTCCATTACAAAGTCGCGAGTGATAATTTGCTTTTTCTTACGGCTACGACCAATAAAATGGCACGCAGGAAAGGCGTCATTTAGCTGCTGAACAGCGGCATTCCATTCAGCATCAATCGGTTTATGGTAAAGCAAACTGATCAAGGCTTCACCTGTAGTTGTCGTTAAAAAGTCCACTTGAAAGAGCTTGTAACGTAAAACTGGGATATCGCGAACAGCATCAAGCAGTTTTGGCATCAGCTCATTAATAAGGCTCGACGCAGCCAGAAATTGATCAGTACGAATCGGCGTTCTAGGGTCTGCAGAATCAAACATAGCATAATATAAATCATCACCATCATGCCAAATCCGGAATTCAGCTCGCATGCGGTAATGAGTCGGCTGACTCGCAAATACTTCCATCTCAGGCAATGACAAAGTCGCCATTAATTTGGCTAATTCAGCTTGCTTATCTTGCAGCTGCTTTTCATACATTTCTGGTTGGATTTGATCCGGTCTCATGGCTGATTCTCTTGGAGGCGATAGATACTTATAGAGCGCGGCATTATACGAGTTCCCCGTATACAAATCTAATCGCTTGCGCAAAAACAAAGAAATAGAAGGGCTGATTAACGCAAACTCTTAATTAATGTAATCTCTTAACGTAGGTACTCAGGTCCGAGCAAAATAGCTAAAGACAAGGTGAGGGAAAACGTACCGTCATAGCCATCATCCGCTTCATGGGTGAATTGCGGTATTATTTGACCAATTAGCCAATCTTTATAAAGCAGGCGTTCATATTGGACATTGTATAAAAAACTGTCAGACCCAATAGAATTATCTCCCGACTGCAGAAAGCTCAACTGGTACCCTAAACGGTTTTTATCATCCAATCGATGCTGAATCGAGAAATTTTCACGAACATAAAACAGCCCCTCTTTATCAAGCCAAGTTACGCCAAAATCTGAACCAAAGTTTAGTGTAGGGCTCACCGCGTAGCCTAAACCAACGCCATAACGAGCACCAATACCTTTGGAGTAATAAGCAAAGGCCTCTTGATTCTGCCACCAGCTCCATTGATCAGTAACTTCACCCTGCTTAAGGCGCAAGCGCAGAAAGGGGTCAAGTGGAAAATCAACTCTTATACCTGCATCAACATCTAGCCCTATATCGTCTTTTATATAACGTACAGCAGCCGAAACGTTAGATTTCAAAGCAGAATTCACAACGCCTTTTTGCTGAGACGATTCACCTCTCAAGCTCTCAGGAGCTAAAGAGTCAGGCTCGGACTCGACAACTAAACGCAGTCGATCTTGAGTATTCGGCAATTTAAGCCGTGTACGGAAATCAAAAAAACCTGAGCGATCACTGCCACTCAGTACAGAACCAAATCGTACTTCTAAGTAACTATCTGAAGGTTCTCTACTTTGTTCACCAGATAAAAAGGAATCTATATTCGTCGACCAATTACCAATTGTCTTTGAAACTGTTTCATGGGAACTCAACCACCAAGGAACATCATCACTCTCTGCTTGTTGGCTAACTTTTGCTTGAGTGTCGACATCATCTCTCGTTTCTTCTGCAGAAAGAGCGAACAAGGGCCAGGAAGTTACTAAGCAAAACGCAGTAATATAACCCTTGTTCCATGGCATACTTTAGTTGCCTTTCAGCATTTGTTGGATCATTAGAGAGGAGTTCTCGGCAGCCACTTTAAGGTATTCCTCAAAGCTTTGAGGAGATTCTTTACCTGCAATATCCGACAAAGAACGTACCACAACAAATGGCGTTCCAAATTTAAAACACACTTGAGCAACAGCCGCAGCTTCCATCTCAACAGCAACTAGCTCGGGGAAAGTCGCTCGCACTACTTCCACTCGAATAGGATCATTCATGAAACTATCCCCCGTTCCGATCAATCCCACTTTTGCTTGCACTTGAGTGACTTTTTGTAAGGCTGCTTTAGCTTCAGCGACTAACGTTTCATCCGCAGCGTAAGTAGCAGGCATATTTGGAACCTGCCCCATTACGTAACCAAAGGCAGTCACATCCACATCATGATGCACCACTTGATCTGATATCACCACATCGCCAACCTGTAACTCAGGATCAAAACCTCCTGCAGAGCCAATGTTGATCACATATTCAGGCTTAAACTGAGATAACAACAAAGTAGTCGATACGGCTGCATTTACTTTACCAATGCCGGATTTAAGCAAAACAACGTCTTTACCTTCAAAACGCCCAACAAAAAAATCACAACCAGCAATAGTCTGTTCACGGACATCTGTCATCCACGCTTTGATAACAGCTACTTCTTCGTCCATGGCTCCAATTAATCCAATTACGCTCATTCATTGCTCCTCAGGTTTGTATTCTGTTGTATAACATTTTGTGTAAATAATCGTATTTGATCACCAGAGTAAGGCAATGTCATACTAAAAAATGACACATTATCCGGCATTTTAGGCCACTTTTGCACCGAAAAAAATCGAACTTTCGGAAAAGCAGTCTGAATTGATCGCAAAAGAGTTCTAGGTTGGGGTTCAAGTAATACAACAACAGCATCAGGGTGATATGACAGCACTACGTGATAATTAGATAAATCTACCAACCATTGTGTCGCCACCTCATACTTTTCTAATTCGACATACCAAATTGCTTTTGTGATTCGACTGCCACCAATCATCACCCAAGATAAAGCTTGCTCATACGAATGAGTGGGGATAACTCCCTCCAACTCACAGGCTTTGGCTAACACTTGATGTAAATTGTAGTCGAAAGAACATCCTTGCAAGGTAAAAACATCTGGATCCACCTCCATCAGCAAGGTGCTATTAAGCCAAACGATAGGAAGCTCATCACGATTATATTTTAGTTTAAGGGCTCGGGTCATATCTGCCTGTGCTTCAACGTCTTTATCACAGCCAATCAGTACTGCATCAAATTTCACCACAGCACTGGATTGAGTAAAAAAGCTATCCGTTGAGACATATTCTTCCACCTGCAACCCAAGTCTAACTAAAGCAGCTTTGATAATATTGGGATTGGGGTAATCATTTGCGACCCAAGCCACAACCTGATTAGGTGTTAACTGCTTGAGTATAGACTGATACTCCAACTCTTCCATGATCAAATTAATCTGCAAGGCATTATTTTGTAAGGTCTTTTGCTGCCCTCCAAGAGGTGCTAGCAACATCTTAATCATCCAGTAAAAAAGAGGTCTGAATGCCATATCATTCATCGCAATCATTTCAAGTTCTTCGCCATCGAAGCGAACAGTCAATCGACGTTCAGCCATATCATTCGACATCACCATCATGAGCAAAGCGCGAATCAGCCCTCTGAAATTTGCATCCACTGCAATGTTTCTTGCACCTACTTCGACAGAACAGTCCAATAGCGCCCTATTCGCCTCTACCCCCATTGCAGCCATAACCCGAGCACTTTCCTGACAAAAGACCTCTCCTATGGGCAAATAAGATACCTTACTGTCTAGGCTACTAATGTCATCTAATACGGATATTAATAACGCAAGCCAGCCCTGAAGATGTTTACTATCAATATATCCAGGCAGTGAAGAAAGATACGTCAACTCACTCAATATAGCGTCAGTATCTACTTTCTTTTGCTGTGCAGACGACAATGGCTGCAGCTGCTCCAGTTGCCACATTAAACTGATTTCTTGGGTAACATTTCGCCCTACTAATAATAAGCCGCGGTAATTGCTCTCGTTTTTAAACGAATGAACTTGCCATTGATATATTCGACCTAAAGTACTGTCAGTTAACTCAAAGGCAACACCTACTTCGCCTTTTAACGCTTCTTGAATCGATTGATGACAAGAAATAGGCATAAAATCAAAAAGCGTTCGAGCTTTTTCAGCGTCAGGAAAAAGTAGCTTTGCTTCTGAATTGATTAACTCAACTTCAGCCACTTCGGTGCAGAAAATAATGGCACTGTGTATCGATTCTGCGAGAAGCTTAAACCTATTCTCTTTGGACTCAATAAAGGCTTTATATTGATTGCTTTGTAACTGTATCGGCTGTAGTTCACTGTATGGCAGTAGGCCTTCCTCGTGACGATAAACAATTGACTCAAGAGGTTGAAAAATTAATGTTTTAACTTGGCGAAATAGCAGCAAACAAAAGCAGAATAAAACAACCCCAATCCCAGCAATCAAAGGCAACGCATTGGTTAAGATCGTAGAAGAAAAAATGCGCTTTTGAATAATATCTAATTGCAAATCTGCCTGAATAGGTGATACCAAGGGCAAGCGAGAATGTAATGTTGCTCCAGACAAATCCACACCGACTTTATGTTCTTCAAGCAAGACACGATTATGTGCACTATCATAAACCTGCACAGCACTGACTTGGGCACTTTCAAGTAACTCATTAGCCAAGGTTAAGTTGTCGTTTAATGAAATGAAGCCATATAAAAAACCAATATTTTCTTGGCCTGACGAAAGCAGTTTCTTTTTAAACATCAGCAAAATGGAATCATCTGTTGTCACTATAGACGTCCATCGATTAATAAGCCCTTCTCCCAATACAGATTGTAAATCTACTTTGGTAAACAGGCGCGCTCTAGGATCCATCGAATGCTTGCCATTTACCCATTCAATATAGAAAAAATCCAACCCGCCAAAAAACAACACTTCGTGGTGGCTGAACAACAAATCCAATTCACGTCCAACCGCATAATTACTCAACGAAAGATCCTGACCAATAAATTTCATTTCATCTTCAGCACGAGCCAAATAGCCATTAAAAGCTTGCTCAACAACGCGGTGCTTTAGTGCTAAGTTTTTTTCAGCGGCTGTTTGATTTAACGCCTCAATAAAATATAAAGACATAAAAGTCACAGCTAAAAAAACCACACAAACTAATATAAGCACCTTGGAGCGTAACCGATGCTGTAAACTAATCGTTACTCCTGCCATAGTTCCACCGAATAATGATGAGCTTGCTGTACCATCAAGCGTAGACTTTCTGAATCTAACTCTGCGGGCACAAGCATAGAGTTAGCAACATAAAGGGTGGGCATATTCTTTCCTTCAAGATCTAATTTGATAGCTTCCGCTATCGCAATAGAAAGATCATCCTTCATAAAAAGCACACTCGCCTTTATTTTTCGGCTCTCTAAATCCGCAATACCACTCAAAGATAGTCCCCATGCATTAGTCTGAATCTGCGTATCAAAACCTTCGGCTTGTAATGCTGCAACCACGCCTTCAGAAATATTCTGCGAGCAGCTAAAAATAAAGTCTGCTGGATTCTCTTTTAATAAAATTTGAGCTGCTTCAAATGCACTGCGCTTATCATCCGATACGGCTCTAATACGACTGATGTGGCGGTTATACTTCGCCATCTCATCAAGGAATAAATCACAACGCATATGGCCAAGATAGCCTGTCGGCAAAACCAATGCCGAAATTTTTGTCTCTGCGGGTAACTGACGTTCAAGGTAACTAGCAAGCATTGTAGTTGCCTTTTTTTGATCAAAACCAACGTACATTAATGGCGGATGATTCATCCAATGGGTTAACGGCGAGGCAAAGTCGTACAAAATAATTTTTGGCTTACCTGCGCGTAAGAAACGCTCCAAAAACCGACGTTGAACCGAGCCCAATTTAGTCATAATAATGTAATCTGGCTGGGCATCAGCCATCTTAAAATAAGATGTTAAATCGCCATTAGACTCAAAACCATCCATATAAGTATCTAAGCGATAATCAATATTTAGTTCGCGCATTCGCTTTCTGAATGTGGCTAAGATTGATCTATTTTCGAGGGAATTCATATCACCAAATAACAACAACGCAATACGCACTGCACGCTTTTGAGACACCCGTATTGGATTAGGAGGAGAATTAACTATCGTAGTGAACTGCTCAGCCAAAGGACCTTGTCTTGGTGTCGACTGATAAAAGTCATGACTATCCATAAGATCAAGCGCCATGTTAGCGGCTTGGACAGTGAAAGCCACGTTCCCTAGCACAATCCATATAACAAAAGAATGTAGTCTTCGCATTACCGAACCCGATTAAACATCATAGAAAAAATCATTCTAACCAAGTTAACGAACTTTGGTGATAACAGGAACAAGAAAATACGCTTCAGTATGATAAATGTGCGCTGAATAGACTTAATAACGAAAAAATGGCTTGCAGCCCATTTTAAAATCGAAAGGAAAAAAAGACAAAAAAAAAGCTGACATAAAGTCAGCTTTTTTTAAATTTGGTGCGGAAGGAGAGACTCGAACTCTCACGCCGTGAAGCACTGGAACCTAAATCCAGCGTGTCTACCAATTCCACCACTCCCGCAAGGAATGGCGAGCATTATAGGTAATTGAATTTTCCGGTCAATAGTTTTTTTGGCTTTTTTATAAAAAACTTAAAAATATTTTCCTTAACCTATATTTACTCGCCATTTTTATTAAGCATCACTCTCTTCAAAGCAAGGCTTAAAAAATACGACCGCCAGAATATTCACCGCGCTCGTAACGAACAGCCATCTCTTCAAGATCCATAGTATGAATACGAGAGGCCTGGCCTGCAGAACCAAAAGCTTCATAACGATCAATACAAACCGCTTTCATCGCTTTGATACTTTCCGTTAAGTATTTACGTGGATCAAAGTTGCCTTTGTGTTCAGCCAAGCTACGACGAATCGCGCCTGTTGCCGCTAAACGTAAATCTGTATCAATGTTCACTTTACGAACACCGTAACGGATCGCCTTAACAATCTCATCAATCGGCACACCGTAGGTTTCAGGAATGTCGCCACCAAATTCGTTGATGATAGACAACCAATCCTGTGGAACAGAAGAAGAGCCATGTAACACGATGTGAGTATTTGGTAACAACTCTACGATTTTCGCAATACGCTCGATATCAAGAATGTCGCCAGTAGGCGGACGAGTAAACTTGTAAGCACCGTGACTTGTACCAATCGCCACAGCTAATGCATCAATGCCAGTTGCATTAACAAAATCCACTGCTTCTTGTGGATCTGTCAGCATTTGATCATGAGACAATATACCTTCAGCGCCAACACCGTCTTCTTCACCAGCTTGACCCGTCTCTAGAGAACCCAACACACCCAACTCACCTTCTACTGATACACCACATGCGTGTGCGAATTCAACAGTACGACGAGTCACATCTACGTTGTAGTCATAGCTAGCCGGTGTTTTACCATCAGCCATCAAAGAACCATCCATCATGACCGACGAAAAGCCAAGCTGAATAGAGCGCTGACAGATAGCTGGGGACGTACCATGATCCTGATGCATCACAACAGGGATATGCGGGTAATCTTCAATCGCTGCAGCAATTAAGTGACGCAAGAAGTGCGAACCAGCGTATTTACGAGCACCAGCAGAGGCTTGCATGATAACGGGGGAATTCACTTCGTGAGCAGCTTCCATGATCGCCTTAACTTGCTCCATGTTATTCACATTGAAGGCTGGCAAACCATAGCTGTGTTCTGCTGCATGATCGAGCAGTTGACGCATACTAATTAAAGGCATAAAAGATTTCCTCTGACAATTTGTCTTATATTGTATTTATAACGAACAGAGTTATGGTGTTAGTTAACTCTATAATCTTGTAATCATGACGTTGCTTATCACAAGCCATGTGGCTTACGCCTTATCGTTATTGTCATACCCGACTCGCGCCGAGTAGGTCACTCTCTAGTTTTGTTTTTCGCCAACACCGCTTTCAGCAGAAACCACATCCAGCTTCTAACGGTGTTAACGAAGTAGGCTTTTCACCTTTTTATTACTTATAAAATGCTTTAGAACGATCTTTGTCATTCTTTGATACTAATTTTGCGCGCGAGACTCTAACATCGCAACCGCTGGAAGCACTTTTCCTTCCACAAACTCCAAAAACGCCCCGCCACCGGTCGAAATATAGGAAACTTGATCCGCAATTTCATATTTATCAACGGCCGCTAATGTGTCGCCACCACCCGCAATGGAAAACCCTTTGCTGTTCGCAATGGCCATCGCAAGCGCTTTAGTTCCGCCACCAAACTGGTCAAATTCAAAAACACCCACTGGACCATTCCAGATAATCGTTTGAGATTTTTCAAGCAAAGCCGCAAACGCAGCGGCTGCTTTTGGCCCAATATCCAAAATCATATCGTCAGGACCA
This sequence comes from Marinomonas sp. BSi20584, assembly GCF_002792415.1. Lineage (NCBI taxonomy): Bacteria > Pseudomonadati > Pseudomonadota > Gammaproteobacteria > Oceanospirillales > Oceanospirillaceae > Marinomonas > Marinomonas sp. BSi20584. The sequence goes on from NZ_KZ454904.1 coordinate 16,674, forward strand.
ACATCCGCAGCATTTTTGACTGTCGCAACAGCATCTGGCGCGAACGCGGTAGCTACAACAACGTCTTCAGGTAGCGGAATGCTGGTTTTCGCCATCAAAGCTTTTGCCTGAGGAATCAAATCTGCTTCGTACAAAGACTTGCCCACTGGAAAACCTGCAGCAGCTAGGAAGGTATTGGCTATACCACCACCTACTATCAACTGATCAACTTTGTCAGACAAAGATTCTAAAACAGTCAACTTAGTCGATACTTTTGAACCACCAACAATGGCCGCCATTGGACGAGCTGGTTTCGCCAAAGCTTTTTCTAATGCTTCAAGCTCAGCTGACAACAATGGGCCAGCGCAAGCGATTGGTGCAAATTTCGCTACACCGTGAGTAGAAGCTTGGGCACGGTGAGCCGTACCAAATGCATCCATCACGTACACATCACACAAAGCAGCCATTTTTTTAGACAAAGCTTCGTCGTCTTTTTTCTCGCCAAGGTTAAAACGTACGTTTTCAACCAAAACAAGCTGACCAGATTCAACTTCAACACCATCCAACCAATCTTTTACTAACGGTACGTCTTGTCCTAGCAAACCAGAAAGATGCGTCGCTACTGGTTGAAGCGAGTATTCTTCTTCGTACTGACCTTCTGTTGGGCGGCCAAGGTGAGACATCACCATGACTTTCGCACCAGCTGCTAGCGCCAATTTAATGGTTGGCAAAGCAGCACGAATACGTGCGTCACTGGTTACTTTGCCGTCTTTTACTGGCACGTTTAGGTCTTCTCGAATTAACACACGTTTATTCGCCAGATCCACATCTTTCATATTAATTACGGTCATGTACGATGTCCTCGTTATTTAATGTTCGGGTGAATCAATCTAATTTTGATTGCTTAATCACACCAGCCCAATACTTAGCCACATCCAACATACGGTTAGCGTAGCCCCATTCATTATCAAACCAACACAGTAACTTCACCATTCGCTGATCGATTACTTGGGTTTGCGTACTATCGATAATCACCGAACGCGGATCATGATTAAAATCCACCGAAGCATGTGCTTCTTTGGTGAAGCCCATTAAGCCTGCATATTTTGAGCTTGCCGCTTGCTCTAACTGCGCATTGATTTGCTCGGCGGTAACGTCTCGTTCTGTGCGCAACACTAAATCAATAACCGAGACATTCAAGGTCGGCACACGTACCGCATTACAACCCATTTTGCCTTCCAATTCCGGCATCATGCGTGTAATACCTCTCGCTAATCCAGTATCCACAGGAATAATAGAACTCAAAGCGGCACGCGTCAGGCGCAAGTCTTTCGTGTGATAGCCGTCAATCACTGGCTGATCATTCATCGCCGAATGAATCGTCTGTGTCATACCATGAACAACACCAGAAAATTGCTTAACGATGTCCAAAACAGGAATCAAACAATTAGTAGTACAAGATGCTGCTGAAACAATATTGTGATCCGCTTGAATATCATGATGATTAAAACCATACACAATCGTCGCATCAACATCTGCCGCTGCCGGCTGAGAAAGCAACAGTCGTGGCACACCTGCATTTAAGTAAGCTTGCGCGCCTTCTCGACCAGAAAAGCTACCAGAGCACTCAAGCACCATATCTAATTCAAGAGATGACCAATCAAGTTCATCAGGTGTCGCACAGGAAAAACACAAAATAGCATCATCGCCGATAAGCAACGCATTACCTTGAGTCGAAACAGACTGAGGAAAGCGGCCATGAGTCGTGTCATAGCGCGTAAGATAACTGATTGTCTCAATGTCAGACAATTCATTAATAGCAACCACTTGAATGTGATCGCGGTAGCCGTTTTCATAAAGCGCTCGTAATACCGAACGTCCGATACGACCATAACCATTGATAGCGACTCGCAACATATTCCTACTACTTCATCGCAAAGAAAGTGATCTAAAAACCATCACTCTCCGCCTTAATAAAAGGAAAAAGAGGCATACAAACGTACACCTCTTTTCTTATCAAGCAATGAGATTACGCGGCTAGAATTCTCTCAGCAGTCGCAACTACATTGTCTACTGTAAAGCCAAAGTATTTCAGCAGATCGCCACCAGGAGCAGACTCACCAAAAGTCGTCATACCCACCATAGCGCCTTCGAAACCAACGTACTTGTACCAGTAATCCGTGTGAGCAGCTTCAATAGCAACACGCTTAGTCACACTGCTTGGCAATACAGACTCTTTGTAAGCAGCATCTTGTGCATCAAATGTATTTGTTGATGGCATAGATACCACACGAACGTTCTTACCTTTCGCCGTTAGCGCTTCAGCAGAATCCATCGCTAGGCCTACTTCAGAACCGGTTGCGATCAAGATAAGGTCTGGCGTACCAGCACAGTCCTTAAGGATATAGGCGCCTTTCGCAACATTTGCCAATTGCTCGGCATCACGTGACTGTGCTGGCAAACCTTGACGAGAGAAAACCAATGACGTTGGACCATCACGGCGTTCGATACCGGCCTTCCAAGCAACTGCAGTTTCTGCTGCATCACATGGGCGCCACACAGACATGTTTGGTGTCATGCGCAAGTTAGCCAATTGCTCAACTGGTTGATGAGTTGGACCGTCTTCGCCTTGACCAATAGAATCATGCGTGTAAACAAATACGTTTTGAATGCCCATCAAAGCAGACATTCGAACCGCATTACGCGCGTATTCCATAAACATCATAAAAGTCGCACCGTAGTTAATAAAACCACCATGCAAAGAAGCACCGTTCATGATGCCGCTCATACCAAATTCACGAACGCCGTAGTAAATGTAGTTACCCGCTGGATCGTCTTGAATACCTTTAGAGCCAGACCATAACGTCAAGTTAGAACCTGCAAGATCCGCAGAACCGCCTAGTAATTCTGGCAACATAGCGCCGAAGAAACCAATCGCATTCTGTGACGCTTTACGGCTGGCAATGTTCTCGCCTTTGTCTTGACTTTCTTGAATGAAAGCTTGTGCTTTGGCTTCAAAATCCGCAGGCAATTCGCCCTTAATCACACGACGTTCAAATTCTGCTGCCAATTCAGGGTAAGCCGCTTTATACGCTTCGAACTGGGCATTCCACTGAGTTTCACGAGCAGAACCCGCTTCTTTCGCATCCCAGCCAGAGTAAACATCGGCAGGGATCTCAAAAGGCGCATAAGGCCAACCAAGGAATTCACGAGCAGCGGCAATCTCTGCATCGCCAAGAGGCGCGCCGTGACAGTCGTGGCTGCCAGATTTATTCGGCGAACCAAAACCAATAATGGTTTTGCAACAGATCAGTGTTGGTTTTGTCGTTTCTGCTTTTGCTGCTTCAATCGCCGCTTTAATCGCTTCTGGATCATGTCCATCTACGTCAGCGATTACATGCCAGCCGTAAGCTTCAAAACGCTGTGGTGTATTATCAGTAAACCAGCCTTCAACATGACCATCGATAGAAATACCGTTGTCATCCCAAAAAGCGACCAATTTACCTAGACCTAAAGTACCAGCTAGAGAAGACGCTTCGTGAGAAATACCTTCCATCAAGCAGCCATCGCCAAGGAAGCAGTAAGTGTTGTGATCAACGATGCTATGACCTTCACGGTTAAACTGTGCTGCTAGAGTTTTCTCAGCAATCGCCATACCTACCGCATTACTGATACCAGCGCCCAATGGACCAGTTGTGGTTTCTACGCCATCGGTGTAACCGTATTCTGGATGACCTGGAGTTTTAGAATGAAGCTGACGGAATTGTTTTAGCTCTTCAATTGGCAATTTATAACCAGACAAATGCAATAAAGAATAAATCAGCATAGAGCCATGGCCGTTTGACAACACAAAGCGGTCGCGATCAACCCATTTTGAGTTATTTGGGTTGTGCTTTAGAAAGTCATTCCATAGCACTTCAGCGATATCCGCCATACCCATTGGCGCACCTGGATGGCCTGAGTTAGCTTTTTGTACGGCATCCATACTCAATGCACGTATGGCGTTAGCAAGTTGTTTACGAGACGGCATGGTTATTCCACTCCTGATAGCTTAACGAACAAAATAGAAGAAACATTCTCTACAGGATAGAGCCACCTTGCAATGCTGGCACCACCGTGACGCCCAAACATTGGGCAAAGAAAATGAAAATACATAAAAATCTGCACCATCGTAACAAAAAAATCGCCCTTTGCCTCATTAAAATCCACAGATCGGGTTGATATTTAAACAGCTCTAGTCCATTATTCTTGCCACTAACAGCGTCGATTTGTTTCGGCTTGCGGACGCTATATAAATTCAGCTAAACAGAAGCAATATCACCTGTTTAGCTTTTTTGAATTATAAACATTGCTAAGCGGGTTTTTTATACCTATTTAGCGCTTATCCATCATTTTGATAGAGGCACTAAACATGTCAGAATATTCTTTATTTACTTCAGAATCCGTTTCTGAAGGTCATCCAGATAAAATCGCGGACCAAGTTTCCGACGCCATCCTTGATGCCATTTTGGCAGAAGACCCAGAAGCACGTGTTGCCTGCGAAACACTAGTAAAAACAGGCATGGTTCTAGTTGCGGGTGAAGTTCGTACTAACGCATGGGTCGACATTGAAGAAATCGCTCGTGGTGTCATTCGTGAAATCGGCTACAACAGCTCAGACATGGGTTTCGACTGGGAATCTTGCGCGGTTATGAATGCTATTGGCAAACAATCTGCCGATATCGCAGTAGGTGTAGATGAAGCTGGCGAACACGAACAAGGTGCTGGCGACCAAGGTTTGATGTTTGGTTTTGCCACTAACGAAACTGACGTATTAATGCCTGCGCCAATCACTTACGCACATCGCTTGGTTCAACGCCAAGCAGAAGTGCGCAAAAATGGCACACTTGACTTTCTACGCCCAGATGCAAAAAGCCAAGTTACTTTCCGTTACGACGAAAATGGCAAGCCATGCGCTATCGATGCGGTTGTTCTTTCTACTCAACACAGTGCGTCCATTAAACAAGCGGACCTTCGTGAAGCGGTAATGGAAGAGATCATTAAGCCAGTTCTTCCTGCTGAATGGTTATCAAAAGATACTAAATACTTCATCAACCCAACAGGCCAGTTCATCATTGGTGGCCCAGTTGGCGATTGTGGTCTAACTGGCCGTAAAATCATCGTTGATACATACGGCGGCATGGCGCGTCACGGTGGTGGCGCTTTCTCTGGTAAAGATCCATCCAAAGTTGACCGTTCTGCTGCGTACGCTGGTCGTTACGTAGCGAAGAATATCGTTGCCGCTGGCCTTGCAGATAAGTGCGAGATTCAAATCTCTTACGCCATCGGTGTTGCTGAGCCAACGTCAATCAGTATTAATACCTTCGGTACCGGTAAAGTAAGCGACGCTGTAATTTCACAACTCGTTCGTGAACACTTTGAATTACGTCCAGCAGGCTTGATCAAGATGCTAGATCTAAAACGCCCAATTTACCTGCCAACCGCGGCTTATGGCCACTTTGGTCGTGAAGGTGAAAACTTCACTTGGGAAAAAACAGACAAAGCGGACGCATTACGCAAAGCTGCTGGTTTATAATTTCCTGATTTTCCGTTATAAAGCCTTCTTCTGCCTTACTCTTTTATTAGATAACATGTGCAGAGGAAGGCTTTTTTATTTCTATTTTTTAATACTCCCGAAAACATAAGGCAAAACATGCGTATTCCACGAATTTTTATCGATACAGAACTCAGCGAAAATAGCATCTTTGCCTTACCTGATTCGGCATTTCAGCATCTCTGCAAAGTACTGCGTTTAAAGTCAGGCCATCCTATTCGCGTGTTTAATGGCCAAGCGCTTAATGGTAAAGGTGGTCAATTTAATGCAACCCTGTGCGATGTTGAAAAACGCTCTGCTAATATTCACGTAGCAGACTTTGAAGCACTGAATAACGAATCCCCAATCCAAGTCACTATTGGGCAAACTCTATCTCGTGGCGAACGAATGGACTACGCCATTCAGAAATCCGTTGAAGCAGGCGTATTTGCTATCCAACCTCTTTTTAGCGAACGCTGTGAAGTGAAGCTGCAAGACAGCCGAGCTGAAAAACGCCAACAACATTGGCAGCAAGTTGCTATCAGTGCGGCAGAGCAATGCGGTCGTGGCGTCGTTCCTGTTGTATATCCGCCTATAGAATTAAGTGAATGGGTGGAGAATTGTAACGAAATGTTAAAACTAACATTACATCACCACAGTGCAAAACCTATTCGTCAGTTCGAGCAACCGAGCAATAATCGCATTGCTTTATTGATCGGACCAGAAGGAGGGCTCACCGAAAAAGAAGTCCAACTATCTGAAAAGTCAGGATTTAATGCTATCACTTTAGGTCCAAGAGTACTGAGAACAGAAACCGCACCTATTGTTGCGCTCAGTGTAATTAATGCTCTATGGGGCGATATCTAACCTATTCTTTGATAAAGCCCTAACTAACAGAATCGCTACATATTAAGGCTATGAATGCCTTTACCATTCAAGCAGGACTTAATAAAGGACATATGATCACATGTTTAATCGAATAGTTTTGACTTGCACGGTTTATATAGGAGCAGCCTTCCTACCAGCAATAGCGCATGCAATCACTCTCGAAGAAGCGACATATACGGCAATAGAAAACAATCCTGCTGTAAGACAAGCTGTCGCAAAATATCGAGAGTCCAAAGAAAACGCAGATATTGCTCGTCGTTCCGGCTACTACCCAAGCGTGGATCTCTCCGCTGGCATAGGCCGTGAAACAACCTACGCAGACAATAGCAACCCGGACGATATTGATCTTACTCGTCGCGAACTGAAACTTGCGCTGAATCAGCCCCTATTTAACGGATTCTCAACAAAAAATGAAGTCGAACGCTTAAACAGCGAGGCCGAAGCCGATCGTTGGAGCGCACTGATTTCTGTTGAAAATACTGCCCTAGAAGTGGCTCAGGTGTATGCTAACATTTTACGCTACAGAGAACTTGTCGGCCTTGCAGAACTGAACTTAAAAACCCATGAGCGCATTTATGGGCAAATTAAATTAAAAAGTGACTCAGGTATTGGACGTCAATCTGATCTTAGCCAAATAACCGCACGCCTCGCTAAAGCCCATGCAAATCACTTTGCTGCAATTAACAATCTCCAAGATGCCGAAAGCAACTACAAAAATATTGTCGGAGAAATGCCGCCGAAAGACTTAATCTATCCGATGCCAGATAAAGACTTGATACCAAAAGATCTTGATTCGGCGATTAATGAATCATTGAAGAAGAATCCAGCAATCGAAGGTGCACGATGGGACGTTGCAGCAACAGAAAGCGCTCAAAAAATTACTGATGCAGACAAGTACCCAACGATTAGTTTTGGCTTAGAACGCACATGGAACAACAATATAGATGGCGATAGAGGACCAAGCGAAGACTTATTAGCTATGGTGCGATTGAACTATAACCTTTACAGCGGCGGCACCCACAAACGCAAACAAGAAGTTGCCGTTCAACAGAACCTCCAAGCTTCTGAAATACGCCGTAACACAATAAGAGATACTGAACTCACTGTGCGATTAGCTTGGGCAGCGTTTGAAGCAACCACAGGTCAAAAGGAGCAAATTCGTGAATATGTCATTGCGACAAAAGAATCACAAATTGCTTATGAAAAACAATTTCGCTTAGGCCGCCGTACTCTACTGGATGTACTAGATAGCGAGAACGAACTATTTCAAGCTCGCCAAGATTATGTCAATGCGGACTACGATGAACTTTTCTCAGAATTCCGTTTATTTAATGCTAAAGGTGAGCTCATGCGCGCGTTTCGTATTTATCGCCCACAGCTCCTTGGTTTTAATGACGAATTTGATAAAACAAAAACACCTCCAACCCCAGAGCCTAGCGCAACAGAAGAACTGAAAGCCGCAGAAAGTACGGTGAAAGTTGATGATGCTCCCCAGTCACCTGAAGCTCCACCTGTGGATGACTCGAAGAAAGCACAAGAAAGTGAGCTATTCTTAGACGCTAATGGAAACTCTGGAAACTGGTAGATAGAGAATGTTCTTCTCCTAAAAAGCAGAATCATTGATAAAACGTACTATTTTTACGACCAATGATTCTGCTTTTTAATGACCAAAATATAAGACATTGAATACACAGAATTACAGACTCATTTTTCTATACAGTCCGCTCATTGTCATATTCTTACTCATCAAAGCAACTATCTGAAAATCATGGGTGTTTTTTCTTCTCAGCGCCCCCATATTTCTATAGCATCAACATCTATTAACAGATTAAACAAAGCACTAAAACGTTGCTTTCGCTTTTAGGAACCGCCTTATGACTATCAAACTCGGCATTGTTATGGACCCAATTTCGTCCATAAACTACAAAAAAGACACTTCTCTCGCCATGCTATGGGCTGCCGCAGAAAAAGGCTGGCAACTTATTTATATGGAACAAAAAGACCTGTTTCTAGACAATGGCAAAGCCTACGCTATGACTCGTCCATTAAACGTTTATAAAGATCCTGCGCACTTTTACGATCTTGGTGAAGAAACGAAAATGGCAATGGGTGATATGGATGTGATCTTAATGCGCAAAGATCCGCCATTTGATAGTGAATTCGTCTACAGCACTATGATTTTAGAGCAAGCAGAAAGAGATGGTGCACTTGTAGTCAACGACCCTAAAAGTTTACGCGACTGCAACGAAAAACTCTTCGCCACTCAGTTTCCACACTGCTGTCCACCAGTCTTAGTGACTCGACGTGCAGACTTACTAAGAAGCTTCCACAAAGAACATGGCGACGTTATCTTCAAGCCTTTAGACGGTATGGGTGGCAGTTCGATTTTCCGCATCAAACCGGATGACTCAAACATCAGCGTGATTATTGAAACCCTAACAAACATGGGCGTAGAGCAGATCATGGCACAAAAATTCATCCCAGAAATCAAAGACGGCGATAAGCGTATTTTGGTAGTTAATGGTGAACCTGTGCCGTTTGCACTAGCACGCATTCCGGCATCAGGTGAAACCCGTGGCAACTTAGCTGCAGGCGGGCGAGGTGAAGGCCGACCTTTAACAGATCGCGATCGCTGGATTTGCGAGCAAGTGATTCCATCATTGAAAGAAAAGAACTTAATGTTTGTTGGTTTAGACGTCATCGGTGATTACCTCACTGAAATCAATGTCACCAGCCCAACATGCGTTCGTGAATTAGATACACAATTCGATCTAAATATCGCTATGATTTTAATAGAAGCCATAGAAAAACGTCTTCAGTAATATTTACATGCGAGTAACAGATAAATTTTCTATCGCGCTTTTCATCGCCATTAGCTTTCATGTGCTAATGGTGATGATTATTGGCTTCGATTTCGAGCTTCCCTCTCCCAAGCCTAAAACGCTAGAGGTGACGCTCGTTCAGCATACGACAAAAGCACCAGCCGAGGCTGACTTTATTGCTCAAGCCAACCAACAAGCCAGTGGGACAGAATTACGCAAGCAAAAACTCACCACCACAGAAAATGCACGTTTTTTATCTGATACCATCCAAGAAATATCGCCTCCCGTCCAGCCTCAACTTGCCTCTGCCGAACCTATTGACGAACCAAGTCTGCTGGCAACCAGAAACCAAGAAGCTGTCTTTGAGATCATCAATGAATCTGAAAATGAGCCTAAAACGCTAGAAGAAAAGTTTCGTGGCGAAACCCAAATTCCAAGCCATATATCAAACGATATAGCGACCCTAGAAGCCTTGCTAGATCAACAGCGCCAAGCATACGCCAAACGTCCAAGAATTCGCCGTCTGACCTCAGTCTCTGCCAAAGCAGCTGTTGATGCGCAATACTTAGATGACTGGCGACGCCGAATTGAGCGCATAGGTAATATTCACTATCCAGAAGAAGCAAAACGTAACCATCTTTATGGTGAACTACGTCTAGCCGTTATTATACAGCCGAACGGTTATGTCGATGATATTGAAGTACTGCACTCCTCTGGTATCAGAGTGCTCGATGATGCCGCCATGCGTATTGTCCGTCTGGCAGAACCTTTTCAAGTATTTCCTAGTGAGCTAAAGAAAGAAGTGGATAAGCTGGAAATCATTCGAACATGGCGATTTGTACCTGGCAATCAACTACAAAGCCAGTAAACGCATAAAGCCAGATAGTATAAAAATCATTAGACATAAAAAAGCCCTCACTTCACTTGTGAACTGACCCCCAATAGTTGGACATTCCA
>NZ_KZ454905.1:0-26634 GCF_002792415.1 Marinomonas sp. BSi20584
CAGAGGAGTCCATATACGACCTACATGTGATTTGGTGTTGTTGTTTTTTGTAGGCCGTGCTTTAGCGCGTCAAGGAAGTTTGGTAAAAGCCGAAAATTCCTCGATCTACGCCACTTCTCTTGGTGACGCAATGCGTCGGCCTTCATAACGCGCCAATATCACACGAAAACGCAGGATCAGAATCGCCGCTAACAAGGTTAACCCCGCGCCTAAACCAATGTAAAAGCCTCGCAGCGATAAGGTCTCTGCCCACGGGCTGTAATGCGACAACCAAAAGCCAAACGGAATACTTAAGCCAAACAAAGACGCTGCAAAGGCGATCATGGTTGAACGCGTATCACGGAATCCTCGCAAGGCACCAGTAAATACCGTTTGCAGCATATCGGGGAACTGATAACAGGAAGAGATCAACAAAATGCTCGCCGCCAAAGCCACTACTTCAGCATTGTTACTATAGATATACGGAATCTGGTTATGGAAAACTTGAGTAATAATAAAACAGGTACTCACATAAGAAAGCCCTAGCCAAACAATCACTCGAATACGCTTTCTAACGCCGCTAACGCCTTCTTTAGACATGGCTTTCGCGACAACTATCGCTGTCACAGCACTCATCGCCATCATTGGCGTAAACAAGAAAGAAGTGTAAGACATAACGATCTGACCGCCGCCTAACGCCAGATCACCAAAAGATGAAATCAGCCACGTCATAGATGAAAACAAGCCGACTTCAAAAGCAAAGGCAAAGCCCGCTGGCGCGCCAACATTCAGCAGAATCGAAAATTTACGGGTGTAACGCCAGACTAAACGCGTAAACAAAGGCGTTTTATTGATAAAACGGTCGTAAACAAAAAACATCGACACAGCTAAATACAAGGATAAAGCGGACGCCAACGCTGCGCCTTTTGCACCCATTTCTGGAAAGCCAAAATTGCCAAAAATCAGCACATAGTTAAATAAGATATTTAGTGCTAGACCGAAGCTTGCGACAAACAGTGGAAAACCTGGACGGCCAGCCGCTTCAAACAAATTTTTATACGCCGTCATCAAGGCCAACATTGGAAGGGCTGGCGCGAAGATATACAAGTATGAAACGGAAACTTGTCTTGTTTCTTCTTCCGTCGCCATCAAACTGGCAAAGTACGGCAATAAAAAGATAGCTACTAAGCTCGCCAATAAACCAAGTCCTACTGATAAGCCAACCGCTTGCGACATATATAGGTTAACCAGTTTTGGTTGTCGACCATGCAAATGACGCGTCACCAAAGGCGTAAGACCGAATGTCACACCAATCAAGAAACAACCAACCGGTAGCCATAAACTCGATGCCAAACCAACAGCAGCCAAATGCAGCGCGCTGTAATGCCCTAACATGATGGTATCGACCACACTGATCGACAGCTCCAATGTCATCGTCAGAACCATAGGAAATAACAAATGCAGAACTTCTTTTAACACTGGGAAACGCTTAACCACACATCACCGCCGACTATCCATAGAAAACGCAAAAAAACGACCGAGTAATTTAACACCGATCGCCATACATTGCACCAAATCACCTATGTGTCGGCCTTTAAGCCGACAGATACGACCATTGTTGGGATAAATTTGACCTACACTTATACCTACCAATCAAATTACCATCACTTCACGACTTTTAATTTTTCCGTAATTTGCAGAAAGTAATCCACAGACCATAACGTCAACGAATCAGGATCCGTAATGAACCGGACAATATCTTGTTTAGCACTGACTATATCCAGTTGTGTAATTTTGCTAGCGAGCAATTGTTTAAAGGTCCCTTCATTCAAATCAATATCAATTATATCACCGCTTTGCCTAGCTCTATTGGCAAAATGAGAGAGATTGATAGGGATACCACGTCGAACGTACCATTCGAAATCATACCAATCACGGCCTTTTACCCTATTGAGCCACGGCCTAAATAGCAGAGCATGCATCTTACCGGCAAATAAATCAGATGGCCGGAAACACTTCACATAAAATGAAAAAGGTTCCAATAACAACTTCTCTTCTGTAGCAAAACCCAATGGTGGATCAATATCGACTTCAAACTTGATCTTAACAGGCCGATCTGTCATCAACGAAATATCAAAAATTTGACTATGACTTTTCAAAAAAGCAGATTCAATCTGATTGGTCGACTTTCTAGTTTTTTGAGTAATATCAACCTCAATACCAAGCGATATGAACTCTTCTTTAACAGCCTTAAAATAAGGGTCAAGTGTAAAGCAATGATCAGGTGCAAGTAATGAAAAATCTAAATCTTCAGAAAAGCGAGGCAAACCATGAAAAATACGTAAACAGGTGCCGCCGTAAAATGCCGCTTTTTGAAAAAAACCACCTCGATACAGCCCAGCCAACGCAATTTCTTGCATGACTTCGCGTAGCGCTTGGTCCGCTTCAGCCTCACTGGAAAGTGAATATTTTTGTAGCATTTGCTTTAACATGATAATGACTCCAATAAGGTAACCAATAGCCCTAATAAAGCTGCTTTAGTCCCGCTCTCTGCGAGCTTTTTTACTAAAGCAATATCAAACTGTGCCAACTCAGAAAAGTCCAACCGCAAGTCCTGCTGCAAATAACTCTCCAAACCTTTAACAGAATAGACTCTTAAGTTACGTGCTAATAAAAGACTATCGCACAGAGCTTTTTCTCGTGACGCCATTAAATAGCTCACATTTTCAGCTGGTTTTACTTGAATAATGCCTAACGAATAGTAAGGCAAAGGCAAATGAGTATACGAAAAGCGGCCTACATCACTTTTGTAGAATTTCGAACGCCTAGTCGTCACCGAAGATACCTCAACAACACCTTCAGGAATCAGCCCATGATAAAACAAAGCGTAATCCAGAGAGACATAAGAGGGTCCATACAGTACATTCGCAACCAGCGGTAGCGACCACAACTCACCGCTCATCTGTGGCGAAACGACATACAACCCACGCTTAACCTGCAACAAACAACCTTGTTGCAACCAACGGTGTATTTTGTCATTTGGCGTTTTGTAATCATGCAATACAGCCAACAAACTACTATGCTGGATAGGCACACAACCAAACATTTTTAAAAGATCTTCGCTCATTGGAAAAACCTACATTTTTACATGGTTAATCGGATTTTATCAGATTAACCATGTAAAAAATACGATATTAAGCATCAATAAGAACAAACCAAGTCACACCAAACCAAAACAATCACCTTTAGGCTGGCAAGAGCCAATCACACCAAACCAAAAATCTTGACGCGCAAAAACACGACCCACAAAAAACATACCATCAAAAATGTAGGTCGGCCTTCAGGCCGTCAAAAATGAATCACACCAAACCAAAACCTTGACGTAATGAATCACGTCCTACCTGAAAACAACATGCCCTACAAAAAACCAAGCTTGTATTTACATCTCAATACCGAGAAAATGCCGCTCCAGCATTTAAAGATTTGTCTAGGAAGACCATTCTCGCATGACTATTCTCACTACACTTGGCCCATTACTTATCGCCCTACTCTTTGGTTACTGGGTCAATATCAAGTTATTCACACCTGCACGCGTGGCAAAAGGGTTAGAACAGCTTGTGTACCTCATTTTAGGCTTAATTGGCTTTAGCCTTGGTGCGCTAGACAATTTAGCAGAAAAGCTATTTATTGCTGGTTATCAAGCCATTATTTTCTTTGTGCTAATCAGCGTATTGAGCCTAGCAGGCTTATATCTAAGTGGTCTGCGTTTTGGCGGCACCCACGCAGACAGTCTTGCTCAAGGTCCATCAGACAGCAAAAACCATGCACTAATGGATGCAGCAAAAACCATTGCTTGGGTGATTGGTGGCGTCATCGTTGGGATTTTTGCCAAAGATTGGCTAACAGGCGTCGACGAACTAGTGACTGGCTTGCTGTATGTTTTACTCTTTTTAATCGGTTGCCAACTTCGTCAAGGAAATCATCGTCTACGCAAACTCTTTTTAAACTCACAAGGCGTTATTATCGCCCTAGTGACCATTTTCACCACCTTGTTAGCGGGTTGGATTGGCAGCCTAGTTTTAGGGCTAAGTTGGAACCAAGGGCTTGCGGTTGTTTCAGGCTTCGGCTGGTACAGTTTATCTGGCATTCTTATTACCGGCTTAGGCGATCCGGTACTTGGCACCACGGCCTTCTTGCTTGATCTTGGACGTGAGATACTTGCCCTCATGCTGATTCCGTTCTTAGCAAGACTAAATAGCCACATGTCCGTCGGTTATTCTGGCGCAACGGCAATGGATTTCACCTTACCCATGCTGGGCAAATTTCATGGCGCGCAAATCATCCCTGTCTGCATCGCCAGTGGCTTTATTATGAGCATTCTCGTGCCAATTCTTATTCCGTTGTTTATGGGGATTAAATAGCCTTCTTGAGCATTTAGTGAGTTCGTTAATTTATGTACTATATTTTTTAAATGCTGAGTTGTTTAGTATTAGCTTTCAATAGTAGAAATAGCACAATGGCGACTTTACAGCGTTGCCTTACATTTTTTAGGAGATTCGATGAAGGTTGCGGTTGTTGTAAATTGTTTAAAAATTGGAGGCATGGAGAGAGTTGCCTGCAACTTATCCGACGCCTTTGCGAAACAAGGCCATAATACTCACCTTATTTATCTTAAAAATCGCAAAATTGAAGTCTCCCCCAGCAACCCTAATGTCAAAATACATTTGTTTGCCCTACAAAAAATGGTGATGCTAAGCGGCATTGGTTTTATTTGGCTAATAATATCTAAATTATTAAACATCATTTTTCGTAAATCGTTCGTCATGTTTTTTGCCTATGCGGAAGCCATGGCTTTTTCTTATAAACTCAAAAAACTAGAAAAAGAAGCTGGCCGATTTGATCTTATTATTTTCCGTGGACAAGGCACTTTTTCTCATATTTGGCCACTCAAAGACCCTCGTTTTGTATTCGTTTGTGAAAGTATGCTTGACCAGTCGGTGTATGGTTCTAAATCTAAGCAGATGTTTTCATGGCTATTTTCCAACCGACATGTGGTATGTATATCCAAAGAAGCACAGCGCTCTTTTATGGATCTAATTCACAACTTCGCTATTTCATGTCAAAGCATTTCAATCATAAGCAACCCAAATAATTATGAAGAAATTAGGAAAAAATCATCGGCTCTAGAAGCCAATATTGATTACCATACAAGCCCCTATATTTTAGGTTTAGGCCGTCTTGTAGGAGGTAAAAACTTTCCATTATTAATCGACGCCTATCATTACGCACGCAACAACTTCGGCGTAACACATGACCTAGTTATCGTCGGAGAAGGTCGAGAAAAAGCTGCAATCGAAAATAAGATCAAAAAACTAGGATTAGAAGATTGTATCTTTCTAAAAGGTAAACAAAGCAATCCATTTCCTTGGTATCAGCATGCAGACCTCTTTGTTTTAAGCTCCAAAAGTGAAGGGCTAGGAATGGTACTCATTGAGGCATTGGCTTGCGGAACACCTGTCGTTGCAACAAATTGCCCTGGTGGCGTTAGTGATATCATGCGTGGGCAGTTAAGTGACTATTTAGCAGAACAAAGCCCTGAATCTCTTGCCGAGAAAATCGTCCTTGCTTTGAAACAAGGAGACTCCGTTCTTTTAGGCCCAGACGTCGCACAATCGCTCGCGCAGTTTGACGAAAAACATATCGTGCAACAATATTGCGACACCTACTTACCAGCCCAATAAATTTAAATTAAACGACCGCCTTAATTTATAAGAATTATTTTATGAAAAAACTTGATTACCAGTATGCGTTACAACCAGATTGGCAAAGTGACGTACTTCTGAGAAAGCAGAACAAAAGTAATATATCTAATTTAACTCTGGAAGATGAAGCAGGATTCGCAGAGTTAAAACATGATGAATTCACTTGGTTACTATCGTTCCCTTATCAATCTACTCATAAAAAAAAGCAAGGCTGTATTTCCGCTTTTTTTAATAATGAAGATCAAAATACGGTTGACCATTCACAATTCTTTGAAGCTAATCAAGAAGGCACTCGCCACCTTAATCTAAGTGGCTTATTGGCAAAAGACAAAACATTGCACCAATTACAATTGGCTTTCGAACATTGCAAAGCTCCTACTGAAGCAAAACTTTTAGGCTTTAAAAACCCCAACCTCGCTGATGGACCCATCCTTATCATTGCGCCACATGCAGACGATGCTGAACTCGCAGCATATGGCTTATACAGCGACTTTGCGGATCAAGTTTGGATTACAACAATCAATGCAGGACAAAACCTCCAGTCTTTAGATAGGCAGTATATTTCTGGGTTAGATGAAACCATAAGCGATGCAACACAGCGAAAAGCACAAATCAGAGCGTGGAATAGCATGACAACACCGCTTCTTGCAGGCGTTAAGTTTGATCGATTGTCTTCCCTTGGTTATTTCAATCTAACCAAAGAATCGCTTTATCAAACACCAAAAGAGCCACAAAGCGATAAAGCTTTCCCTGCGCTAACGCCGCAAATAAGCCGAACATTTAATACGCTAAAACTTCCGAATGATGAACAGAATATTAGCTCTGGACAATTACTAATCGAAGATCTAACTAGCCTACTAGAGCAAATTAAGCCTTCAACTGTACTAGTAACAGAACCAGAGATAGACCCTCATCCAGAACATATTATGTCAGCTTATGCCTTAGCCTTAGCCATCGACAAAAGCAGCCATGTGCCAAATAGAGTTCTGATGTACGTAAACCATTTGCGCAAAATAAAGAAGTTCCCTTACGGCCCAGAGCACGCTAGAACGGGGCTAGCACCATGGTATGACACTAAATCGATATTTGGCCATTATTCTTGTTATAGCCATCAACTCGATATAAATACACAAAAAGATAAAGTCGTATCTTTTGACTCAATGCACGACCTACGCAGCAAACCGAGAATTCAGAAGATGTTAAAAAAATGGTGGCATAGCAAAATACTAAAAAGCCATTATAAATATTACGGTTACCACAACTATTTCTTAACGCACATTAAAGCCAATGAGGTCTTCACTTTTGTAGATGGACAGACCTTTAGTCAGTCATTGATTCACTCTATAGACCAAGACTAAAGCACTAGTTTTATAACGATTACATCCATCATAGGTATTTTGTCGCACTAAAGCGCGAATCGACAAAATATCTGAGCCCAAGCTTTAACGTAAAATCGTCAATAAATTGTAAATAGAGCCAAACAAACAAACTTGCTTTAGCAAACACCGTCATGCTTTTGTAAAAGCGATTGTATAGATAAAGAACAGCGGATTAATCTCGACCTACGTCTTGTGCTTTGTGAGACCGTTCTATCTTTTGTAACTCAAACAAAGTGTGCAGGTGAAGGGGTCGCTTTGGCAACATGAACGCATATAAACTGGCATAAATAGCCAACCTTATGTTAGAACATTCATGTTAAACAAAAACGACGGATCTGATTTTGCAAAGCACAAGGCGTATACCATTGTTCCTGCTTTGTTTTCGCCCCATGAAATGCTGGTAAAAAAATATGCGAATTGAACTCCGTCTTAATGCTTCACGTCACTAAGTGATAAATCAACAAACAATGGAACACCTTTTCTTATGAAAAAAATAGCTATGAAAAATACTCTTATTGCGGCGCTGGTCATGTCATCTGTTTCTTTTGCGTACGCAGCCGACAGCTCAATTAAACTAGACACTAAAGAGCAACGCCTTGGTTACAGCATTGGCACCATGTTTGGTTCTCGCATGTCACAAGATTTCTCTGAACTAGATATGAAAACCTTTATGGCAGGCTTCCAAGATTCATTTGCCGGCAAAGAAGGCAAAATGAGCATGGATGAAGTGACTAAAACCATCCAAGACTACCAGCAAGAACAAATGGCAAAAGCTCAGCTTGAAGAAGAAAAAGCATCTGAAGAAGCAAAAGCCGCTTCTGCAGCATGGCTAAAAGAGAAAGAAGCCGAAGATGGCGTGAAAAAAACAGAGTCTGGTTTGCTTTATAAAGTTATCACCGCGGGTAAAGGCGACAAACCTAGCGCAACAGACACAGTAAAAGTGGATTATGAAGGCAGCTTAAGTGATGGAACTGTGTTTGATAGCTCTTACAAACGTGGTGAAGCCATTACCTTCCCACTAAATGGTGTAATTCCTGGCTGGACTGAAGGTCTACAACTTATGCCTGTTGGCTCTAAATACGAACTTTATATCCCAGCTGATTTAGCATACGGTCCTGGCGGCACAGGTCCTATTCCACCAAATGCAGCGCTTAAATTTGTTGTTGAACTGCATGATATAGAGAAGCCAGAAGCACCAAAAGCAACTAAATAAATTATTTGCTCTATTAAATAAAAAATGGCTGTCGTTATCGATGGCCATTTTTTTATTTAAGCCACTTTTGGCAAGAAAAGCCCCCTTCTTCAAGAAAATGACTACTCAGATGAATATCTTATATACCCCTTCCCATAACTCTTTGTATAATTACGCAAAAATTGCCACTTAATATTGATATGCCCTTATAGAAAACCAAATACATGAGCTTAAAATGACATCAGTTTCTACCAGTTTAGCCAATGCATTCAAACGACGCACACCAGCAGAACAGCCAACTTGGTTAATCCTCCTAGGAATCTTCTCGATTGCACTTTATGCTTTCACAAGAACAGGCTTCTCTGAGATCGCAGGAGTAGCATCCGCTATAGCCACACTCACAGGCTTCTGGGGATTATTTAAATACGGCAAAGTAGTCAACAGCCACATACTGTTTCGTTTTGTCTGGATAGCCATCATATTCCAATTAATTTCATGGGGATTATCTCAGTATGTTACCCCTGAATGGGCGGAAAGCTCACCTAAATTGGATAAGATAACTCGTTGGTTTGTTTTCATTCCTTTAGCTTGGTGGGTAGCCCAATACAAAAATGCCACTTGGCTCGTCTGGGGCTCTGCGGCACTAGGAATACTAGTTTCTCCTTGGGTAACAGGTGAAGGTATACCAGAAATTATTAGGGGACTAGACGGAGAACGAGTATTTTTTGGCCTTCGACAAGCCCAGCATACCAGCTTATTCTTTGGCGTTATTTTGATAGGCTTTTTATGCTTTACTCGCACGCTTCTAAGTAAAAGCAAATGGTTAGCAATCCCTCTTTTTCTTGCTATTGCTTACTGTATCCTCATTATTTATATCAACTCATCTCGTCAAGCTTGGCTTGCGTTGCTGATTACGGCGTTTTTTATGGCCAGTTACTTCACCATAAAGCGGTTTAATCGAGCAACAGGAAAGCAAAAGCTAGTCACCCTAAGTCTATTTCTAGCTAGCATGTTAGGCCTCAGCATGGCTATAAATATAGCGTTAACTAACAACGACGCTATGATAAACAGAGCTGTAGAAGAAAAAGAAGCATTAAGCGCTATTGCCACACTAGACTTTGATAATGTGCCCTATACTAGTTTTGGTATACGCCTTCATAGCTGGGTAGCGGCAACAGACTTCATAAAAGCCAAACCCATATTTGGTTGGGGAAGCAATGGTAGAAGTCTTGTTATGAAAAAAACAGAATGGCTACCAGATGATATAAGAAAAGATTTCGGGCACTTGCATAACATCTATATTGAGATGCTGGTTAACTTTGGTATTGTAGGATTAGCTTTTTATATTAGTATCTGGGTCGTAATGGCAAAAAGCCTTTTTAAACAAATAAGAGCTGGAAAAATAGAAAAACAAGTTGGCTATTTCTTTATGAGTTTTGTCTGCTTCTGGAGCATTATGAATTGCTTCGAAGCCTACCAAAATTTCTGGACAGGTGTTTTTTACTTTACGATATTTATGACAGGTATACAGGCCCAAATATGGCGCGCAAAATATAATTTTAAAGAATAAATCTTAGTTATAAAAATCTAAATATTATTGACTAGCTAAGTTAACAGCAGAGAAATACGTGAAAAAAAGTTTAGCATTAAAAGAACACAGCACATCACTTAGTATCATACTAAGAATCATAGATTGCCTTGGGCTATTAAGTGCCGGACTATTAAGTTACTGGTTAAGATTTTCAAGTCTTAGCCTTGATTTAACATATAAAAATGTCCTACTACTCGGCGTGCTACTTGGAGCAGCAAGCCTGTCCTTTTTTGGCGCCTATAGGGCATGGCGAGGAGCATCATTCACGTCTGAGATAAGATGTGTTCTTAGTGCGACATTAACAACATTTTTGCTACTAATCATTAGTGGATTTGTTACCCAATCTTCCGATTTATTCTCTCGTATTTGGGTAGTAAGTTGGCTATGTACCTCTACCGCTACAATATTGAGCTATAGATTCTTGCTTCGAAAGTCCCTAGGGGCATTAAGAGCAAAAGGCTTCAACATCAGAAGCGTGATTATTATTGGCGATGGAGAGCTAGCACAACAAGTTCTAGAGCGACTAAAACAACACCCTGAAATGGGGTTAGTCGTAAAAGGGATACTTAGTACACAAGACCAAGCCATCGATAAACATGAAATTAACTCTGTACCATTTTTAGGCACATTAAATGATCTAGATAAAATAGTTAAAAATCACAAAATAGATCAGGTTTGGATTGCTCTTCCAATGAGCGAAGTGCAAAAAATGGAACAAGTACAATCCGCTTTAAGCAACACTTCTATCGTGATTCGAATGGTACCCGATATCTTTGGCTTTAGACTCTTAAATCAATCCATGACGGAAGTTGCTGGTTTACCCGTTATAAACATTTCAACCTCTCATATGCTTGAAGGTAAAAACCGTTTTCTAAAGTCCCTAGAAGACAAAATACTGGCTTCCATTATACTGTTACTCATAAGCCCAATTTTAGTAGCCTTAGCCATCACTATAAAGCTAACGTCCAAAGGGCCGATCTTATTTAAACAATATAGAACAGGCGCCAATGGGCAGGACTTTAAGGTTTATAAGTTTCGGTCTATGGTGGTTCACAATGAGGAAGATGGAAAAGTAACACAAGCAACAAAAGGGGACAGTAGAATAACCCCTATCGGTGCTTTCATGAGAAGAACATCTTTAGATGAACTACCGCAATTTATCAATGTACTTCAAGGCAGGATGTCCATTGTTGGGCCAAGACCCCATGCACTTGCACACAATGAACATTACAAAACACTTGTTGAATCTTATATGCGCCGCCATATGGTCAAGCCAGGCATCACTGGCTGGGCACAAGTAAATGGCTTTCGCGGGGAAACCGATACAATAGACAAAATGGAAAACAGAGTTGAATACGACCTATACTATATTGAAAACTGGTCTGTATGGTTCGATCTCAGAATCATCTTTTTGACTATTTTTAAAGGCTTTATACATAAGAATGCAATTTGATCTTCAATGAAGATCAAATTTCTATGCCTTTTTCTTCACATTTCTCAAGTACAAACTGCTTGAAATTTTCCTTAAAAATTTCCGTAGAAAATTTCATCGCATGAGCTCTAATTTCACTTGGCTCAAGTAATAAGCTATGATTTTCTTCAAAATCATTAACAGCTTTAATAATCGAATCTGCTGTTTGTTTATAAAAATAAAAGCCTGTTTTCTTATCTATAACCGTATCTAATGCCCCCCCCTTACCAAATGCAATAACAGGCGTACCACAGGCTTGAGCTTCTAATGGAACAATTCCAAAATCTTCTTCAGCCGCAAAAATAAAAGCTCTAGCTTTCATCATATGCTCTTTAAGAGTTTGATAATCTTGGTATCCCAAATAACTTATGTTTGGTGAAACAGATGCTATTTTTTCAACCTTATCTCTTTCAGGGCCATCACCTATGATAATAAGCTTTTTATCAGGCATTTTTGAAAAGGCTTCCGCAATAAGCGCTAACCGTTTATAGGGAACCAAACGCGACGCAGTAAAATAAAAATCGTCTTTGTCTATTTGAAGAGAAAATGCATTAACATCAACGTTAGGAAAAATAACTTTTGAATCCCTGCGATAAGACTTCTCAATTCTTCTTTTAATAAAATGACTATTAGCTATAAAAGCGTCAACATTATGACTGGAAATAAAATCCCACATTCGAATTTTATGTAAAAAATATCGGGCAATTAGAGACTTAAAACCGTTGGTTAAGCCAGACTCCTTTAAATATTCAAACTTCATATCCCAAGCATATCGAATAGGTGAATGACAGTAACAAACATGTAATTGATTAGGTGATGTAATTACTCCTTTTGCCACCGCATGACTGCTACTAATCACTAAATCATATTCAGTAAGATCAAGCTGCTCTATAGCAAAAGGCATTAATGGTAGATAAGCACGATATTTCTTTTTTGCAAATGGCAACTTTTGTATGAAGGTGTTCTTTGTTTGCTTGCCGATCAGGTATTTTTTTCTCTGCTCGTCATCAAAAAAATCCACTACAGAGAATAAATCAGCATCAGGAAAAATATCGATAATAGCCTGTATAACATTTTCTGCGCCACCTGGGTTAACAAACCAGTCATGTACAATTGCTATTTTCATTATTTCTCCAAGATAGGGATTAGAGCATCATCCCAAATTTCTCTAGAACGTTCCCAAGAAAACATTTGTGCTCTTTTCAACCCCAATTCAACTAAATTAATACGTACCAATTTCTGTTGCCAGATATCAACTAAACCGTCTCTGATAGAATTAATATCATAAGGATCAACTAATAATGCTGCTCCGCCAGCTGTCTCTGGCATGGCTGTAACATTCGATGTAATTACTGGAGTGCCAACAGCCATAGATTCAAGAATAGGCAAACAAAAGCCTTCATATAAACTTACGACAACAGTCGCAACGGCGCCTTTATAATAAGAAGGCAAATCAGACTCTTCAACTCCGCATAAAAACACCACACGTTCAGTCATATCTAATTCAGCAATAAGCAAACTTAATTCTGGTGTGGGTTTACAAGAAATTAATAAGTCAACCTCAGTAGAAAGACCTGAGCTCGCATAAGCACTCACCAGTCTTTTCAAATTCTTATGTGATTTATTATTTCCAACATATAAGAAATAAGGTCTGTCTCTCACGATAGGAAGAACAGCTTCATGATAAAATTTATGATCAACCCCATTAGGAACCACAATTATTTTATCGATAGAAATCTTAGCCCAACGTGAAATTTCTTGTCGTGTAAAATCAGAGACAGTAAAAACAAGTGGCGCTGATGTTACCGTACGTTTTACGATGATGTCATAATATAACTTATTCTTAATACTTTGATATTCAGAAAAATATAAATGCATTAAATCATGAACAGTAATAATAGCCTTAGAGCATGGAAATAAAGGCGCATTATATCCAGGGCTGATAAAATAAGCCCCATTGACAGTTATAAAAGAAGATAAAAATAAGTCTTTTACTGAAAGTGCCTGTGATAAAGACCCCTCTATTTTTTTTGTATCAGCCGTAACTTTTGAGGCCATAATCTCCTTACAAAAACGGCCAATACCACCACTATCTAGCCAGCGGCTATCATAAAAAACCACACCAGACTTACCAAGCAATGAATTAAATATATAATCTCTTATTTTCATATTTTATTCTCTAAAAAATCAAATATTTTCTCCGAGAATTCTTTCTGAACAAGTATATTAAATAAATACTCAGGTTTTAGATAATCTCTCATTCCATCTCTGTCAGAAGCAATGACCTTTTTACCCAATTGAATAGCCTCCAGCATCACCAATGGAACCCCTTCATAACGAGATGGAATTACAATTAAATCAGCTTGATAAGCAACACTCCATACATCATTCAACCAACCATGAAAGATAAAATCAATTTCAACAGTTATATTATTGAATTGTTTACACAAACACTTAAGCTCTTCTAAATCTTTACCATCACCAATAAAATGCACTTCAATTTTAGACCAAGAAGCCTTCCCATTAAGCATTGTCAACGCTTGAATAAAAAGATCATGACCTTTTTGATAAAATTCAACTCTACCAATTAAAAATAACTTAATAGGACTATCATTTTCTCGACAATAAAAAGGTACAGATGGAGTAATTACATAATTTGGAAAAATATCTACTTGAGCATGAGGATTTAAATATAATAAATCCTCCTTAAAGCAATCACTAATCGTAATATAATGATTACATAGCTTATAATAGTATTTTGACAAAAAATCACGCCCCCAAGACATTGGCTTGCGCATCATCTTAAACGAATGAGCATAGGGTATATAAGACGTAACATTTTTCTTTAATAACTTGGCAGCAACCAAGAATTGAGAACCTAGTTCTATATCACCTTGCACTAATATAATATTTTTGTTAGCTATCTTATTAAGCAGGTTAAGAGCAGAAAACATTTGTCTTAAATTAAAAATAGTCTGAAATGATTGCATCGATTGACTACATGCATCATGAAAATAAATATCATACCCCTTATCTTCTAACAACTCTTTTAATCTGTGATTATTACGAGGAATATATAATTCAGCATCAGGATAAGCATCAATAATCATTTGAAGACACATCTTCTCATGACCACCAACCACTTTTGCACAGAATATAAACGCGCTATCTTTCTGCATTTTAAATTTTCTTCTTTTTAATTTTTTTGTAATAAGAAAAAATCTTATCAAAGACACATAGAGGCATATAATGGTATAAAAAGGTTTTTACATACACTCTTATAAAGGTAATAACTTCATTTCTTAATGATGGACGTATATTATTATTTTTATTAATTTCCTTTAATTCTTTATAAGAACGAACAAGCCCCTTTGGATCAGTTGATACACCACCAACAACCATTTTATCTATAAAAAAGTCGATATAAAGAGGATCATTTTTGTACATAGTCCTATACATAAGATCAGTATCCGCAGCAATACGATACTGAGTATTAAAGCCTCCATATTTTGTAAATACACTATGATGGTGAAAAACTTCAGGATGCACTGGCAGCATGGGTCGAATACCTTGCCAGCTTCCCTTCATCTTTTTCCATGGTGTTCCACTCTCTTCAATTGGCAGCCTATCTTCAGAAATAATCTGAACCTTACCGTATACCATTTCATACTGTGGAAATGCACAAACTAAAACACTTGAGACCCTTTCCAATACTCTATTATCATAGTATTCATCTGCAGCACCAATAAATTGAACCCACTCTCCTTTAACGTACTTTAATGCTTTATTCCAAGCATCGTAGATTCCTTTATCAGGCTCACTAAACCAATAATCAATAATGTCCTCATTTTTTTTCAAAATATCAACAGTACCATCACTAGAACCACCGTCAGCAATAATCCACTGAATATTAGGATAGGTCTGAGAACGTATAGAATCGATAGTCCAAAGCAAATCGCTTGCTGCATTGAAAGTAGAAGTAATGATGGTAATAAGCGGTTGTTCTTTTGTGCTTTGCTTAACCCCTTTGTGAAACTCCCGACCACCCACTTCACGCAATAGAGTATCCATTCAGCAACCTCTCACGTCTAATAGATACGAACAAAACCGTTTGCAGGAATCTTTACTCAAAACCCTGATGTAATCGTTAACCCCCTTATTAATAACTGGAATAACGCCAGCCACTTTAAAATAAGCTTGAGGGTACAAGCTGCATTCATTTTTAGGCTGGTACAAAATCTTCTCGGACTTGCATTTGGATTTCTTAGCTTGTATATCTAGACCTACTACTGCAGTGTCTTGTCGAGCTATTTTTATTATGCATCTTGCAAAGCTATAGTTGTTATTAAGTTCGGTAATATCATATTGCATCATCTTCATTGCACTTCCTATATTCTGGCACCAATATTTTTTGCCAGTTTTTTTAACTCTTATTCTGCCTTACAACTTACTTAAAAGGTTGAAATCTCGAAAAACTAGGTGGATACTATCATTTTCAGGATTTCACCAAGATGCATATGTTACCGAATTGATAAAATACTATTTAGCAGCAGCCTCATTAATAACCCCCAACAAAACACGACCACAAGCTAATTTCCTTCGTTTACCTTTATCACGTAAGACGTCATTATCAACTGCGTTAAATACAAATTGACTAGCTTCTTGCATTTTTAAAACCAAATCACCAACATCTTTTGATCTAAAGAAAAAAACCCTATCATCTTTTTCAATTTCTAAATTCACAGGTATATCTGACACAATTAAAGGCTTACCGAGTGCTATAGCATCATAAGCAGCGCCACCTCCAGGGCCACCTTCAAACAACGTGGGTTGAATGACCGCAGAAGATTGTTTAAGAAGTGAAATTTGATCTAATTTAGGGATATGACCGACAATTTTTATATCATCTTCAATATTCAACTCTCTTATCAAATCCAATAGGCTATTGTAATAATCAGGAAAACGTGAGTCCGAAGTATCGCCAGTACATACTAATTGATATTTTTTCCCTACCTTCTTTAAAAAGTCTGAAAACGCTCTAAAAGCTGTAGAGTGATCTTTGTGAATCCAAAACTGATTACAAATTATAAAATAGGGTTTCGTAATACCATATTGCCTGCTCAAATCTCGATTTTCATCTAGCCACTCTTCTCTTGGATTAGGGCTAAAAGGCAACACATGAATCTTAGCGTTGTAATTTCCAATAAACTTATCCGCATCTTTTTTTACCGATTGGGCATTGACAATCACATGCTCAGCACGGTTCAACATTTGACGAAAAGCATTATCTCGTTCTTTTATATCTCTTTCTGTAAAGAATTCAGGTAAATATTTATGTTGGAAATCATAAATGTACCCCACCCATGGTAGAAGATAATTTTCAGGTGGTGGCGATATACAAGGAATCAATACATCAATATTTTGTTTTTTTGCATAAGCAAAATGAGAACTAAGCCTATTACCAGGAGCATCTAGTTGATACGAATGAAAGTCTGAAAAAGTTTTACGCAAATAATGCTCATCAAAACCTTTCCAAGGCATCCAACGTAAAGGCTCACGATGAGCCAATTGAGCTAATAGTTTACGGAAAGGAATGATTTGTTTTTTCAAATGAAAAAAACAATCATTTTGTGCTAAAAGGATATGCTTTTTGAGTTCATTATTCTCATCGGCTAATTCAAGGCATGAGGCAACATGTCGAATAAAGTCAACTCCACCACCCCAGCCATCAAAACCTTTTGATTCAATTCCTATTTTCATTCTTAACCTTTAAGTACTCGCTAAAACTTTTAATCTCATGGCCTTTATAGGTTGCATAAGGTAGAGGTGGACTAATCATCGCATTAATGAATGATTTTATTTTTGAGTCAGACCATCCATTTTTAATTTCACCATTTTCTGGGGCACCTCTACCAAAATAAGTGGACTCCCCTACCTGTTCTTCACCCTCATATGCTTGGCATAATAAATCAAAAGCCTCTTTGAAACTATTTAAAGCCTCAAACATTGCTCGTTGGTAAATATTTGTTTGATTTTCAAAATTAAATATTAGAAAGCTTTTTTGAAGTATTATTTTACCCGTATCACATAATTCATCCACATAATGATATGTGAATCCAACCTCTTTCTCTTGCTCTATCATTGCCCATGTTAAACTGCTACATCCTCTATATTTTGGTAATAGCGATGGATGTAAGTTCATTGCATTAAAGTTTACAGATTCTAGAATAGGTTTTTTTATGATGTTTCTATAATAAATAGAACATAAATAGTCAGGCACAAATGGAATTGAGGCAGTGTTAACGGATTCAAGTGTTACAGGTATGCCTTTTTCTATGCAGTAATCATAAAGAGAAGGAATATAACTTGGGCTTTGATGTGTGCAGACAAACACATTGCAGCCAGCTTCAAGCAATAAATCTAAGGCCCTACAGCCCGCCCAGTTATAGCCACATAAAATAACATTCATTAACAATCACCAAAATAGTCTTTAATTTGCTTACAGACCAACTTAACATCATTTTCGCTCAAGCCAGGCCAGCTCGGAATGTTAATTCCACGCCAACCTAAATCTTCTGCAACGGGATGGCGTTGAAATTTTTGACTATACATCGGCATCGTATGCACTGGATAAAACATTGGACGGGTTTCAATGCCTGCGTCGGCTAAATGCTCACGCAAAGGATCTCTTTGACGGTCATCCTCTAAAACAATATTAACCATCCAATAGGTATGCAAACAACCAGCTGATTCTTGATGAACGACAAGAGGCAAATCTTTTAACCCGTCCTTATACCACTCAGCAATTTGTCGTTTTTTAGCAATAAAATCATCAGCCTGCTCTAATTGTGCTAAACCAATTGCTGCACAAATATTTGTCATTCGATAATTAAAACCAATAACATCATGCCAATATTGACGATGTTCAGCTAAACCTTGACCTTTAAAATGTACACATCGCTGATAAAGAGTTTGATCATTAGTGACAACCATACCACCTTCACCAGTGGTAATCGTTTTATTACCAAAAAAACTAAAAGTTGATATATGACCAAACGTCCCCACATACTGATCTTTGTACTTAGAACCAAAGGCTTCTGCACAATCTTCAATGACAAATAAATTATGCTCATTAGCAATTGCCATAATTGCATCCATATCACAAGGATGACCGTACAGATGCACCACCATAATAGCTTTAGTCTTTGGCGTGATTTTGCGTTTTACATCTTCAGGATTAATTTGCCAAGTATCTTTATCTGAATCAACAAATACTGGAGTTGCTCCTGTATAGGCAATGGTATTAACTGATGCAATATAAGTAAGCGTAGGAACAATCACTTCATCATCTAAACCAATACCTAAAGCAACCATAGCCAAATGTAAGGCAACTGTGCCATTACTAACAGTAGTGGCATACTTGACCTGATTATACTCAGCAAATTTGCGCTCAAATTCTTGGACATATTTTCCTTTTGAGGAAATCCAATTTGAATCTAAACAATCATTAACATATTTCTTTTCATTACCCGTAAGCAGGGGTTGGTAAATCGGGATATTTATTGACATAATTCCACTCACTTAAATTAAAGATTGTTCCAATATTTCCTTTAAATTCTTTCTGTAATTTTCTAATGAATTATTATTAATTACAAACTCTGCATTTTCTTGCGCTTTTTTAAACAACTTTTCTTGAATAATATTTTGAGATTCATTGACAGCACACTCAATTCCAGCAATTGTTAATTTTTCAATATAGCAGGCATTTGGCACATCAATAGATGCAGCTTTTGTCATTACTGGAATCATTGCACCATTACCAATTACAGTTAACAAAGAAGGACTCCCTCCTTCTGAACACGAAGGAAATATAGCAAAATAAGAAGATCTTAAAATTTCATTAAACTTCTCAGAATTTATATCTACAAAGCCGTGATTGTATATATTTTTGGTATTAAAAAGTTCATCATGATACCGAGATACAAAATCTGGTTCATTTTCAATAGGGCCACAGACATGTAATATTAAATCTGGATTCTGCTTAAAAAAATCCAAACATAAATCCAAGCCTTTATGTACTAATCCTGAACTCCCAAACCAGACATAAGACAGGTGTGCGTTAGGAGATTTCTCACCTACTTCTTGATAGTCACGTATTTTATAGAAAGGTGCATTTAACGGATACAGCTCGCCCATATAAAAAGGTTCGAAAGTTTTTTTAACTTCCATATTACCCAAAGTTATGACAGCATCGCTTAAAACAATTTGCCGAAACCAGCTAAAATCCGTTAGTCGAGCTGAGTTTATTAACCAAGCACTCTTTTCTTTTTGTAATTCTTTTACCCTTTGTAAGGTTTTAACATTTTGAAAAAACTGATGCATTCCTGTAGAATAAATAATAACTTTAGTATTATTACTATATTTATGTGAATAAAAATATTCTATTGTTTCACCAAAACCAAAAATGACATCATATTTTTCAAGATTTTTTTTTATCATATCATATTGGATAACATCCACTTGATAACCCAACTCATCAAAAATTTCTGCAGCTGTCATTGCCTCAAAAAAAACTGTATGACTTAAAGAGCTTTTATTAAATGGCTCAACAACATATGAAATTAAAACTTTGTTTTTATATTTTTTTTTAAAAAAATTCTCCACAGGTTTATTTTTTATATATTTTATAAGATAAGAAACCAAAAAACTTGGAAGATATTTTTTAATGATAGATTTCACACTAATATCTCCCTAAAAAAATCGATCTAAAAAATAAAGGCAATGTATTTTTATCAACAACTGAAAACACTATTAAACTTAAAATCAAAGAAAACAATACAGCGTAAGCTGCACCAATAACTCCCATCAAAGGTATCAACAACAAATTAAAACCAACATTTAGAAAAGCAGTTAAAAAATGAAAATACATAACCCAATTGGTTTTATTATTAATCATATGAATAGCATTCCAGCATGAATTAAAAAAAATAATCACATTAATCCATATTAAAAGGACCAGTAAGTTTGAGGCTGCTATATAGTCTGAACCATATGTATATTGAATAATATAATCAGATAAAAATGTTGTAACTGTAGCTAAAATAATAGCAAACCAAACCAAGCACCCTGTAACAATCTGAGTTCGCCGTTTAAATTCACCTACATTATCTTTTGAACGCACTATTGCTGGCATAACCGATGTTAAAACCAATCCAGGAAGAAAATACCAGACTACTGTAAGCTTATAAGCTGCCGCATATAAACCAACAGCAGATTCATCGATCATCTCTTTAATCATTAATGAATCAACATTAGAAAACAGCGTAAAACCTAACCCAGCAAATATCAATGGCCAACCACTTTTTATTAAATCGCCAGCAATTTCCAAATCAAAACAAAAATAAAAACTCAGATTACCTCTTAGTTTGTAAGCTATAAAGTAGGTAATAGCGAGCGTTATTGCATCAAACAACAACACAAATATAAACCAAAACAATTCAGCCTCAATTACAACCAAATAAATTTTGATTATCATTGAAAGAAGTAGTTGAATTATTTTGCAAATAGTAACAATTTTCGCAAGCACTTCAGATTGAAAATAGAATTGAACCACTTCAAAACTTTGAAATACCATACCTGCAGCAATAATAAAAATAAATAGATTCGTTGTAGCATCATTACTGGTAAAGGGCACGATAGCTGCCATTAAGCCCATGACGATAAATGCACCAAAAACCTTAAGCCAAAAAGCAGAACCTAGATAAGCATCACGTTTTTCAGGATGGTTGACGAGCTCCCGTACAATTATGCCATCTAGCCCGAGTTTGGCGATGCCAGCAAAAATCGCTGTAAAGGCTAAAACATAGCTAAATACGCCAAATTTTTCAGGGCCGAGATACCGCGCGACCCAAATACCAACAAACAATCCGGCAATAATACGTAAAAATTGTTCTGCCATCATCCAGCTAGTATTTTTTAGATACTTTAAAAAGCCTTGGTGATGTCGCAATGCCAATACTTTAGCTAACACGGCCGCCCCTCTTGTTAAAATCATCAGCGATTAGTATCAGCACCTAACATCTGCTTGATTATCTAAAAACCATGAATAGCTTTTAGCAAGCCCTTGCTCTAAATCAATCGACGACGTCCAGCCTAGCCTTTCTAAACGTGATACATCCATTAACTTTCTTGGCGCACCATCAGGCTTACTAGTATCCCATTCAATTGTCCCTTGATAACCCACCACTTTCGCCACCGTTTCCGTCAGCTCTTTGATCGTGCAATCAATGCCACTGCCCACGTTAATATGAGACAACATCGGTTGTGTTTCTTTCTGATAAGTGGCATCGTCTAAATTCATCACGAAAATAGACGCAGCGGCCATGTCGTCCACATACAAAAACTCGCGCATAGGTGTTCCCGTTCCCCATGCCATAACAACTGATGCATTCGCTTCTTTTGCTTCATGGAAACGACGAATTAATGCAGGAATAACATGACTGTTTTCTGGGTGGAAGTTATCACCGGGGCCATAAAGATTTGTCGGCATCACACTGCGATAATCACGACCATATTGTCGGTTATAACTTTCACACAACTTGATACCAGCAATCTTCGCAATGGCATAAGGCTCATTAGTCGGCTCTAACGTGGCTGTCAGCAAAGCATCTTCACGCATGGGCTGTTCAGCTAACTTAGGATAAATGCAAGAAGACCCTAAAAAGAGCAATTTTTGTACATTATGCACATGCGCCGCATGAATGATATTCGCCTCTATCATCAAGTTTTGATAAATAAAGTCCGCTGGGTAAGTGTTGTTTGCATGAATCCCACCTACTTTAGCGGCCGCTAAATACACCTGATCAATCGATTGCTCTGCAAAAAAACTCTGTACAGATTGCTGGTTGGTCAAATCAAGCTCGTTTCGATCGACTGTAATAACATGATTATTCGAGTCTTGGGACAGTTGGCGAACCAAAGCGCTGCCAACCATACCATTGTGACCCGCAACAAAAATACGTTGCTGAGTCATTAACGCGCTTCCTCTACAGACACAGAGATATCATGACCATGTAGTTTTAAAAATGCATGTCGTTGTGCCACTTTCAGATCCTCTGAAACCATCTCAGCACACATTTCTTGTACAGTGATCTCTGGCGTCCAACCAAGCTTTTCTTTCGCTTTGCTTGGATCACCCAACAAGGTTTCTACTTCCGCAGGGCGGAAATAACGTGGGTCAATCTGTACCACCACATCACCTACTTTTAACGCTGGCGCTTTATCACCTTCGATAGCCGTTACAATGGCTTTTTCATCTACGCCCTTACCTTCAAACGTCAAGCTAACACCCAGCTCTTTTGCAGACCATTCAATAAACTGGCGTACGGAATATTGAACGCCCGTTGCGATAACAAAGTCCTCTGGCTGATCTTGCTGCAGCATCATCCACTGCATACGCACGTAGTCTTTGGCATGGCCCCAGTCACGGAGCGCATCCATATTCCCCATGTACAAGCACTTCTCTAAACCTTGTGAAATATTCGCCAAACCACGAGTAATCTTACGAGTCACAAAGGTTTCACCACGACGTGGCGATTCATGGTTAAACAAAATGCCATTACAAGCATACATACCATACGATTCACGGTAGTTCACCACTATCCAGTAGGCGTACATTTTCGCCACAGCGTATGGAGAGCGCGGGTAAAAAGGCGTGGTTTCTTTTTGTGGGGTTTCTTGCACCAAACCATAAAGCTCAGACGTAGACGCTTGATAAAACTTGGTCGTTTTTTCCAATCCCAACAAACGAATGGCTTCAAGCAAACGCAATGTCCCCATGGCATCTACATCCGCCGTATACTCTGGCGATTCAAAAGACACTGCAACGTGAGACTGAGCACCTAGGTTATATACCTCATCTGGCTTCACTTCTTGCAAAATACGCGTCAAATTAGAAGAGTCAGTCAAATCACCGTAATGAAGAATAAAACTGGCATTATCAACATGCGGATCTTGATAAATGTGATCCACTCGTTGAGTATTAAAAGAAGAAGCACGGCGTTTAATACCATGCACTTCATACCCTTTAGCTAACAAAAATTCCGCTAGGTAAGAACCGTCTTGGCCTGTTACGCCGGTGATAAGGGCTTTCTTTTTCATTGAAACTCCATGCTTCTACAAGGTAGTAATTAAAATATAGTTAAAAATTAGTAAACAGTTTATGACCTAGCATACAAGATACAACACTGACAGATTGCACCTGATCGCCACTCTCAACATAACACCTCAACTCAGGCGCATTACCAGACGGCCGTAAGTGAACAATATCCCCACTATTGAGTGTCATTCGAAGTCCATCGGTTTCATCAATTGAAACAACCTCTAGCACTTCACTTTCTTGCGCTATTGCTGATAGCAGCTCAGTTTGTTTCGCTTTGCTCGTTTTTATATCGGCTATAAGCTGTTTACTGACATCTGTTGGAATGTCTTTAATTCGATCACTAGCGGTATAACGGCCTGGATAGTTAGCCGTTAATTGGCTAATTGGGAGAGCTTGTTCATAGGACATTGCTAGTACAATTAAAGCAGGTAATACTGAATCTCGCGTTGGTAAAGCGTGTAATACTTGATTATTAACAACAAAATCAGCACCAACTAAAAAACCGCCATTGGCTTCATAACCAACAACTCTGGCATCTGGTGATTGTTGCAGCAAATATTCCATACCTGCGATGACATAAGGCGAGCCAATTCTAGTTCTCAGCGAGATCCGTTCAGGGCTTTGCAATGTACCTCTCAACTCAAGAACAGTATTCACATTTACAGGGGCTGCCACATGGGTTGCTTGTAAATAATCAGCGCAGAGCACGCCTAAAATATCACCGCGTAGCCACTCACCTTTTTCATTAGCAATAAGCGGACGATCGCCATCACCGTCTGTGGATATAATGGCATCCAGTTTATATTCTTTAGACCAGTTCAAGCCTTTCTGCACATCTTCTTCTGATACCGCCTCTGTATCGATCGGTACAAAAGTCTCAGTACGTTCTAACGAAATAACCTCAGCACCAAAATGCGCTAATAACTCTTTAATCACATCTCGCGCCACACTGGAGTGTTCATATACACCAACACGTTTGCCTTGCAGAATGTTCGACGGAAAAAGCGAGGTATAACGCTGTTTGAAAAGCTCAATAGCAGAATGATCAATGGCAGGTAAAGCGAACTTAGCAACCAGTTCTGAAACAAATTCAGGCACTTCAACTAAGCCATTCATAATAGAGGTTTCATCAACTTTGCTAATCTCACCGTCTGGACGATAAAACTTAATACCGTTGCGATCAAAAGGTATATGACTGCCCGTTATCATTACTGCCGGCATGTTATTTTGCATGGCATAAAACGCCAAAGCGGGCGTTGGCAAAGCACCGCAAAACACTGCTTTAGCGTCAAAAGATTCGGCGGCCAGCAAACAAGCTTTGGCAATATCAGAGCTACTCGGACGTAGGTCCATACCAATAGCTACGCTAGACGCAGAAGGACAAACCGTCTGCAAAAAAGAACGCACAAAAGCAAAGCAAAGTACTGGGGTTAAATCCTTGACCAAACCACGAACACCACTGGTACCAAAAGCTACGCCCAATTCATCGCTAAGTTGTTTTACCTTTACAGCACTAGAACTCATTTTATCAATCCTTGCTTAACGACAATTGTCTTAACGACCATAGCGATCACTAAAGCGTACGATATCGTCTTCACCTAAATAGCTACCAGACTGTACTTCTACTAGTTCTAAAGGAATTTTGCCGGGGTTTTCTAATGCATGAACAACACCCACAGGAATGTAAGTAGATTCATTTTCGGTTAGCAGAATTTCACGATCACCGTTTTGAACCTTCGCCGTACCAGACACAACTACCCAATGCTCGGCACGGTGATGGTGCATTTGCACGCTTAACTTCTCGCCTGGTTTGACCATGATACGTTTAACTTGATGGCGACCACCAAGATCTACCGTTTGATACGTTCCCCAAGGGCGGTGCACCGTCGTGTGATACATGTGCTCTTCACGACCTTCGGCTTTGATGCGTTTAACAATCTTCTTCACATCTTGAGCATTGTTTTTGTCCATCACCAAAACAGCATCTGCCGTTTCGACAATAACAAGGTCGCTGACACCCACTGCAGCAACTAAACGTGACTCAGAACGGATAAGGCAATGACTAGAGCCTTCTGACATTACATCGCCCAATAGCACATTATTGTCAGCGTCTTTATCTGCATAATCATATAAAGCATCCCAAGCACCAATGTCACTCCAGTCCCCTGCATAAGGCACAACTTTCGCTTTTTTCGTCGGCTCCATCACCGCGAAATCAATCGACTCTTCAGGGCATTGTGCAAACAACTCGGCGTCGATACGCACAAAGTCCAAATCTTCGGTACGCTGCTGATAGGCAAGATTTACCGCTTGAAAAATATCATCACGATGAGCCGATAACTCATCTAAAAAAGCCTTGGCACGGAACAAAAACATTCCGCTATTCCATAAATATTCACCGGAATCCAAATAAGCCTGAGCTTTTGCAAGGTTAGGCTTTTCAACAAATTCAACTACAGAGAAATTATCACCGGAACGAATATAACCGTAACCCGTTTCGGGACGAGTTGGCTGCACACCGAAGGTCACTAAAGCATCCTGCTTAGCCAATTCAACCGCTTGCTTAATCGTCGTTTCAAAAGCGGCAATATCTCGGATGACATGATCTGCAGGCAAAACCAACATAAGAGCATCGCCAGATTGGCTTCGCAATGCTTCCAGCGCCGCCAAAGCGATTGCAGGCGCCGTGTTACGGCCTTTAGGCTCTAAAACAATACTGGATTTTTTAACACCAATAGATTGCAACTGTTGCGCGATCAAAAAACGATGATCTTCATTACAAACCACAATAGGATCTGCCACTTCTAAAGATAAAGTACGCAACATGGTTTGCTGAAGAAGACTGTATTCTTTATCCGTCAGAGGCAAACATTGTTTAGGAAAATGCTCACGTGATAATGGCCAAAGACGACTGCCAACACCACCAGATAAAATAACAGGAATAATTTTCAAAACAGATCCTTCGTATATGACAAAAATAATCTGCCTAGTCTAACAAAAGTAAGAGATAAGAAATATAAGAATGGATTAATGAAGGACAAATAAAGGAGCAAAAAACCTAGCAACAGCCAATCACATGTAGGTCGGCCTTCAGGCCGTC
>NZ_KZ454906.1:0-20123 GCF_002792415.1 Marinomonas sp. BSi20584
ACATCCAGCTTCTGAAAGAGCAAGGCAAAGATGAAAGCGAAATAGAAGCATCAGAATGGCCCAAAAAACTGATCGAAGCGCAAGAAAAGCTCACAGCTCTTGAAGCAGAAGAAAGCACACCAGCTGCAGCTCCAGTATCTGCTCCAGTAGGGAAAACAACGGATGCGGTTACTAAAAGTGAAGCCAAAGCCGAACCAGAAATGGATTTGGCAAATCAGATCAAAAAAGAAAAAATCGCTGTAGCCTTGGCCAAAGCGCAAATCAACAAACTGAATAAGCGTTTAGAAAGCTCACCAGAAGAAGCGGACAGCATTAAACAAGAGATTGCGTCCATAGAACAACGTCTACACAGTGCCGAAGCCTTGTTAGAAAAACTTATTCATTCGCAAACCAACATGCAAGAGAATCGTTAAATGGCATTATTGAGGATCACCTCCCCCCACACACAACGTGCAGGACGTCGCACCTCTTGGGTGATGCAGATGGTCATTTTAGCGACCATTCCTGGCATCGCGGTGCAAACTTGGTTATTTGGCTGGGGCACGCTAATCAACCTAATGATTGCCTGCATCACGGCACTATTAAGTGAAGCGGCTATTTTAGCAATTCGTCGTCGTGCTGTCGGGTTCTTCTTGAAAGATTACAGCGCCCTATTAACCGCTGTGTTATTAGGCGTTGCTCTGCCTCCCGTTGTGCCTTGGTGGGTAACAGTGACAGCAGTGGCCTTCGCCATTATCTTTGCCAAACAGCTTTATGGCGGCTTAGGGAATAACCCATTCAATCCAGCCATGGTCGGCTACGCCATTGTGCTGGTGTCTTTTCCTGTGCCAATGAGCCAATGGCTTGGCGTACAAGGCATGATTCCAGCAGGCGAGACCTTGTCTTTCATGCAAAGCTTGCAGGCTATTTTCCATCACTTACCCGTGATCGATAGCTACACCATGGCAACGCCATTAGATGGTTTCAAACACAAAGATTTATTAGATACTCAAGCCGCATTTAGCAGCATTGCAGCGCTACAAGGCCCAAGCCTAAACAGTTGGCTTTGGGTGAACTTGGCTTACCTTGTGGGTGGTCTTGCTCTGATTTGGTTACGTATTATTACTTGGCACACGCCAGTGGCACTTTTAGGTGCTTTGTTAGTAATGTCTGGCGCGTTTCATTTATTTGATCAAAGTAATACCGCAACGCCTTTATTCCACCTAACCACTGGCGCAGCCATGTTTGGTGCCTTCTTTATTGCTACTGACCCTGTGTCTTCTTGCACCAGTAATCGCGGCAAACTGATTTATGGCGCGGGCATTGGTATCTTAATTTACATCATTCGCTCTTGGGGCGGTTATCCTGATGGCGTGGCGTTTGGCGTATTGCTAATGAACTTTGCAGCACCATTAATCGATTACTACACACAACCAAGAACCTACGGTCATAAAAAAGCCAAAACAGGCTTAAAAGTTGGGGGGGACAACTAATGGAATTGTTCGCCTCTATTCGCCGTAACAGTCTTGGTCTAGCTATCTTCGCGGTGCTGACGGCTGGCCTCATTGCCATCACTCACCAGCTGACAGATCACACTATTAAGAACAATATTTTGGATGCGCAAATTTCTGCATTTAACGAAATTTTGCCAGCCAATTTGTACGATAACGACTTAACCAAAGACACCGCCATTCTGCCAGCAGATCCTTTATTGGGAAGCGAAGAAGGCATTAAGATTCATATCGCTCGTAAAAATGGCGAAGTCTCTGGCATCATTTTCGAGACCATCGCACCACGCGGCTATAACGGTAATTTAGACATGCTCGTTGCCATTGACAAAAACGGCGTAGTCACAGGCAGCCGAGTCATCAGCCATAAAGAAACACCTGGGCTTGGCGACAAGGTTGATCTTAAAAAGTCCAAATGGATTTTAAACTTCGCCAACAAGTCTTTAGAAAATCCCAGCCTAAAAGGCTGGGGCGTGAAAAAAGACGGTGGGGATTTTGACCAGTTTACCGGTGCAACTATCACACCTCGCGCCGTCGTTCGCGCCGTAAAAAATACTCTTATTTATTTTGATCAACACAAAGATACGCTGCTAGCGTATTAGGATAGCCAAATGAAAATGAGCGCAGAAACTGCAACAACTGACGCTACTCAAGACGAGAGTAAGCCAAGTGCCAATTACGCAGAAATTATTTACAACGGTATTTGGAAAAACAACCCCGCACTAGTTCAGTTGCTCGGCTTATGTCCTATGCTGGCGGTAACCAGCACAGTGGTGAATGCCTTGGGCCTTGGACTAGCAACCATGGTCGTTTTGATGGGTTCCAACATTGCGGTTTCCTTGATTCGTAACTATGTTGCCGATGCGGTTCGTCTACCTGCATTTGTGATGATTATCGCCTCGTTTACCACCTGTATCGAACTGATAATGCAGGCTTATACCTACGAGCTTTATCAAATTTTGGGGATTTTCATCCCGCTTATCGTAACCAACTGCGCAATCCTTGGCCGCGCTGATGCCTTTGCCAGCCGCAACCCAGTGCTGCCTTCGGCACTAGATGGATTTATGATGGGTTTGGGCTTCATGTTTATCCTTGTTACCTTGGGCGCAATGCGTGAGCTAATCGGACAAGGCACATTGTTTTCAGATATGCAGTTGTTGTTCGGCGACATGGCAATTCATTGGAAAGTCGTTATCTTTAACGACTACCCAAATGTATTGTTTGCCGTATTACCACCGGGTGCGTTTATTGGTTTAGGCTTATTGATCGCGGGTAAAAACTACCTAGACGAACGCGAGAAAAAACGTGTCGCAACACAAAAAGCCAAAGACGGCCCAAGTGCTTCGAAACGTGTTCGCGTGACAGGGCAAGTAAGCTAACTTTTATCCCACAGGCTCTTTAAGTGAACAAAGGCTATTTATTTTGAACAAAGAGAAACGCTACGAGATTTTTTCTCGCTTACGAGCTGAAAACCCAAATCCCGTAACCGAGTTGGAATACAGCTCGCCCTTTGAACTTTTGATTGCGGTGTTGTTTTCTGCGCAAGCCACTGACGTAAGCGTCAACAAAGCCACACGAAAACTTTTCCCTGTCGCCAATACGCCAGAAACTATGTTGGCGCTTGGCGTTGATGGTCTAAAAAGCTATATCAAAACCATTGGCCTATTTAACGCCAAAGCCGAAAATGCCATCAAGACCTGCAAAATTCTGATCGAAAAACACAACAGCGTCGTACCTGAAACTCGCGAAGAACTCGAAGCGCTCCCCGGTGTTGGCCGCAAAACCGCTAACGTGGTATTGAACACTGCTTTTCGCCAAGTCGCGATGGCAGTCGACACGCATATTTTTCGCTTTGGTAATCGGACAAAAGTAGCGCCAGGCAAAAACGTCCTAGAAGTGGAAATGAAGCTGTTAAAGTTTGTTCCGAAGGAATTTCTTTTGGATGCTCACCACTGGATGATACTTCACGGTCGTTACATCTGTGTCGCTCGCAAGCCTAAGTGCGATGCATGTATTATTGAAGACCTGTGTGAATACTCTCTACCAAAAAAAAAGTAAAGAATAAGAAATAACAAATCAACCGAAAACACAATAGACTCATCATGAGTCTATTTTTTTACCTTTACAAAACCTAACCTGCCATTTATGGTAGATATACGTATAACCAATAGATGACTTTGCAATGGATAGTTTAGGTGATAATGTTCAAGTAAAAATTTATAGAGATACTACGGGATACTCCTTCCCTCTAGTTGTCCGTAATGGCGTATTTCCTGCTTGCCTGTATCTCAATGCTTATCTGAATGGAAATCACAACTCACCATTATCTAAAGACAAAGGAAGAAACACCGCCCAAGCCCCTGCTTTTCACACACGAAAGAAATACGCTTATGAGTTAAAACTACTATATTGCCACTTTGATCTGAATAACATCGACCTTGTAGAGCGTGTAGCGAGTGGAGAATTTCTTTCACGAGAGGAAGTCGATAATTTTATTCGAGCATGTAAGTTTTATGCTGACGATGAAGTAACCCAAGAAAGTTCCAATGTAGCCAGTATTTCAGATAAACGCATTAGAGATGCTATCCATGCGACCGCCAACAGCCTGCCACAAGTGTCTGCACATACTTTTCGTCAACGCCTAATTCGCCTGAGGGCTTATATCGAGTATCTGTATATTTGCCATCACTATGATCAAGCCCCTACAAATCAGAAAGTAAAAACAGACGATCAATTTAATAAGTTCAAACTCTATATTAACTCGTTTATTTCAGGCGCTAGAAAAAACAACACGATTACAAAGGATGCATTTGAGTCGGCCATCCCTGCTAAGAAGTTCTTTCATTTACTCGAGATAATCAAGGAAAGCTCATCTGATAACCCATTCAAATCCAGTAAGTTAAGAAACCAGATTATCATGCAAATCCTAATTGATTCAGGGGTACGTGTCGGTGCGCTTTTGAAACTAAAAATCAGCAACC
Source organism: Marinomonas sp. BSi20584 (assembly GCF_002792415.1). NCBI lineage: Bacteria > Pseudomonadati > Pseudomonadota > Gammaproteobacteria > Oceanospirillales > Oceanospirillaceae > Marinomonas > Marinomonas sp. BSi20584. Next base: position 4,469 of record NZ_KZ454906.1, read on the forward strand.
TAGTAGATGATTGGGGGAATCCAAGATTCCTCCTCACTCGAACGCCAGATGACCCAAGCGATACAAGGTTAGATCCTGCGTCCAACAAAACCAAAGCACTATCCGTGTCTATTTCGGCAGATTTAATGAAGCTCATCAAGCTATACATATCAACAATACGAGCAAGCAAACCGAATGTTCACGAGCATGATTTTGTATTTATATCAGAGAAAGGGAAAACAATAGGCCAGCCTTTAACTTACAAGGCTGTTCACAAGATAGTGAAGACCTTTGGTGATGCTATCAACCACAAATTGCACCCTCACAAATTACGACATAAGTGGAATGAGATATTTGAGGACATGGCTAGAAAGCAAGGCTACACACCTGAAAAAACTGAAGAGTTACGTAAGTACGCAATGGGCTGGGTTGCAGACTCCAATATGGCGTCGATCTACAACGAGCTCCAGTTAGCTGTCACTGTCGCTGAGATTTCGTCGAAAAACCAAAGTCAATCAGTGCCCAATCTCAGAGGTGATCATGCATAACAATCAACTTGCTACTTTTAAAAAACAATACAAAGGACAGCGAGAGTTTTCAGCGAGAACAGAGGGCTACTCCTTTGACATTCTTTCTGATAAGTGGGTACTTGGATACAAAGAAACTCTATATCTGGATTGGATGAATAAGTTGGATGAGGAGACCTTTATTGATTTAAGGTTGGCATTAGCGCATACAGTCAAATATTACAGCTTTAACTCAGTTAATGGTCATGCCTGCACACTAAAGACCATCATTAACTATCTAAATGTTCATGCGTTTGAGGCGTGGTGGTTAACCATTGATAGCTACAAGAAAACTGTCAAGCATGCATTAAGAGCATTTTGTGGACGAAGCGATGAATACGAGTCGGCAGCACTTAGCCCTCTGTATAATGCCATCAAGGATGAAAGCTTGGCGAGCAGTAAAAAAATGAAAGGTATCCTTGATGATAAAACAGGGGCTTACAGTGATGTAGAGTACAACAATTTGTTAGAGGCACTACGAATTGAGACTTTACACGCTTTGGAAGGTAAAATTCTAGCGCAGAAGCCCTTTACACGCTTAAGAAGCGTTATTGCCAGTCAGTTAATGGTGGCGATAGTAAGACGACCTACTCAACTGACACAAATCAAATGGTGTGACCTTTTACGTGTTGGTCAAGAGTTTAAATCCTATAAAGAAAGTGACCGAGATTGGTCCCCCGCTACGCAGCATCTCTTTTCAGATATTGATCAATTTCACCTTAGAACCTTCAAAGGCAAAGATGGTCAGTTTCGTGGTAATGCAGAATCACGCTCACATCGCTTAAGCCCTGACTTATCAGAATTATTATTAAGATACTACAAAGTCTATGAGACTTACCTCTGCCACTCACTGTACCAAAACAATATCACCCTAACCGATAAAGAAGCAAAAGAGCTAATGAGGCGCTTGCCCCTGCTGCCAGACCAAGGTTTATTTTCTTCTGAGTTCCAATCCAAATCAGAACTATTTAGCACGGTCAGTGACACGTCAAAAGCATATCATCAAACCTCAAGCTCGCTTGGAGCAAATATTGCCTATCTCTTTGGTTCAAAGCTCAATGCAAAGAGTGATCGATTACCCAATGAGCCATTAAAACTCAGTAATAATCGTTGGCGACATACGCAGTTAACATTAGCGGTATGGATGGGATTAAGCCCGGCACAAATTGCAGCAGTTACAGGGGTAACTATTGACGCAATCACACCTTATTTAGACCTGAAGGCTCAAGAGCGAGTCAAAATAGACCAAGCTTACGCAGGGAATATCATCATCCGACGCTTTGATAGCACATCGGTTAAAGAATTACAAAAGCACCATGATTTTAGCATCAAAAGTCCCTTCGATGAAGAAATGGGTCATAAGCTTAACCCCGCTAACTGCTCTAGTTGCCAGTCAAAAGGAGGCGCACCAATGGCGTGTTATCCGTGTGATAACTTTAGACCGCTGGAAACCGCCAATCACCAACAGTACCTTGATAAAGCGGAACGTAAACTGACTATCAATAGTCAATCTGGACACCCCGCCACCGTGAAGCGACTTCAGACAGTGATTGTTTACATAAAGGCAACCATAGCGGTTTGCGAAGAAAGAAACACCCTAAAATTTGGATGTAATAAATGAACACATTGAACCGCTATATAGCAAACCAACGTGCTTACGTGACAGAAAAACAGAAACAGCCTTTAATAGGTTTCACTAATCAAAAAGGTGATCAGGCAACGTGGGATGATATTGCTATCACCTTCACGAACTCACAAGGCACTAAGGTTAATTTCTTATTCAACAACCAAAATCAACCCAGAGCAAACATAGGTTCCACGTTCACGCAAGACGATAAATTAGATACAGAAACGCATCATTTTCTTTTTGCCTACACGCTCGATGTGTTAAAAGAAAAAATAATCAATGGAGTAAAAAGAGATAAAGTCACCGCAGCCAAATGGTTTCTATGTGCACTTGATGATAATGTTGCCTCTGCCTGTCCGGATGAAATTCAGGATGCCATTGTGAGTATGAAGTATACCAATAATCTCCCCTCTTTTTTCAACTGGCTGCATCAACATCTAATGATTCCTGCTAGTTACAGACCGTCAATTACAAAAAAATTTAATAGCATAAGATCCAAAAGTGGTGATGACGCACTGGAGGCAGAGCAAAGCAAGCTTCCTGAAGAAAAATCGCTACTGGCATTAGGGGCTATCTTTAAAGATATTATCCCGCCTTACACAAATAAATATGACAAAAGTGACATAAGCTCTTGGCAAACACTAATGCACACAATGCAGCATCACCGAGATAGCTTCACCTGCACTATGGCAGCACTGGCAATGGCGTCCCCAACCGAGTCGCAGCAGAGCAAGTCCTCTTAACCAAGCAGCGCCTACAAAGCCACATTGAAGAAGTAGATAGAAAAGAAGAAACGGTTTACTACCTGAACTGGCGTGGTTCAAAAGGGGTTGATGATTATCAAAACCATATCAACGCTGAAATAGCTGAAAGTGTCGATAGAGCATTACACTATACGGCGCTGATAACGGAGCCAGCGAGAGCGTTAGCACGATTCTACAAGAAGCCCTCCTTAGCCTTAAAAGACGTACTTGGTGATTTCCAGCCAAGCACAGAAAATATGAACACGCTCAAACTAGCAATGAATAAGCCCACAAACCTAATACAACTTGGGCTTTTACTTGGCTTCTTCGACGGTACAGATAAATGTGCGCGAGTCACCGCAGATACCAAGGGAGCCATTGATGTATCAGTAACTAACCCTAAATTTATTAAACCCATCGTGGAATTATCTATATTTGATAAGCTTGTTTTCATGAACCATTGCCCATTCGCACGATGTCTGTCAGGTTCAGGTTCGTTTAGTAAACAGCAACTCGAAAAATTTACCGCGGGAAAAAATGAATTTACCGTTGCGGAGTTTCAAAACCACTGCATTGCAATAAATCAAGGCAATATCACTGGATATAACCACACAGGTAGCAAGCATGTAGACTTCGAGAATGCCTTATTTACCTACACAGATTATCAATTAAACAATAAAACTGGCTCGCCCTTTATATTGAAACCTATCTCTTCATTAGGAAAGCTCTTTGCCAAAGATTGCAAAAGAAATAAAGGAACGACAGGCAAATCTATTTTTGAACGGCATGGATTTTCATCGGATTTTGCCATTACACCGCATCAATTTCGACATTGGCAAAATGATTATCTGGATAAAAAAGGGCTATCCCACCTACTCATAACCTTGCTGTCAGGTCGAAAGAGTGCAGAGCAAACCCTGACGTATATACACACGACAGACGCACAAAATGCTTCTGTAATTTACGACATTCTCTATCACGAAGAAGCTGAGGAAGAGGTGCAAGAAAAAGTCGGCATGCGCCTACAGAGCAAGAAGCAGTATGATGCTGCAACGGATAATTTAAGCCCAACATTCGTACATGAAACTGGGTTTTGTGTTCAAAACTTTACGCTATCACCTTGTACCTACATGACCGAATTTGAGACGCAATGCACTTTATGCCCATCTTCATGTCATATTGCACACGACAGCAAAGCCATTGAATTACTAAAAAAGGACTTACGGGTTCAAACGCTCAATTTAGAGCAAGTTCAAGGGGCTATTAATTTTACAACCAGTGCTGGGATGCAAGAATGGTATAAGACCCATTACAAGAACACTTCCATGATGAAGAACTTGGTTGACGTGCTTTCTGATAAGTCCATCAAAGAAGGATGCATCGTGCGCTTTTTAACACGCTCAAATGTCATGCGAATTACGGATTTAGAGACCAAGACGGTGACTGAACAAAAACTATCACTACCTAATGCAAAAGAAGCACTTCAGGCTGCTATAGAAGCGAAAAACAAGCCCGCTAACGACTCTGCTAAAAATAACTTTTTAGGTTTTTTGGGGTCGATATAAGGAAATACATATGGCAATCAAATCATTAGATACAGATCAGCAAATCTCCATTCAAGCCTTAATTAGAAGCTGGAAAGGAAAGCTCACTTGGGATTTATTGGTAACAAAAATTGAATCTAGCCTTGCGTTTACCACCACTCGGCAAACGCTCGATAAATACGTCAACATCAAAAATGAATACAAAGAGAAAAAGCGACTACTCAGGGGACAACCTGTTTCCTCTGACGAAACCGAGCTTCTTTCCTATCTGCAAAAGGACATTGATTTAGCTGAAAAAGTGATTCAGCTAGAGGCAGAATTAAAGGTGGCAAAAGATGAAATTGGCTACCTACAGGCCTTTATCCAAAAAATAGTAAGCATTGGTGCAAGCGATCCGAATGTAATGGCGATCTTCAATAAAACCTTGCGGGACATTAAATCCAAAGCGCAACATTGTGAATCTTAAATCAAGGCAATACGAGGTCTATTAATGGCTAATGGTCAGCAGAAAGCTCAGCAAAACGTTGACTCTTTTGAGGTTTGGAAAGCTACTCAATCGGATGATGACTTTCTTCAAATTGTTCACCGAGGGCAGTTAAAGCGTGGCGAAGTTGCGAAGGCTATTGGTTGTGGAAAGTCGGCACTGACACAGAACCCTATTCTAAGAGAAAGTCTTGAGAACCTTGAGACGGAGTTAAGGGCTCGTGGTGTGTTGCCGCCATTCACAGCTGAGTCTGAAACAGCGAAGTCTAACCCAAAGGAATACGATGCTAGCCAAGCCTCTAGGCAACTGGAGTCTAGAAGGTTATCTCAATTAGAGGCTGAAAACATCGAACTTAAAGCCAAGGTTAGAGCATTAGAGTCTCGCCTGGAACGCTTCGGTGAGTTGTCTGAAACTCTGTCTGAGATGGGGTTCATGCCTAGATGAATAATGACATTCAGGAAGACCACGTTAGGATAACTAGCATTCCGTACAGTTCTTCTAGTCTAGTTATCTTCACCGGTGTGCCACTGGGGAAAAACTCGTATAAAACCACTAGCGGTAAATATTACGTCACTATCAAAGCAAATCCTGAATCAATCCCAGTGCAACTGGCAATTGGTCAGTATTGGACGGTCAAAGGCGCAAGACGTATTGAGGAAGTGGCAACAGGCGATTACGTAATGCTCCAGCATATCTATGAAGCACCAGATTATGTTGAATGCACTCTGCCAGAGTCAGGTGAACAGCTAATACAGTTCATCGCCAAAGAAAAAGCGTTTAGAGGGATTGGAGAGGTTAAGGCCAGAGCTCTATGGGCGTTGCTAGGCAACTCTTTCCACTCAACCCTGCAAACTGACACACTTGAAGCCAGAAATCGCCTTAAAGGGGTTTTGAGTGAGGATTCTATTGATGCGCTTTACGAAGGGTATGAGACATATAAAAATCTCAAACATACCAACTGGATGACGCTGCGTGGTATTCCAGCTTCAATTCAACAGCGACTGCTCAAGTTCCATGATGACAAATCTGTCGACGCAATACAGGACAACCCTTACCTACTATGTGGATTCGGAATGTCCTTTGATGATGTTGAAGGCCTTATTAAAAAGTGGACTTTTGAAATTGCGGCTGATGATCAGAGACGACTTAGTGCTGCTCTAGAATTTGCCCTACGAAAGCAAGTAGAAAAAGGACATACCTATACTAAGCGAGAAGACTTAGTACCAGCATTAAACAAATTGCTGAAGAATAATGAGCTAGTTGCAAGCGCCTGCAAAGCAGGACACGATAAAGCTCAATTTCTTCTGAATAATGACACTCTGACGTATCACCCAACCGCTCAACTATTAATGGAATCTACCGTTGCCAAACGTCTGTTAACAATGGCTAATATTGACGGTTTGTATGACCGAAAAACCAGTCAAGCCTATCGTGCGGCCCTTAAAGAATTACCTTATGATCTGACGGCCAAGCAAAAAGAAGCAGTGGGAACATGCTTAGATAATGCTGTGGCCTGTATTACAGGAGGGGCCGGAACAGGTAAGACGACAGTACTAAGAACCGCGCTTAGAGCCTTTAGTTTAATGGGTTATGCCATCCATGCCGTTGCACTAAGTGGTCGAGCTGCAATGCGTCTACATGAGTCTATAGGCTTCACCACGATGACTATTGCTGGCTTTTTGAGAAACCCACCATTGGACAGCACAGATAGCGATGAAAACCTATTGGTGATTGATGAAGCAAGCATGGTTGATTTACCGACCATGTATAGAATCGTTACGCATATACACCCATCTGTACGGATCGTATTAACAGGCGACCCGGATCAACTGCCGCCTATTGGGTGCGGAAAAGTTTTGGCTGATATCGTTCACTCAAAACGAATAGCAAACACCATGCTTGATATTGTGAAACGTCAGGAAGGAAGTACCGGAATCCCTGAGTACTCAAAGCTCATTAATCAGGGAGAGATTCCTCCGAAACTTTCTACCGCCGCTATATTCTTTCATGAGGCTAATAAAAGCGAAATAACGAATAGATGTTGTCGCCTGTATTGTGAAAACCCTGAAAATAGCCGAATTATTGCGCCTACCCGAAATATGGTTTCTGAGATAAACAACAAGGTTCAAGCAGCAGTAAATGGCCATGGCGAAATGCTTAGATTCACCATCCATTCTGAAGAGTTCTTCTTGAATCTACGACTGAATGATGCCGTCTTGTTTACGAAGAACCTTTATCACAGAGGCATCCAGAATGGCAGCCTTGGCGTTCTTAGTGGCGTTGAGCCAGAACAGGATGACTCAGATGAGTTGGCTGAAACATACTTTGGTGATGTGACACTTGATACTGGTGACAGGATACAAATCACACCGGACGTCTTGGATTGCATGGAGCTGGGTTACGCCATCACCCTACATAAGGCCCAAGGTTCACAATTTCCACGAGTGATTATTGCTCTGAGTAAAGGCAGAATAGTCGATCGTGCTTGGCTGTATACAGCCATTACCCGAGCAGAGAGTGAAATACACATCGTGGGAAGCAAGGAAGATTTTATTGCAATTACAGAGGCCAATAGCAACGCGAGTCGAAGAAATAGCTACCTTCTTAATTTACTAATTTGAATTTATAAATACATGCGATTATAGGAGAGTAATAAAGTCTCACACACTAAACGACCAAGTAACCCTGTTCGTACCGTTTTGGATTAAAAGTGACTAAAAATAAAGATTCATGCTAATTGCTACTACTAAATCTGAATCGAGCGATAACTGAGTATTAAAGTTTCATACTAGCTGTAACTCATTTCTGGACAAAAACAATTTAGAGCCATAAGACGGCTCTGTGCCAAAAGCGGAAATTCACTGAGATTCGATTTAAACGACGCTTTTCACTGAAAGCGGACATTGCTAGTAATAACTGAACAATAGCTCTCGAAAACATCAAGACATAACTCATGTTTGAAAAGATAAAAAGCGTACACAATTAATTTTGTGAAGTTTTTGACTAAAACGGTGTGGCACAAATTCATTGTGCTTCTAAAGTATTTAAACTTTTATTGGAAATCCGCATTTGTCTGTAGTTATGTATATATTCTAACTGACCTAAGTGGATGACTTAACGAAAGAGTGCCTGACGGTAACCGTTACCTTCGGGATTCCAGGCGTGTAGGTCACCCGTATTCTGGACAGCATTGCGCTGTTTCGCGGCTATCCGGCGACGATAAGAACTGCTCAGGGCCAGAAATTTACTTGCCGTGCGATTAATGGGCCTTTGAGCATGACGTGAAGCTGTGGCTTATCCAACCCGGCAAGCCGACATTGAACTGAGCTATTGAAAGTTTTAACGGACGCTTTCGCGATGAATGCCTGAATGAACACTGGTTCAATGAAGTCAGTCATGCCAGGAAAACTATCATTGAATGGCGTCAGGATTATAACGAGTGCCGCCCGCACTCTGTGCTGAATTATCAGACGCCGTCTGAATTTGCGGCGGCCTAGACAAAGGGTAATTCTGAGAGCGAAGGATCCGACTTTACTAACTGAGCGTTGTATCTAGTCATGGGGCAGGTGAAGGATGCTTCGCGGTATTGCTGAGTTGTACGAGAGTGTTCTGTTAGCAAGTTATATCGCCATCAGCCCAGCGTTTGATATCACTCACCTTTGGCGACCTGATCCCCATACTCAAGATATTCTTGATTGTGTATAGGCTGATCTTAGCTTTGTTACCATCATGACTTTCTATCTGAATTAGCGTGTTGTTGATCAACATTCCTTCTGAAAGAAGCTTTTGAGTGATCTCACCTTCTTTACGCTCACCGTCAAACTCGCTTAATACGATCACCGGATTTCCTGAATATGTCTGATATTCCATACACTGCCTAGCCATCTGCCTTATGGTTCGATAAGTATCGGAGGACCCCGTCTTACTAATGAAACTGCCGTCTAACGATGATTTGTTGTTTTTCAAATCGCTGACGGTAATGGCGCATCCGCTGAGTGATATAGAAAATAATATTGTAGCCAGGACCAAATATTTCAATTTATGCTCCATTATTCTGGTAAATGCCTTACGCATGATTGGGACTAAAATTGCGTTCTCTTTCAGGCGGAATTGTGATTTGGGATATCAACAATAACCATGAGCCCACCTTCTGCTGACGTACTTAGAAAAACACTGATGTTGTGTTGCTGCGCAACCGCTTTGACTATTGCAAGCCCCAATCCACTCCCGCTTTGTATCTGATTGGGATCACGAAAAAATCTGTCGAACACCCGTTCCCTTAATTCAACCATGATTCCGGGCCCTGCATCTGAGATACGCAATTGAATGGATTTTTCTAATGATCGTACCTCTACTTCAACCCGCCCGCCCTCAGGACTGTACTTCACAGCATTTTCAATTAAGTTGTCGATCAGCGACATCAGGCGTTCTCTGACACCTGTAATCCAGACTTCATCATGAGAGTAGAATTCAAGCTCAATTCGGCTCTCTGCAGCTAGCTGTGCCAACTCAGCCATTCGCTCTTGTATGAGCGTCGTCAGCGGCACAGGTTCCATAACAGTGTCAATGCGCGCTTCACTATGCATCAGCAGCAGCAACTGATTGACGAGACGAGCAGCACGGCTATTGCTACGAATAATCCCTGCAAGCAATTCCTGTTGACTAACGTTGCTTACACCGGACTGCAAAGCCTCAACATTGACTCGCATTGCTGCTAGGGGAGTACGCAACTCGTGAGCGGCATCTGCAATGAAAGTCCGTTCCCTTTCAGTGCTTTCTCGTACCCTGGCAAGGAATATATTAATCGCGTCCACTATTTGGCGAAGCTCCTTGTGCTTTGGAACTGCTTTTAAGGGAGAAAGATCTTCTGGTGTTCGTAAGGAAACCTCATTTGCCACCTTGTTCCAGGGACGCATTGCAATGCGGATTGACAGCCACGCAGGAAACAAAAGAAAAGGAATGCATACCAGCAGCGGTAATATGTAGTATCCGCGTGAGTTCAGGTATATGAAGAAGTTCCAACCGCCAGCAGGAGTGAGCAGTGTCACCTCTGTGTCGGAGCTCCTAGACTTCAGAGTACGACTAGTCCAGGTGCGGCCGTTACTCTGAACACTCTGAATCATCCTATAACCGGTGTTTGTCACTCCTACTGGAGCGCCATCAGATGAATAAATTATCTCTTTATTCTTCCGAACGATTAGGCTGATTGACATTTTTGGGTCTTCACCTCCGCCATAGCCTTCCCGCAATGCCTTGCTGAATTTTTCCAGCACATCGGTTAGATCGTGCGGGCGATCCCCCATATGATCCACCAATGTCAGAATGGTTTCATAGGTTTTGTTGCCTGATAGCATTGGAGGGATGCGTAAGTTATCCCATAAAATGTAGGTCAGAAAAATACACCAAAGCAGCGTGAGCAAAAGCATCTGGGCGATCATAATTCGCCGTACAAGCGTTGGAATTCTCAGATAGCGCCAAAAATTACGCATCAACCTGTCCCTTATGAATGGGTACAGTATCAATGACAAACCCCACACCTCTCACCGTTCGCACATAGCCGTCACCGATTTTTCGACGCAAATTTCCCATATGTACATCAAGCGCATTACTCATATTTTCTTTTGCACCGAAGATCCTTTCTTCCAGAAAACTACGGGTTAGAACACGGTCAGAACGAAACATTAACGTTTCAAGCAGCGCGTATTCACTTGCCGTCAAATCAACATGACTTTCGCTCACTGTCACGCGACGAGTCGGCACATGGAGAGATAGCCCTCGAATCTCTATCACCTCATTTTGAAAACCGTAACTGCGCCGCACAAGTGCTCTCACCCTAGCCAATAACTCAGCGAGAACAAAAGGTTTGACGAGATAGTCGTCTGCACCGGCATCCAACCCAGTCAAGCGATCTTGCACAGTGCCACGAGCAGTCAGTATGATGACGGGGATCCCCTTGAGCTGCTGACGCAGACTCGCCATCAGGCTCATGCCATCACCGTCGGGAAGGCCGAGGTCGAGCAAGACAAGTTCAGGCACGCATACATCGAGTTGATGCAGAGCATCCACTTTGCGGCGAACCCATATGACATCTAATCCTTGGTCTGTAAGGGCAATACGTACGCCATTGCCGAGATCGATGTCGTCTTCGATTAGGAGAATTCTCATAATAGTTACTTTATCAACAGTGAATGAAGAACGTATGAAGAAAAAAACTGTGTCAGTAAATCTATCAGGTTTGCAGAACTGCTACTTACTTCAGTATTTCTTCATTTTTGGCTCATAAAAACTTCAGGGTAAGCATTCAAACTGAGCACTCTGGCGTTTAAAACCGCTTGTATCGTAGTCAATTTAACCCACAAGGATTTCCTTAATGAGAAACATCGAACTGAGTCATAAGATCCTCCATTCACTCTCGGGGCATACCGTAGAAAAATTGTTGTCAGGATTTGTCCTCGCGTTATTGGCAACCCCAATACTGGCAGCAGAACAGAAATATGGCAACGAATTGACCCTAGGAGGAGGCGTGGATGTTGCGCCACGTTATTCTGGTTCGGATGAAAGCCGAGTAACCTCGGCTCTAGTGATTCATTACTCTATGGTAAATGGTTTCTTCGTCAGCACCATGCGTGGTATCGGTTACGGTAACAACATCGGCAAATTTTATTACAGCGCTGCGCTGAGTTATCGCGCTGGCAGAAAGGATCGTGACGTGGACAGCGACTCGCCCAGCTACGGTAGCGACTACTTGCTAGGTATGGGTGACGTTAAGGGCTCAGCTATCGGTTTGCCTGGTCTAGGATACGAGGTGACCGACTGGCTTAATTTGCAGTTGCAGGCTGAGGTACCGATTTCTCAGCGAAGCAATGGTGAAGCCCTGCATTTCAGCATTGTCAGCCAGCTCTATACGTCATCGAAAAACGCTGTGACGCTGGCGCTGACCAGTAGTTGGGGGGCCAGGAAGTACACGCAGACTTACTACGGGGTAAGCGGATCACAGTCGGCCGCATCGGGGTTTACTCGATATGATGCCAAGTCTGGAATTTATGCCTATTCACTGAATATGGACTGGACGCACAAGCTTAATCAAGACTGGAGCGTAGTTGCCGCAGCAGGTTTTACGCAGTTGGCTGGTGATGCACGAAATAGTCCAATTGTTCAACGAAAAACATCGCCCACTGGCAGCCTGAAGGTGACATATAGCTTCTGATCGTTGTTCGACGTGTACTTTTCGGTAGCTTCTGGCTATGCACTGTCAATAAATACAAATTCGCCCCGCCCCAGTTCAGATGATGGGGCGATCTTCAATAACTTCGTTCGTTTTTCCAACGTTGATAATGTTTATTCTCAACGTCAATTCTTCACGCCAACCTCTTACAACTGAAATTGGCTACGTGATTGGAGGTTTTGTTACATGCTAAGTTGACGAAAAATCAAATGACTGCAATTAAGGCAAAGCAGAGATTCGTTTTTTCGAGAGCGCCTGCTCCGAACAGCTGCAATTCGCTCAAAGCCACCCTTAGTGCATTTACGTTAACTCACTTTGGGGCATAAACGATTTAGAAATGACAGCGTATCTTTGCGATCGCTGCCATTTTAGTATGATACTTTGTTACTTGGTATGAGAGTTTATTACTCTCCCACAGCTCCACTTTGGATCAGAAATACTGACTCAACGCCTTGACGATACAACTATTTAAGCTCTAACAACAGGGTTTTACATTTTAGAAAACATTGAAAATTTCACTATCGATTGCCGCCAGCATGCTAGAAAAATCTCAGCTATACTACATACAAGAAACTGGCGTTATTTTAAAGTGATAGACAATGGCCTCAACAAAGTTTTCAAACATATTTGAAGTGGTGGCAGCCAGCGACTCGGAAGCACTGAGCCTAAAGGCTCAAGCAGAAATAATTGGTGTGATCCGTGATATGGCGGCTAAAAATGGTTGGTCACATATCGAGGTCTGTGCCGAGGTAAACAGAATTATGATTAAGCAAGCGAAAAGCCAAGTAAATGACAATCGACTAAGTGAAGCAGAGCTACTTGAAGGGCTAAATTCTCATACGGCTCATGCTGATGAACTGTTTCTAAATGTTGATAACGAACTCGCTGAAGCACTAATAGATCAACTCAATGAATTAAAACTCTCTTTTATTGTTCGATCTCATAAAGGATCTCAAGAAACGCACGGGAAGAGGAATCAACCGTTCCAAGTAAAATCAGACACTGAGTTCATGACATACCGAAAAGATATCATTGAAGGTGCTGGACGATTTGACCTTGATTAAGAAAGCTATTATTTAATTAACACTTAAGAATTAAATAATCCCACTTAACAAAAAATGAAATGTAGTGCATAAATAAGGATCTGTTTGGTCTCTAGTAAAACTACTTCAATTAATCCTATCAACAATAGGCAAATGAAATGTTAGTCACAAAAGAAATAACACAAATGGCCAAAGCGATAGTAGCCCAGTTGCCGATTTTGAATGGTATAGCGAACTCTGATGAGCACCGACAAGCTCTTATACTTTTAGAAGACTTGATAGAGCACTATGATGAAAATCTGATCATTATTGAAGCCTTGAGCAATGTCATTGCACGGTATGAGGATGAGTCAGCAGAGTTGGATACTTTCAATAAACGACAGACGGCTATCAATCTAGCGACGGCAACACTAACAGTCTTGACAGATCAGGTCCTAGATAATACAGATCAGGTCTGAGTTCGTTACAAGCAAAAAAATCCAACATGTAATTATTTTCAGTTTATCTGATCGCTATACAGCTGATTTAAACAATAACACCGTGGCTAATCTGCCCTAAAAGATCTCTTACTCTATTGATTCCTTCTTTAGTAACCAAAATCGACTCTGGTGACTTACCACCTAACGCTAGTGCAGGTGCTGTAATCCAAGACCTCCACTTATCTTCGTCACCAAGCAGCTCTATACCCAATTGATGAATTCTTACGCTCATCTCTTTCATCTCAGATGTTTCAATAGTTTCTAACATAGCAACATAGGTGTCAGCTGGAATACAGTAAAATACCGGATCGTCGTTCTTCAATACAGCAACAGGAAAACCTTTAGATTCACTCATAGCGAGATCAAGATTTTTCTCAAGATCATTAATATCAATGCGTTTTTCAGCATATTTTTCTCGTTTAGTGCTCATATCTCTCTCCTAACGTGACTGTTTAGTACAATGATGATCAATATGAAAAGCCAATTGAGGCTAAGGTGATTTTTATAACAACACTCTGCTTTGAAAATAATTTCTTACCTTGAGGAAATCGTCAACTGAAGGGTTCTCCAACATAAATTCTCTAGCTGATTTGCCATTAAATGTCGGATGATTTATTGGCCTTTTGAAAAAATCATACTTAAATCCAGGTGGTGAACTTAGGTGAATCATCTTGTATATACTTACCAGCATCGCCAGCGTATCAATAGTTTCTTGGTCTACTTGAAGACTGTCATTAATCTGTGCGGTCTCTTTCCATTGATTCCAAGTTGAAACCGTAATACCACCTAGAAGAACACACATCTGTTCATCAGATAAGTCCCAACGCTCCTGTGGACATTGTTCATCTAGCCATAGTACAACCGTTGCTATTATCTTGTCTGCTGGCACTTTACTGGCATTTTCATCGTTCATGGAACACCTCTCCATCACTATCGTTTGAATTTTTAATTCATCGCTGATTTCTATTTTCTACATTTTGAATCAATACACTTTGGGTAACTCATCCCACCTGGTTGTGTACGCTGGAGATAAGTGTTCTCGTTTCATTGACCATTGTGGTGACACGCCTTGAGAGGCGAAAAAAACCTTACCGAGGTCGCTGTGGTTAATTTTGTCTACGACGCTCATTAAGGCTTTTGAGTTGATTTTTGTATTATCGGCTCGCAATAAATCTTGTTGAAAAGCGCCATGCTCATAAAAATCCGCCAGCATCACACCACCTTTGGCGTAGCGATAACCTGCACAATAAATGCGACGAAACAGTACGTCGGCCACTTCTAATAAGTCTCGCGTGTCGTCGGTTGGGTTGGGCAGTTCTGCAGACAGGGTTTTCGAGTACTGCGGTTCGTTTGGAATAAATGGACTGGTACGAACGAACACACTCACCACACGACAAAGGCGTTTTTCCCCGCGTAGTTTTTCGGCGGCTCTGGTTGTGTACTTGGCGATGGCTTCCCGCAGTTCTTGCTTGTCTGTCACCTTATGACCAAATGAACGACTGCAAATGATTTGCTGCTTTGTTGGCCTTACCAATTCCAGATCCAAACATGACACCCCATTCAACTCTCGAATGGTTCGCTCCAACACCACAGAAAACTCGCTTCGAATTGATTTAGGGTCAGCGTTCGCCAGATCCAACGCGGTATGAATTCCCCTCGCCTTTAGCTTTGCCGTAGTACGACGGCCAACACCCCACACATCACTCACATCCAACAAAGCCAGCAAACGCTTTTGTCTGTCAGGGTCCATCAAATCCACCACCGAACCGGTGGCTGGGTATTTCTTCGCGGCATGGTTGGCCAACTTCGCCAGCGTCTTGGTTGGTGCGATGCCCACACCTACCGTAATACCCGTCCATTGATCGACCTTGGCTTTTACTCGTTTGCCAAACGCCAGCAAATCCGTCACATGATCAACGCCCGTTAAATCCATGAACGCCTCATCGATGGAATACACTTCTAGCC
>NZ_KZ454907.1:0-12603 GCF_002792415.1 Marinomonas sp. BSi20584
CTGATTAGGAGAGATGGTATCTACAAAAAACATAACCCTTAATCACGACCTACATAAAGTCTGAATCACGACCTACATAAAAAACCAAATCACATGTAGGTCGGCCTTTAGGCCGTCAAAAGTCTAATGACACCAAATCAAAATCCTTGACGCGCTAAAGCATGACTTGCATTAGTTCTTTGCAGGTCGTTGGTACCAAGGTGACACCATATCGGTTATGCCATATAAACTGTTGCGTTTTCCTAGCATTTGGCCGCCGTCACGGGTGATAGGTTGCCAGTTTAGGTTGCCTCGGCTGTTAGTCGGTTTAAGTGAGACGGTGTCGAACGGAATAGACAGATAAAACCCTTTGGTGAAGCTGCCTTCGCCGAAATCTTCTGCGGACATGTTGGTTCGGCTGGCGTACGCGCCGATGATCATGCCGCTGTCAAATTGCTTAGAAAAGTCAAAGCGAGCACCAACGTCAGCGGCTAGAAATTTACCCACGTCGATACGGAATAGAGTGTCTTCTAAAAACGACCATTCAGGTTGATAATAAAAAGACAAATGTCCTGTCGTGCCTCTTGCCAGTACTTTGGTTCCATTGCCGTAGGCATTTTCATCAGAGAAAACACCAAACACTGAGTCGGGGTCACGCTGCGAGATCGCGTTGATGTCCGCACCAATTGCCCAATTTGAGTTAGGCTGACGATACAAGACTTCCGTACCGACCCCAGCAAACATGGTTTCTAAATAACCGCCGTAGACTTGCTGATACCAATTGCTTCCGTAGCGATCAAACCAGGTCAGCTGCAGGTTATTCAAATTGGCGTCGTTGTCACGTACATAAGCCCGCACTAGAGTACGAACACGGTAATTAGATGTGCCGTCCGAAGGAGTGTCAAAATTAAGCTTATCGTAGTTATCTAATAGATTAATCGACACAGAGCTGGATAATTCCAAATTTCGGCTAAGCCAGTAAGAAGCGCCACCTTTCATGGTGATACTGTATATATAAAAGCTTTCTGGGCCGCCGAAGGATTGGCTTAAATTTGGACTAAAACCGTAATTGAAGCGTTCAACGTTTTCGTACAAAGGATCATCATTAATGTCTTCTGGTGGTAACTCAATAATGGCGTCTTTAATCGATGGATTGAAATAATCTACAGCCGCGATTTTACGATAAGCACGCGCCGACACCTTGGTCGATTTCACGGGAATATTGTTTGACTCTTCAATGATTTTGTAAGCGCTCACGTTCGTTGGCAAGTGATTTGCCATCACGGCTGCCGCTCTTTCGGTGGCGACATCACGATCACGGTATTTTGTTTGTTGCGTGACAAAGGTCACCGCATCGTTTTGTTGGTACACCTTGCTGGTTTTATAGCCTGCGATGTCTTCTAATTCACGGTCCAGAGCTGGCCAATCCACGTCATTTAAAGTGGCAGCTTGATCAGTGCCCATCGCGGGTAGCTCGTTGTCTATCCATGGGCTTTTCAAGGTATTAAGATTGGTTGATAACACAAAGCCCAGCGCCACAGTCGTGCCGCGTTCATAACTTAAACGCAGATCAAAGCCATCACTTACCTCATAAACCGCACCAAAGTTCCAAGGTGTTTTGGGTGTCATGTCCACACCACCACGAGTAACTGGATAATCTTGGCTGTAGTTGTTGCCATCATATTCCAGTTTTAAACGCAAAGGCTCGTAAGGTGTCTGATATTCCACACCCGCGAACAAGGACGCTGGGCCTGTAAACCAGCGGTCGTAGTCGATAGAGCCACCATTATCAGAATACCCTGAAATACGATTACAGAATCGGTCTGCTGCATTACACAGAGGGTTACTAATATTACCCCGGGTTCCGAAATATCCCCAACCTAGTCCTAGAGTAACGTCAAATTCACCATAATGATCGGTCGAAAAGCGTTTGGTAGCGGCGAGAAATTCGCCATCAAACAGTCCTGTGCCACCAAGGTCGCGCAAACCGACGGATACTTCTGGTAGCCATTGATCTTCTTTTAACAGCCTTAATTTAGCATCAATGCCTTTATCTGCGTACTTTGTGTCACCACTAAAGCTTTCACTGTTGCTGTACAGCAGATCTTCCACTTGGGTATAACGGATAGTGGTCTCTAACCAAGGCATTAACTGTAAAGAAATAGTGTAAAAGGTATATTCACTGTTGTCGTTATAGCCAAAACTGAACGCGCCTTCGTCGGCCATGCGGCCAGATGGCATTTGGATCAAACCTACACCACCAAGATCCATTTGGGAGGCTTTAAGCTGTGGCCCTTGAAAAGGCAGAGAAAAATAGTCTGTGTCTTCTGCGTACAGCACGCCACTGAGCAAACAGCCATAACCTGTGACAAGACCAGTAACAAGAGTAGTCAAAGAAAAGCGTTTAAATGACATTATAGCTCCAAGCGAAAAGCAAACAGATGGGCGATATTGGCATTTAAATCGCGGTATTCATCGGACAAGTTTGGCAGCCCAATAAACACCATAGCGCCGGGGCTGAGAAAATATAAGGTGTTTTTCCACTGTAAGTCTTTGGCTTGATAAATGCTCCGGTCAGCCTGAATAATCCAAACCGAATCATAGGGCTGCTGTTCTTTGGTTGCGCCAGAGAATTGCGCCAAGTAGTCGCGAAGTTCACCGCTTTTATTCAAGGGAACCTTCTTAACCAGATCCTGTGCCGCGTCAAACACTGTAATGTGATTTGGGCGTTGTGCCAAAAGCAGTGAATATTCGCCTTTTACTAGGGGATTGAGCTTGGGCTTAATGCGAACCTTGGTAAAATCGAAGACCATATCTTCGTGATAAACCAAATTTAACCGATTGAGGTAGTTTGCGATATGTTTCGCAGCAGGCGTGTTTATAGCAGCCAGTTGACGCAAAACAGCACGTTTTTGGTTGGTGACTATGGATTGTTTATTCGGGTTGATCAATGCGCTACCAAGTGGGTATATCTGGTATTGCGACTGAGAATAAGCATCCTGTAATAGTTGTAAAAAACGCACTTCTTGTGGGTAGGACAGGGTAACTTGATTGTGCAGTAGCGTAATAACGGCGTTATCTGCTTTAGCATTCTGTGACAATGTAGCGAGACACAGCATACACATCAGGAATAGCCCTTTTAGATAAGGCGTCGTAGAAAACGGCATCATAATGGCGAATCCTCGTTGTCGGTATCGGGCGTTGTGGCTGTGACATTATTAAACGGTTCAATAAAGGGTTTCACCATCAGCATTTCCACCTTGTCCATGTTAGGCCCTAAATATTGGATGCTTTTCACCACAAAGGGGCGAACCGTCGGCGTGGCGGGCGTAAGCCAAAAAAGATTGGTAAAGTGCGCATCTAGATTGTTAAAGGTGACGGTTTCAGCGATCTGCTCGGCGTCTTGGCGCCATAGCTCGGTTATCACAGTGTCTATGCCAAGCGAGCGTGAGGTGACTTGAGCGGTAAAACCATAGCGATAGCCAGGAGCCCAATCGTATCTGACCGTCCATGACATTGTGCTACTGGGTTTGGGAAGTGTATTGATAAACGGATCGGAAAGGCTGCTATTGCCAGCAAAAGAAGCTAATGCTTCTAAGTTATCACTGGTAAAGCCCACAGTCTGAATAATACGACCGTTTTCGGTGACGATACTGCCAGAATCTTTACTCAACCAAGTCAGTCTGTAAGCCTGGGTGGTGGGGTTATAATCCACAAAGGTCAGAATCAAAAGCAAAGGACGAGTATCGTTAACAGTGACCAAGGTACTGGCATAAGGCAAAGACGTAATGTACTCAGGAGTGATCGCGTTGTTTAAGCCAATCACCGCTTTTGCCGAGTCTAAGCTGCTTTTGAAGTTGGCTGAACAACCCGTTAAAGCCAATACGAGAATAAAAAAAAGGGAATAAAGAGGATAAAAGAAAGAGCGCATGAAACAACCAATACAAACTAAGGGAAAAGAAAAGCCACCTAATTGGTATTAGGTGGCTTGGAGGTATTAATTTGTATTAGTCGTTGTACCAACAGCTGGGGTAGTAGTTGGGTTGCTGTCTGTCGTTGACGCAACCGCTGCACTCACAGCCACTGCTGCTGCCGCTGCTGCCGCTGCTGCCAAACCACCTACTGCTGCAGCCGTCGCTGCACCAACACCCGCCGCTACGCCAGCACCCGCTGCCGCTGCGCCTGCACCCGCTGCCGCTGCGCCTGCACCCGCTCCTGCGCCCGCTGCGCCTGCACCAGCTCCTGCGCCAGCAGCACCTGCGCCCGCTCCAGCACCACCAGTAGAGGCTGCTCCAGCACCAGCCGCTTCACCATATGCTTGGCTAGCTAGGCCAAGTGCTACAATAGTAGCAATCGTTACAAGTTTCATAATATTTCCTTATCATTTAAACATCGATGTTTGAAGAATAGACTTCCTGACCGATTTTAGATCAAGATTTATGACAATGTAAGCGCTATGAACAGACTTTTCGTTAATTTCTTGATCAATTCTAGCCTTATCGCCATAAAGCCTGATCTTAAATGCTGGCGAAATGCGCCTTAAGCGGACAAATGCCAATAATGAACAATGTTTAAAAAAATGCCGCCATTTGTGAAAGCATTGAGTAAGCAGCCTTTATTTTTGCTGTGTTTTGGGACATTATGTGCGGCATCTTAATAATAGTCAGATAGGAAGCATGCTCATGAAAGCGTTATCTCTATCAATACAAGGAACTGTGACCTATTAATGTTCTCTTCTAATGTTAAAAAAAAACCGATTCTATGTCCTCCAAAACTAAGTTTTCTTAGTTGCTGTCGCACTAATAAACTGGTTCATAATGCACTGTTGGTGCCGTTTCTAGGTTGCACTTCTGTTATTGCAGTCGCGTCGCCTTGGTTGGAAGCCAATGATCCGTTTTTGCGCTCATCTTTACTGTTACTGTCTGATTCTGGTCAAATTTCTTCCCCCGTTAATCATTACCCCATGCGTTGGTCCTTATTTGGCGATGACCTAAGCGATTCAAATCATAATCGTGATGTTTTATTAGTCGCCAACCAACAGCTGCTTTACACGCTAAATACAGCCAGATTGAATCGTGGTAATCGATTGTTCAAAGTGGTAAATGGTTCTAATCCTGCAGTACCTTCGGGTTTTGGTCAGTTCAATGAAGACGAAAAGGGCGTTTATACCAGCGTTGAGCATCTAGGGAACTCATTCTCTTACCGTTTAACGGCGGGTTACAGTGAATACCAAGACGATACGACCTTAAATATAGACAATAGTTACCTTGCTTATAGCTCTGGTGCTTGGCTTTGGTCTGTTGGAAATGTTGATCGTTGGTGGGGGCAAGGCTGGCAACATAATCTAATTTTAGGTTCGTACGCTAAAGCGGCGCCAGATGTAAGTGTTAGTTATATTGGCGAGAACAATATTTTGGGTATTTGGAGTGTCGAAAGCATATTAGCCCAACCATCTGGTTCAGATTACGATTACCACAGTGCAACACGTTTAGTATCAAAGCCTTTTTCTCTTTTTGAATACGGTGTTACCTACCAAACCTGGTTTTCCGGTATTGATTCGATACAAGACGAAAAGCAGCTCGCGCTGGATGCGAAGCTGACCTTACCCAGCATGGCTAGTTTTTATCACAGTGTGTATGCAGAAGCGGCTTCTACTTCTAACCAAACTGAGTTGGGCGCTTGGTTGGTGGGTTGGACGGGCAGCTTTCCGCTGGGGGAAAACATCGCTCGTATTGTGTTGGAGTCGCAACAATCTACCGATGCACATGATGCAACCCCGTGGAAATCAGGAAACTATCCTTCTATAACCGATGACGTTGCTAATACAACTTATATGTTAGACGACAGTGTTTCGGTCGCTTTATATTTGCAGCTTAAAAACGATCATCAGATAGGATTAAGCTACCAGAACTCGACACAAGACAATGAAAAAATAAAGACCAGTCAGTTAACGTATAATTTACCCGCTTTAGCTGGAATGGTACGTGTAGGGGCGAGTCGCCAGCAGGCACAGAATAGCGATAACAAAACGAATATATGGGCAGGCTATGAGTTTCGCTTTTAGTGAAATTCATTACGGCTGCAGTTAATAGCTAATATTAAATTTTTATTGAACCTAAATAGACCACACAGTATGCGACTTAAAAAACAACTCTTACCAATACTAATGATGACGCTAGCGGGAAATCTACTCGCTTTTACACCGACCGCAGAGCAGATTAGCCAGTTTCAGAGTATGCCTAAGGCGCAACAGGAGGCGCTAGCCCGTCAATATGGTGTGGATCTTGGGGCTTTGACTGGAGGTGCGGTCAATACTGAAGCGGCCCCAGTGCAACAGGCACCAGTATTGGAGCCTGTCGTGAGCGAAGCAAAACCAGCACCTACCGTTCAAGCGGCAGCAGACAGTGGTGGTGGCTTGACTCAGTTTGGCTACGATGTGTTTGGTAACAATAGTTTAGGTTTAACCATAGTGGACAATTTGCCTGTGCCGCTCGATTATCAAATGGGCCCAGGTGATGTTATTAGCGTGCAGATTTTTGGTAAAAACAATCAGAATCTATCTTTAACCATAGACAGAGATGGCTCTATTAACCTTCCTGACATTGGCCCTGTGGCCGTAGCAGGGCAAACATTCGCGCAGCTGCGCAAACAGCTCAATGACGTAATTAAAAACAAAACCATCGGTGTAGATGTATCTGTCACTATGGGTGCCATGCGTACCATGCAGGTCTATATCGTCGGGGAAGCCATACAGCCTGGTGCCTACAATGTAAACGGCTTAACCACAATTACCCAAGCATTGATCGCTAGCGGCGGTGTAAAGAAATCTGGCAGCTTGCGTCATATTAAATTAATGCGCAAAGGCCAAGTGGTATCAGAATTTGACCTATACGACTTATTGCTCAAAGGTGACACCTCGAAGGACTTGCGTCTATCATCGGGTGATACGCTTTTTATTCCACTTCGTGATAACCGCATTACTATAGAAGGTCAAGTGGCACGTCCAGCGGTGTATGAAGCCAAAGGCGATACCACACTGGGGCAATTATTGTCGTTAGCCGGTGGGGCAAAACCTCAAGCATATTTGTCGCGGGTCAGCGTGCGCCGAGCCAGTGCAAACGGATTGCAGCTGTTTAACTTGGACCTTGCGACACCAGCAGGACGGAACTTTAAACTACAAAATGGCGATGACGTAAACTTATCTGCCGCTTCCTCGTCCCTACGCAATGCCGTTGCCGTGCGTGGTGAAGTGGTCAGGCAAGGCGCGCTTAACTTCAAACAAGGTATGAAAGTAAGTGACGCTATTGGTTCTATCGATGATGGTTTAAAGCTAACGGCCGATTTGAACTATGCGCTATTGGTGCGAGAGATAAACGCCAATCAAGATGTTGAAATTTATCAATTTAGTCTGTTGGATGCATTAACGAACCAAGGCTCGGCGGCAAATTTAACGCTCCAAGAAAAAGACCAAATATTTGTGTTTGATAATGGCTTGGCACAAGGTTACTGGTCTGGCTCTTATGCAAACAGTAAAGCAAAATCGGATGGCGCAGTAGACCAAACACGTGAAGTGCTAGATGCTGAAACAGGGGCAGTTGTTATTGCTGAAGAAAACGCCACCTTAAAAATTGCCGATAAAGAAGTCGAGTCTAATGCGTCTGGGTTGCGTAAAGCCAGTCGAGAGGCGTTACTTAAACCTATTATCGAACGATTAAAGGCGCAGGCTAGTTACGGAAGCCCTGCAAAAGTGATCGATGTATCTGGGGCGGTTAAATTTCCAGGCCTTTATCCATTAGCGAAAAACACCAGTGTTTCTTCTTTGCTCGCGGCCGCTGGCGGTTTGAATCAGAATGCCTATTTATCATCGGCAGAGTTAACGCGTCGCAACACGGAAGGCGATAAATCTACTATTGATCGTATTAATTTTTCACTAAAAGACGCTATAAGTGGCAAGTACCCAGTTGCCTTGATCGCACAAGATCATCTAATGGTTAAATCACAACCGAGTTGGCAAGAGGGGATGGACGTTGAGTTGCAAGGGGAATTTGTTTTCCCTGGTACCTACACGTTTAGACGCGGTGAAACTCTAAAAGACGTGGTAGAACGGGCAGGTGGCTTTACAGAGTTTGCTTACCCTTCTGGTGCAGTATTTAGTCGTGACAGCTTGAAGCGTCAGGAAGCGGAAAGACTGAAATTTATCAACGCACAGCTAAAACAAGAAATTAGCGCCATGTCGTTGCGTCGCCAAGGCTCAACCTCGGTGTCAGATCCAGCGCAGGCCATTGCTGTGGTGGATCAGCTGGATAATGTAGTGCCAGTAGGACGTTTGGTTATTGACCTTAATGATGCAATGAAAGGCGACATTCTAGCGAACTTGATGTTAGAAAAAGGCGACAAGCTGTTCGTACCAGCCTTGAACCCCGTGGTCAGCGTAGTGGGTGAAGTGCAGTTTGCTTCCAACCATACCTACAACCCAGTGTTAACTGTGGAAGATTACATTGGCTCGGCAGGCGGCACGAAACGTCAGGCAGACACAGACCGTATTTACATCGTCAAAGCGAATGGTTCGGTTGAATTGCCGAACAACTCTTTTTGGTTTAGTCGTAATTACGCGCCATTAGAACCTGGTGATACCATCATAGTGCCGATCAACACCGACTACCTAGATGGCTTAAGCACCTTATCTACAGCTACTCAGATACTGTATCAAATTGGTGTCGCGTGGAGCGCTATTAAAGATTAATTTCGAGTTGCAGAGCCCGGTGTGATAGAGCAGGGCGAGAGTCGTAGGCAAAATAAACAGAGGTGAGTTTTAGTGCAAAACTTATCTCGCTTACTTAATAGAACTTAATAGGATAAAACAGAAAAGGATAGGCGTTAGCGAATAAAGCTAGTATCCATACTTTTCCTAATTTAAATATGGCTGATAATTACAACTTACCTCCGCAAGCGTATCACCAGCAAGACGATGAAATAGACCTAAAAGAGCTGTTTATAGCGCTTTGGAAGGGCAAATGGATCATCATATTTACCACCTTCGTATTTGCCGTAGGCGGCGTGCTGTATGCACTATCTCAACCCAACACTTACAAAGCCGAAGCGGTATTGGCCTCGGCCAATGATAACAAATCCGGCGGTTTGGCCGGCATGGCCGCACAATTTGGAGGCTTAGCGTCTTTGGCTGGTATCAACCTAGGTGGCGGTGGCACAGACAGCAAAGCTATGGCACTAGCAATACTCCAGTCTCGTCAATTTATTAACGCCTTCATCAATAAATACGACCTAATGGTTCCCCTAATGGCGGGGGAGAAATGGAGTGAATCCACAGATACCTTACAGTTGAATCCTGAGCTATATGATGCGCAAGGCAAAACATGGGTCCGTGAAGTTGAACCAGGGAAATCACCAATACCAACCGATTGGGAAGCCTACAAAGAGTTCAAAAAACTGATTGCTGTATCCGAAAGTAAAGACAACGGCCTAGTAACCCTGTCTATTACGCACTTATCACCCACTATAGCCAAACAATGGGTGGACTGGTTGGTGATCGACTTAAACGCCTGGGTAAAAAAAGAGTCGCTAGATGAAACACGCCGTAACATCGGCTACCTAGAAGAACAAATCCAAAAAACCAGCATATCAGACATGCAATCCGTCTTTTATCAATTGATAGAAGAGCAAACCAAAAACCTAATGCTGGCACAGGTACAAGACGAATTCGCCTTTAAAACCATCGACCCAGCCGTCGTACCAGAAGAAAAAGCCGGCCCGAAACGCGCCTTAATCTGCGTACTCGCCGTACTACTCGGCGGCATGCTAGGCATGGGCATCGTACTCATCCGCTTCGCCTTCACCAAAAAAGACTAACCACAACCAGCACTCCATATGTCAGATTCGCCGAAGCACGAGGCGTAATCTGACATTCCCAACCCACGTCATCAAACGGCACATGACACTTCGTTCATGATGCCCTGCGAAAAACCAACGTCATTAAACGGCACATTACGTTCCGTTCATGATGTCCTACGAAACCATCACGAAACCAACCACATGATCCACACCAACCCATCCCGTAGGTCAGATGAGACGAGGTACGAGGCGTGATCTGACGAACGAGGCGTGATCTGACGAACGAGGCGTGATCTGACGAACGAGGCGTGATCTGACATATGAGGCATAATCTGACGCATGAAGCGTGACCAGACATTAATAACCCACATCATCAACAGGCACATCACGCTGCGCTAATGGTTCCCTACAAAAACCTCAATTCAAACCACCACCCCGTAGGTCTTGTAGGTCTTGTAGGTCAGATTAACCGAGGTACGAGGCGTGATCTGACGCACGAGGCGTGATTTGACATATGAGGCATAATCTGACGCATGAAGCGTGACCAGGCATTCATACCCACATCATCAACCGGCACATCAAGCTGCGCTAATGGTGCCCTACAAAAACCTCAATTCAAACTACTACCCCGTAGGTCTTGTAGGTCTTGTAGGTCAGATTAGCCGAGGTACGAGGCGTGATCTGACGCATGAGGCGTGATCTGACGCATGAGGCGTGATCTGACTCACGAGGTGTGATCTGGCGCACGAGGCATAATCTGACGCATGAAGCGTGACCAGACATTAATAACCCACGTCATCAACAGGCACATCACGCTGCGCTAATGGTGCCCTACAAAAACCTCAATTCAAACCACCACCCCGTAGGTCTTGTAGGTCTTGTAGGTCAGATTAACCGAGGTACGAGGCGTGATCTGACGCACGAGGCGTGATTTGACATATGAGGCATAATCTGACGCATGAAGCGTGACCAGGCATTCATACCCACATCATCAACCGGCACATCAAGCTGCGCTAATGGTGCCCTACAAAAACCTCAANCAAGAGGCGTGATCTGACACAAGAGGAGTGATCTGACGCATGAAGCGTGATCTGACACACGAGGAGTGATCTGACGCATGAAGCGTGACCAGACATTCATAACCCACATCATCAACCGGCACATCACGCTGCGCTAATGGTTCCCTACAAAAACCTCAATTCAAACCACCACCCCGTAGGTTTTGTAGGTTTTGTAGGTCAGATTAGCCGAGGTACGAGGCGTGATCTGACGCATGAGGCGTGATCTGACTCACGAGGTGTGATCTGGCGCACGAGGCATAATCTGACGCATGAAGCGTGACTAGGCATTCATAACCCACGTCATCAACCGGCACATCACGCTGTGCTAATGGTTCCCTACAAAAACCTCAATTCAAACCACCACCCCGTAGGTTTTGTAGGTTTTGTAGGTCAGATTAGCCGAGGTACGAGGCGTGATCTGACGCACGAGGCGTGATCTGACGAACGAGGCATAATCTGACGGTTGTGAACATTACACTTACTTGCTTTAAAATACCCCATTCCAATGAATATCAAACAATCCCAATTTCACATCACGATGAAAACTAGAATACGGCCAATCACGTGTTGATAAAACGTAGCCATGTTTTACGGGGTTTAAATAACAATAATGGATGTGGGCTCTTAAATCGTTATCTGACTTGATCTCATGCTCCCAAAAACGACCTTGCCAAACACTTTCCATGTTATGCATTCTTTCTTTTAACTTTTTGGTGAACAGCATCTTAATCAACTGCCACCGTATGGAAAAAGCATTATCTCCCTCCGGCAACCGCCAAATGGCGTGAATATGATCGGGCAAAACCACCCACGCAATAATATCAAATGGTCGTCGAGATTTTACGTATCGAACACTCTCACGTAAAAGATCAACATGATCAACCAGAACAGAAGAATGTCGATCCTTGACCGTCACAGTAAAGAAAAACGTACCGCCAAAACGCTTACTTCTAATATATCTAGGCATCCATGCCCTCCCAAGAAATATCTTACACCACCATCCCGTAGGTCAGATGAGACGAGGCACGAGGCGTAATCTGACATCCCCAACCCGCATCATCAAACGGCACATTACGCTCTGCTCATGATGCCCTATGAAACCATCACGAAACCAACCACATGATCCACACCAACCCATCCCGTAGGTCAGATGAGACGAGGCACGAGGCGTAATCTGACATCCCCAACCCGCATCATCAAACGGCACATTACGCTCTGCTCATGATGCCCTATGAAACCATCACGAAACCAACCACATGATCCACACCAACCCATCCCGTAGGTCAGATGAGACGAGGCACGAGGCGTAATCTGACATCCCCAACCCGCATCATCAAACGGCACATTACGCTCTGCTCATGATGCCCTATGAAACCATCACGAAACCAACCACATGATCCACACCAACCCATCCCGTAGGTCAGATGAGACGAGGCACGAGGCGTAATCTGACATCCCCAACCCGCATCATCAAACGGCACATTACGCTGTGCTAATGGTGCCCTACGAAACCATCACGAAACCAACCACATGATCCACACCAACCCATCCCGTAGGTCAGATGAGACGAGGCACGAGGCGTAATCTGACATCCCCAACCCGCATCATCAAACGGCACATTACGCTGTGCTAATGGTGCCCTACGAAACCATCACGAAACCAACCACATGATCAACACCAACTCATCCCGTAGGTCAGATGAGACGAGGTACGA
>NZ_KZ454908.1:0-10613 GCF_002792415.1 Marinomonas sp. BSi20584
GACTTTATGGAGTTTCAGAGTCATTGTTTGAAGATCTATCTCCAGCCAAATAAACAATCTATGCCTTACGATATAACGAGCGTCGGAGAAGCAATTCTTCGATGTAAGAAATCAGGCATTAAAGATCTTAAAGCAAATTTTTGGTTACTTTTTGGGCGCTAGCAAAAAGTTACCCGCTCAGCAGAGCGGAACCAAGCTATCAACCTAGAAAGCGTTTGAAAGGAAACCAAAGAAAAACGCCTTCCCTTTCTTCAAAGGGAAGGCGCAAAAACAAGTTTTGAAAGCTTTTTTAAAAGCGCTACTCTCCGATGTGCCAACCATTGGTAATCGGATAACGACGGTCTCGTCCAAACCCACGTGCGGTGATACGAACGCCGGTTGGAGATTGACGACGTTTGTATTCGTTGACGTCGACAAGGCGAAGCACGCGATACACGGTTTCACGGTCAAATTTCTTGGTCGCGAGAATGGCTTCGGCACTTTGATCTTCTTCGATGTACATACGTAAGATTTCATCGAGGATGTCGTAGCTTGGTAAAGAATCTTCGTCTTTTTGGTCTGGTGCCAGTTCGGCGGAAGGTGGACGCGTGATGACGCGTTCAGGGATCACATAGCCCAAGGTGTTGCGGTAGCGGCACAGTTTGAAAACCAAGGTTTTGAAGACGTCTTTTAGTACGGAATAACCGCCGACCATGTCGCCATACAATGTAGCGTAGCCTACG
Organism: Marinomonas sp. BSi20584; assembly: GCF_002792415.1. NCBI lineage: Bacteria > Pseudomonadati > Pseudomonadota > Gammaproteobacteria > Oceanospirillales > Oceanospirillaceae > Marinomonas > Marinomonas sp. BSi20584. The sequence goes on from NZ_KZ454908.1 coordinate 723, forward strand.
GCCATTTCACTCTTGTTGCCTGTGGTCAGGACCATGTAGCCTTTTTTGTTGGAAATAGCCATTAAGGTCACGCCACGAGTACGGGCTTGTAGGTTTTCTTCTGTGGTGTCTTTGGCGTAGCCTTCGAATTCTGGCGCAAGCACGTCGGTAAAGGCTGACACCATGGATTCAATTGGTAAGACGCTGTATTTCACTCCAAGCAGTTTTGCCTCTTCTTCAGCATCATGCAAGCTGATGGACGAGGTGTAAGTGTAAGGCATCATGATGGCTTGAACTCGATCTGAGCCGATGGCATCTACTGCTACAGCAAGAGACAAGGCGGAGTCGATACCGCCACTCAAACCCAATACAATGCCTTTGAAACGGTTTTTGGTGATGTAGTCGCGTAAGCCAAGCACCATGGCTTGATAAACGCTGGCTTCCACACCTAGCGCTGGAGCAATAACACCAGCGACCGGCTCAACCTTATTAGGCTGGCTTTCATCGACGATCATATCGATGCTGTACAGACCTGCTTCAAACCAAGGCGCTTGCATGATTTTCTCGCCTTTGGCATTGACCACAAAAGAGCCGCCTTCGTATACCAATTCATCCTGCGCGCCCATGTAGTTCACATAGACAATTGGCAAAGTGACTTCAGTCGCACGCTGATGGAGTAGTTCTTCACGCTCGCCCATTTTTTCAATGTGATAAGGCGAAGCATTCAAGTTAAGGATCAATTCCGCGCCAGCCGCTTTGGCTTGTGCGATAGGTCCTGGATGCCAAATATCTTCGCAGATACTTAAGCCAACTTTTACACCTTTGATATCAACAAGACCCGCTTCACGACCTTCGCTGAAGTAACGTTTATCATCAAACACTAGGAAATTAGGCAGTTTTTGTTTAGCGTATTCCACCAGCAATTGACCTTGGTAAATCACGCCAGCGCAGTTAAATAGTTCGCCATCAATACGACGTGGATAACCAACAACTACATATATATCGTGAATCTCGGCTAATAATTTCGCCAAGGAAGATTCAATACGTGTATCCAAGCTAGAACGTAATAATAAATCTTCTGGAGGATAGCCAGTTAAGGTTAATTCTGGAAAAACCACCACATCCGCGCATTCTTCATCACGGGCTTTGTTCGCCGCATCAATAACGGATTGGGTGTTTTTTGTAATGTCGCCGACCAGCATATCCAGCTGGGCCATTGCAATTCGTAATGTCATACAGTTGCTATCTCGTGAACTCTGTTAGAATATGCCCGTTATTGTCTGGAATAACCCAAGCTAGGTAAAGTGTATGATCGTACGTTTGATCGTTTTTGTTGCTATTTTCTTTATTGGTTGGTGGTTGTATCGCCAATTTGTCGCTTTTAAACGCAGTCAATCGCCTGCGGAAGCAAAAAAACAGGATTCGCCTAAAAAGGACGAATCACAAGAAAGTATGGTTCGCTGTGAAGAATGTAAAACTTTCACGCCACGTTCTCATGCTATTCATGACCAAGAAGCGCGTCCATTTTGCAGCGCGGAACATTTAAAAGCCTTCAACCAGAAGCACTAACCCAACCGTTTGCAAGCAATCTATCTTCTCGCCACCACCAGCATAGATACTGTTGCTGGTTTTGTGTGGCGCAGAGTCGGTAGGAAATCTTAGCATTATCAGATTCATCCGGCAGCGACTCGTAACTTTCCCAGCGATAATGCACAAGCTGGTTATCTTTTTGCCAAGTTTTTTCCTGTGAACGCTCGCCTAAATCACAAAAGCCAATACATTCGCTCGCCTTTGCAGATGTGAAACTAGGAGAAACAACTAAGGCTTGCCGAAAGTCTGCCCAAATTTGCTGATCGGCCTCCACTTCATTCACTTGCCCACGCCATTGATAAGCGGCCATGAGCCTTTCTTGAAAATGCATCGACAAGCTAGACATCGCCAGTAGCAAGGCAACAATGGGCAAAGACACCCAACCTTGTTGAGCATGAAACAATGACACATTCATTTTATCTATTCCTTAAGATTTTCATCTCATCCATGTGAATGAAAAAACACACAGATTACAGCACGATTATTTGATTACCCACGCCCTGACAAGGCGAATGATAATGCCATTTTTCGCCTCTCATAGAATGGTATTCTTGATGAAATTCTGCATCACGGTTGGCTTTGCAATCACTTAATCGATACTGATACTCCACCCATAAACCACGTAGATTTTTTAAGGGGAAGCGTCCATATTCTGTGTCCAATGTGTCTACCAAACCATTTCGACTATTATCTAATAAAGGAAAAACAGCAAAGCGCTCTAAGCCATTCCATAGCTCTAACGACTTACCGCTTTCTTCTGGTGTGCGCCATAAGGCTCTCCAGCCATCTTTACCTTCTGCGATATACCAATAAAAACCATCTTCACTTTGAATAACGCCTGACTGACCAATAGCTGCATCATCCTCAAGTTTAATCTGGCTTTTACTCGCAGAGTCGCTAAAAACATGCCCAGAATAATTTGACTCGCAAGATGAAAAAGTCGTTCTATCGCCTGCTTTCCAATGGCAGCCCATGGTCGTTTCCATGGGATTATTTCGAACTGTTACTGAACTGCGACACAAGCCGTAATCAGCGCCCTGTAGCCAGTCTGAGTTTTTGTCGATTCGTCGCGTCGCCAAACGAATCGGTGGCGACATGCCCGATTCAATCGTCAAATATAACGACTCATCTATCGTACAACTGGCAGGCAAAAGGCGTGACCACTGCGCCTTCAGGTGCGCATCAATAGCCGCTTTTATGGTGTGCTGATCTTGATAAGTTTGAGCCAAAAGATGACGCTCCTGCATGCGAGCAATCGCCATCACTAAAAAGGGTAAAAACAAGCTGATCAAACCACACACCACCAGCAACTCGATCAATAAGCTGCCTTTCATATAACGTCGCTGATTCATCGTGTATCCTCTTCACTCAATGTGAGTGTCGTTGACTCAAACAGAAAATGCTGTGAGGCATGAAACCAATTTTTAAGCTCATTGCCAGTACATTTTTGACAATCGGGATACTCTTCGTGGGGCGAGTTCTGGCCATCTAGCCAAGTCAAAGATCCCGTCAGCTGTGCCATAGCGGCTTGTTTTTGTTGATTCTCATGAAGTTTTCTATGTTCTTCTGCTTGCTGAACAGATTGCCATTGTGCTGAGCTCTGACGCTGTAAAACTAGTAACACCACAGCAAATAACGCCAAACAAAGAATCACTTCGAGCATGATCCAACCCTTTTGCCTTGGCTTAGACAATCGCTGCATTAATCGCTGTTTATTCATCCGCATTGCCCTCCGCCCATTCCTTGCGAATAAGAGTCTTGTGAATAAGAGTCTTGTGAATAAGAGTCTTGCGAATAAAAGCCTCGTGGATCGGTGAGATAAAAACGCCCGCTTTGATTGAGTATTAACTCAGCTTGCCAAGCTCCCAAACAAAACTCAAAGGTGCCATTTTGATAACCAGACAAACCGTTAGATAGAAACTCTATCTGCTGTTTCTTCACAGGAAAGCCACTCCATGACACCGCCAATGAAGGCTCGAAGATAACCTGCCGATAACGTTTCTCAGCTCCGCTATTAGGCTCAATTTGATAAAGTGTAAATCCTGAAGACCAAACACCGTCGCAATTCAAGCCACCACACAAAAAGCTGGTTTGACCGCTAATTACCGCCAATTGACGAGCCTGCGTGAGTGCATCCGCTAAGCGCTTCATTTCATTTTTTAGGGTGTTTTTGTCTTTGGTGTTTTGACTAACGCTAAGAAAATGCGCTGAGCCTGCGTGAGCCAATATGCTCAAAATAGCTAGAACACAGAGTAGTTCCAGCAGAGAAAAACCGTATTGACGGCCCATTAAAAACCTCCTTGTTTTCATGTTTTTTTTTACATTTTCTTTCTAGAAAATCATAAAATTAACGGGCTTCCTGCCCTTTTTAGCAACGCTTGTTTTATCTTAACGCTTATTTTGTTCTTAGTTCGCTGCAAACCAATTATTAATATGATTGGCGATTTGTCTAGGTTTTTGAAAGGGTAATGAATGATCACACGCGCTCAGCGTTTTATGTTGCCAAGCAGCGTTCTGCTCGCTCAACAAATCATAGTGTTGGCGCAAGGCCTCATGGCTTAATTCACCCGAGAACAAGAACACTTGTTCTGACGCATCGATCATCGCTTGGCGAATATGCGGCTCATTCGCCATCAACGCCACATGGTCCGTTACTGCATCCAATGCATAAGCAAAACCAAAAGGTCGGTGAGCAAGGCGCGATTGCGTGGTGGCTTCTGCAACAGGATGTTTACGTCTATTCGGTGACACGCCATCCATAAAACTTGCTACGCCAAGTTCCACATCTCCCGTATCACGAATCAGTTTCGATGCATGACGATACTTTTGGCGCACATCCATCAAGGTAGATAAATCTTCACGATCCAAAGACGCAGGTTCTAACAAAGCCATTTTGACTTTCTTTTTGCCTTGCAAGCTACGCTGATAATTTAGGTTCAGCGCCACAAGACCGCCTAGGGAATAAGCAACTAGATCAAAATCATCCCATTTCACATGAGCCAATAAAGCTTCTACTTCGTCGGTTAATTCGGTAACCGACACAGCACCCTCTTCACCATGATGATGAAAAGAATCGCCCATGCCTTTTAGATCGGGCACCAGCATCCAACGCCACTGGGTAAAATACGGCAGCATCGGAGAATAAGTAATTTCCCCAGCGACGCCTGCACCATGTAGCAACAGACAAACTCGGTCGCTTTGCGCTTCTGGGTTCTCGTAAAGACGGTACGCAATACGCGCATTGGGTAAAGAAAGAAAAAAAATGTCAGACACTTGTAATTAACCTGTGAGGACCCTTATTAAAAGAATACAATGCTGCGATCAGCAAAACGAATACATTGAGACCTTGCGCCATATTGTAATTGCAATCAGTCAATACAATTACAAGTCGAGCGAAACCAAAGCTCGGCTATTTTTAACAAAGCCATGGTAAACGCAGATCTCATATTACTAGGTATTAAAATAAATGTCAGAAATCAAACACGTAAATCTCCCTTATCAGGCGTCGTTACTGTCTTTCTTTTCTGCTGTGCGAGACTTACCTTATCCCGCTTTACTCGACAGTAACCATGAACACTTCCCTGATACAAATTACGATATTTTAGTCGCCAACCCACTTGCTCGCATTCATCCAGTTCAAAACAGTCAGCCTATCACTTGGTACGTCAAACCGCTTTACGCGCTAAGCAATACTGACAACCCAATGACCTTGCTGAACGAATTAATGAGCTTAATTTGCCAAGAAGCTTGGGCGACATCAGCTCCGAAAGATTTGCCATTTGTTGGTGGCTTACTTGGCTATTACGGTTATGAAAGTGGGCATTTTGTTGAGCAATTGCCAGATACAGTAGAGCATGACATTCGGTTGGAAACCTTGAGTATTGGCCTTTATGGTTGGGCAGTAATTACCTGTCACAAGAAAAAAACCACCCAATTAATTACTTCACCTTGGTGTCCTTCAGAAGATGTTGCTGATCTTATCAATCGCTTCACCAGTGCTTGTGATGATGTATTGGTAAAGCATGATTTAAACGAAGCACGACCTTTTCATTTGCAAGCGCCTTTTACTTCAAACATGACAGAAACCGAGTACGCGCAAAAGTTTTCTACTGTGCAAGATTACATTCAGTCCGGTGATTGTTATCAGGTAAATTTGGCGCAGCGTTTTTCAACTTGCTACCAAGGTGACACTTTTACGGCGTATCACACATTAAGAGACGTTTGCCCTACGCCGTTTTCGGCTTATATGGAATTTTCACCAGAGCAAAGTTTACTAAGTCATTCGCCTGAACGCTTCCTCTTGTGTGATCAGGGTCGAGTAGAATCCAAGCCAATCAAAGGCACAGTAGCGCGCGGTAAAACACCTGAAGAAGACCAGGCCAACGCAGATTGGTTGCTTGCATCAGAAAAAGATCGTGCCGAAAACCTGATGATTGTCGATTTGCTGCGCAACGACCTAGGCCGAACCTGTTTAACCGGCAGTATCAAGGTGCCAAAGCTGTTTGCTTTAGAAAGTTATGCAAATGTACATCATTTGGTTTCCACGGTAGAAGGTAGGATTGATCAGGCGGATCAAGCGATTCGAGTTTTCCATCAAAGCTTCCCTGGCGGCTCCATTACTGGCGCACCTAAGATTCGCTCTATGGAAATTATCGATGAGCTAGAACCTCATGAACGTTCAGCCTATTGTGGTTCTATCGCTTACTTCAGTGCGAATGGTCAAATGGATTCCAGCATTACGATTCGCACATTGGTCGCAGATCATGGCAACTTGCACTGCTGGGCAGGCGGTGGACTGGTCGCGGATTCGAAATGCCAAGAAGAATACCAAGAAACCTTTACCAAAGTGAGCAAGTTAACCCATACTCTAGAACAAGACTTTTTGAAATAGGCCGTATCATGTCTGACATAGAGCAGTTTTTAAATGCTCCTCCCATTGACCTAAGCTTGGATGATATTCGCGCTGCATTAGACAGAGAACCTTATGCGCAACAAATCCATAACCCAGACGAGAAAATGTTTCCTAGTGGTTATGATTTGAACTACCGATCTGCTGCCGTACTCATCCCTATTTGGAAAGAGCCAGAAAATGGCGAGTTGTATGTACTTCTAACCCAACGCGCGCTTCACATGCGCAATCATCCGGGACAAATAGCCTTCCCCGGTGGCAAACATGACCCAGACGATGCCAGCATCCAATACACAGCACTGCGTGAAACATTAGAAGAAGTCGGCCTCTCACCGGATTGTTTCGATCTATTGGGAGAGCTTGGCGAGTATTGCACCATTTCGGGCTATTGCATAAAACCCATCGTCGCCGAAATGACGCGTAGAAGCGAATTAAGCCTGTGTGAAGAAGAAGTAAAATCCGTCCATTGGGTGCCTTTGCGCTACTTGCTCACACCACAAAATTACCGTTTTAAAAAGAAAGTGCTCGATACAACGTCTCGTGGTTATTTTGAAATTGATTACGAAGATATTCGTATTTGGGGCGTTACCGCAGGTATTCTTTATGGGCTTTACCAGACTCTAGCAAGGCACATACGCTAATCATTTTTTAATGTCTTTATTTAGCACCTTGGCTAAGCATTATAAGGATAGTTTTCTTTCGTCTTTTATTTCATTGACACAAATTGATAAGGTACAACTAACGTAACTTAGAACACGGTAAACCTTCCTATGCCAGCATTTGATTTAGCGTCTTTTATTGCTAACAACAAAGAAGACGAAGCTCAAAAAATCATCCATAACGCGATGAAAGAATTCGACAACATTGCCATCTCTTTTAGTGGTGCAGAAGATGTTGTTCTAATTGACATGGCAGTCAAAGCAAAAAAAGACATACACGTATTTTCTCTTGATACTGGTCGCTTGCATGCAGAAACGTATCGTTTCATCGAACAAGTTCGTAAACACTACAAGATCAATATCGATATTCTTTCCCCTGACCGTGAAGCACTCGAAAACTTCACCCGAGAAAAAGGCTTATTTAGTTTTTTTGAAGATGGCCACAAAGAATGCTGCGGCATTCGCAAAGTACAGCCACTTAAACGTAAGCTCTCCACACTAGACGCGTGGATCACTGGACAACGCAAAGACCAAAGCCCAGGTACACGTAACGTTTTAGCCTTTGCTGAAAAAGACAGCGCATTTAGTACAGATGAAAAAGATCTATTTAAATTCAATCCATTGGCGAACTGGTCTTCAGAAGACGTTTGGAACTATATCAAGATGTTTGATGTTCCCTACAATGAATTGCATTTGAAAGGTTTTACCAGCATCGGCTGCGAACCTTGTACTCGCCCTATTTTACCGAATCAACACGAACGTGAAGGTCGTTGGTGGTGGGAAGAATCAGAACACAAAGAATGTGGGCTACACATTGGCAACTTAATACCAACAACTCAACAATAAGCTCTTCTTTTTGTTTAGAAGCACTTAAATTATAAGCGTCTAAAATTAAAAGTGCCTGATACCATCAGGCACTTTTAATTTCTTTAAACACATCATTTGATTTACTTTCTACATGGCTTTGCCATGATGCGATAAAGTCTTGATAGCATAATTCTAGTTCTGTTATGTGTTGCAACAAAACTTCTCCTGCTGGTGTCATGTCCGTTGTTCGACCATGTCGAATCAACAAAGGCTCACCTAAGTCCCGCTCTAATTTTTGAATGTGTTGGCTGACTGCTGGCTGAGTTAATCCCAACTGCTTCGCAGTTTTCGTAAAACTCCCCGTTTCAACCAAAGCCTTAAAAGTAATAAGATGTTGTGTATTAAGCATAAAGATTCCTTATAGTAGATCCCATTATGCCCAATGCCTATTTTACGAACATTGACCTATATCGTGTTTTCATGAAAGACTCAAAGTTATTAACCTAAGTGGATTAAGAGCATGACTACCGCACAAGACACAATGCTACCTTGGCACGAAAGACAATCTGGCCATAAAAAATCCCGCGACAACGATTACCGTACACCTTACCAGCGCGACCGAGCCAGAATCATCCACAGCGCGGCGTTTCGTCGCTTGCAATCCAAAACTCAAATTCTCGCCATTCGACAAAACGACTACAGCCGCACGCGCTTAACACACTCTTTAGAAGTCGCCCAAATTGGCAACGGCATTGTTCACCAACTTAAATTCAGCTCACCTGCAGATGCCGACTTTCAACCTTGGCTCGCCGACGATGCTTTAATTGAAACCGTTTGCCTGAGTCACGACATCGGCCATCCGCCGTTTGGTCATGGCGGTGAAGTTGCCCTTAACTACATGATGCAAACTTATGGCGGTTTTGAAGGCAACGCACAATCATTAAGAATCCTAGGGAAGCGCGGCTCCTACTCACCTATTTATGGCATGGACGTCACACGTCGCACTTTATTAGGAATTTTAAAATACCCCGTTTTACACGCCAGTGTGGTTGGCAAATACCCAGAAAAGCCCGCTAACTTTCGCCAATTCAAAGCTTCTAACTGGGCGCCACCAAAATGCGTCTACCAAGAAGAGCAAGACTTACTAAATTGGATCATCGAGCCTTTTAGCCAAGCCGACAAAAGCTTATTACAAGAAGTAAACCGAACCGAGCCAGATGGCCACGCCAAAGCCAAACACGCCAGCTTCGACACCAGCATCATGGACCTCGCTGACGACATCGCCTACGGCGTACACGACCTAGAAGATGCCATCGTCCTTGGCATGGTCACCAAAGATATGTGGCTAGAACACCTAGAACCAAAACTCGCCGCATTAGCGTCACCCTTTTTAGCCGAAAACCTAAACGACATTCGCACCCAACTGTTCAGCCGCCAAAGCCACCTTCGCAAAGAAGCCATCGGCAGCCTAGTTAGCTGGTTCATTACCTCTTGTCGAGTGATCGAAAAAACACAATTTGAACATCCGCTATTACGCTTCCAAGTCGGCTTACCAAAAGGCCAACGACAAGCCTTAAACCTGCTAAAACAATTCGAAATGCAACACATCATTCAACGCCCAGAAGTGCAAATGCTCGTCTACAAAGGCCAGCAAATGTTATTGGAAATGTTCGAAGCCTACTCCGCCGACCCAAGCCGATTACTGCCAAGAGAAATCGCTAAGGAATGGCAAAAAAGCCAAGAACGCGGAGAAAACGGACTTCGCATCATCTGCGACTACATGGCCTCCATGACCGACGACTACGCCAGCCGCATGTACAATAAGTTGTTTGTTCCGAGCTTAGGCTCGGTGTTTGAGCCAATGTAGTTGGGTTTAATTACAATTCAATTTGGAGCCAAAGGGATATTTGGCTCCGTTCAAACGCTTTGTATTCCCAACCTTTATTC
>NZ_KZ454909.1:0-10230 GCF_002792415.1 Marinomonas sp. BSi20584
GCTAACGCTGTCAGGGCTTTTTTTCGTCTGCGGGAAATGCCAAGATGGCATGTATCAGGATATAAGGGAGGGACGACGCAGGATAATGCGTGCCAGCATCATATCAATGAAGTCGTCGACGTCATAACTGCTCAGGCATTTTTGCTCCTCCTCATGGGGAGGTTGGGAGGAGGTTATTAAGCTCAACGCGTCAGCGCGAATCCAATGCCAAAGATGGAATGAGTCAGCACACAGTGAGAGACGAAGCAGAATAATGTGTAGCCTCATATCATTGAGGTTGCCGCCTAATGATCGTCCAGCGTTTGATCAGCTATCAGGGCTTTTTCATCTAGAGAGCGCTGAGGTTAGCGCCTAGCGATGATCCAGACAGCATGTACGATTCCTGGGATGTAGCCCAAAATGGTGAGTAATATGTTTAGCCAGAATGCACCACCGATACCAACCTGTAAAAAGACACCAAGCGGCGGTAAAAGAATGGCAAATAAAATTCTAATTAAATCCATGTCATCTATCCTTACTAATTATGTTTTTTTGATTGCTAAATAAGTCTATCTAGTCGATGTATGATTGGCTAATCAAGTGACAGACTTTTTACGTTTTTTACAAAGATGTGAATAAGTCTTACTTCATAAGCTCGTTTTACTTAGTTTGTGATTGGATATTAATAAACTTGTCTAAAGGGCTGCGGTTTGTTGTGGTGCTAAATAGACCTACTTTCCTGTGGATATGTAAGCTAAAAGAGCTGCAGCTTATTATGTGTGAATTAGCTTCCTTTGATTTTGTCCTAAGTTGGTAGCTGTATACGTCTATAGTTCTATTAAGACTGCTATAAATATCATAAATTTTTTTAGAATGAGCATATTTTATGCTAACCGTTATTCTTGTTTTTTTAGAGGCAATTTTTAGCGAGTATTCTGTGAATAAAATATTAATAGAGTGTTGTTATGCTAGATAAAGAAGTGCAAAAGAAGGCAAATAGAAGAAATATTTTCAAGTTGGTTATCTCTCAGTTTTTAATCAATTTAGGTGATGTTTTGATCAACCCAAAAGTTACCTTGCCGTGGTTGCTACAAAGCTTGGGGGCTCCTTTGTACCTGCTGGGCTGGTTGGTGCCAATACGTGAATCAGGATCTTTGTTGCCTCAGTTGATTATTGCTCATTTTATTTACAAGGTGAAAGTTCGAAAGTGGGTCTGGGTGTTGGGAAGCCTAATTCAATCTCTATGTGTGGTGGTGATAGGGTGCGCCGCTTTGTTGCTAGACGGAGTAAGCGCAGGCTGGGCAATTATTGTTGCATTAATAGTATTTAGTGTAGCAAGGGGGCTTAATTCTGTAGCGTCGAAAGATGTGCTTGGTAAGACTGTTGTGAAAAATAAGCGTGGAAGGGTTGCTGGATGGTCCTCTAGTGCTTCAGGACTTATAACAATAGGTATAGCTGTTTGTACGTTATTTTTCTTCGATAGTATTCAAGGTAATGTGAGCTTTTATATTTGGGGAATTGTTGCAGCTACAATGATTTGGCTATTTGCCGCTTTAATTTATTCTTTGGTGCAAGAGCCTTTAAGTGAAGTTGGAGACAAAGGTGTAAATTTTATTGATGTATTTAAAGAGCTTAGTCTGTTGAGAACTGATTCGGTATTTCGCGAATTCGTTATTGCTCGTTCGTTATTTTTATGTGCGGCTCTGAGTGCTCCTTATTATGTATTGATTGCCCAACAAAGATCCGAAAACGGTGTATTGATTCTAGGTTTATTTATCCTATCGAGTGGTTTGGCTTCCCTGTTATCTTCTCCTTTTTGGGGGTTATTTTCAGACCATTCTAGCCGGAAAGTGATGATGTTTTCTTCTTTATTGAGTGCATTCACTGGTGTGGCTCTATTTTCAACGGTAAAGTTATTTCCTCAGACGAGCTTTACTACATTGCTCATTGTTATTCTGTATTTCGTTTTAAGCGTTGCTCACCAAGGTGTCAGAATTGGTCGTAAAACGTATTTAGTGAATTTAGGCGAGGGAAATAAGCGAACTAGCTATGTATCAGTCAGTAATACTATTATTGGTTTTATATTATTAGCCATGAGTAGTATTAGTTTACTGACTTACTCGATCTCATTAGCATCTCTCGTTTTGGTATTTTCGATAATTACTCTTGCCGGAGTCTATATGGTTATTCGCTTGCCTGAGGTCTAAGAAGCGACACCCTTACTATATATGGGTTCTGTCGCTTCTCTGTGTTCTTGGTTAATTAGGTAATGGAATTGATGGTGCGTGTTTTACGCGATTGAGGACAACGGTTGAGGTCAGGTCTCTGACGCAAGGTAGACTGGCAAGGGATTCACTTAGAAAGGTTGATAGAGTGGGTAGATTTTCGCTAATAATTCGTAGCCAGTAATCTGCTTCGCCGCTCACCGAGTAACATTCTAATATTTGAGGAATGGCTTCAATGGCTTTTTTGAACTCTTGATCTGAATTTTTAATACTTTTATCAAGGGTAATATTTATAAAAGCGGTTACGTGGTATCCCAACTCACTTGCATTAAGTTGAGTGAAGTAAGCTTCAATTAAATTGTTTTGTTCGAGTCTTTGTAGCCTTCTTGAGCATTGGGAAGGGGATAGGTTAACTTGTTCTGATAGCGCGACATTGGTGAGTCTTGCATTGGTTTGCAGGGCTCGAAGTAAGCGCCAATCATAACTGTCTAGTTCAAGATGGTTCATTCAAAGTTCCTTATCAGCATCTAAGTGTACTGTTTTTCTTATATTGAATAAGCTGTTTTCAGCTAGATCAATTAGAATAAGGAGTTTTGTAAAGTAAACAAGTTCAAAAATATTATATTTTCTATTTTTAAAGCGTTTCTGCGGTTTTTTTATTTTTTATCTATTTGGATAGAATTAATTCACTTCGATGTTTGAGCGATAAAAAAAGCCGCTTATCATTTACGATAGCGGCATTTAGTTGTCAGGTTAAGATATATCTAACTTTGGGTGGATATTTATAGCTTGGGTAAGTTTTTAGCTAACCACTCTAAAGCTTCTGGATAAGGCTCTGGAAGATCTAGTTTTGTTAGTGCTGACTCTAATACTGAGTAGCTACCAGAACAAAAATTAAGGTGGCCAACTTTTCTTCCTGGGCGAACTTCCTTTTTGTACCAATAAAGCTCCAAGCCTTGTAAGTTTAGCCAGTCATAGTTTAGATCTACACCAATTAAGTTGACCATCATGCTTTGGTTCTTAACTTCGGCTGGCGCTAATGGAAGGCCTGTGACAGCGCGTACGTGGTTTTCAAACTGACATACGCTTGCGCCTGCTTGTGTCCAATGGCCGCTGTTATGGACCCTTGGAGCTAGCTCATTGATGAGTAGCTCATCTCCTACACGGAAACATTCCATCGCCATTACGCCGACATAGTCTAAAGCCTCCATAAGCTTGCTAAGCATTACTTCTGCTTTACTTTGCAAAGGCTTTAGGCGCTCTAATGGAGAGATGGAGGCGTATAGGATGCCATTAATGTGAAGGTTAAGTGTTAGTGGGTAAAAGTGCGCTTCACCATTTTTACCTCGAACACCGACTAATGAAACTTCTTCATCAAAATTAATGGCTTGTTCTGCAATGGCTTGGCCTTTCCAATCTTCAGGTATCTCAATGCCTTCAGATTGTTTTAACCAATATTGACCTTTGCCATCATAACCACCCCGACGACGTTTCATCAGAATGCGTTCACCTAATGTCTCATAAGCTTGTGCTGCAGAAGAGTCAGCCTCAACAGGAAACCATGGTGCTGTCGCTAGCTCAAGACGGTCTAACCATTGTTTCTGGGTTAGACGATCTGCAAGCTGTGGAAAGGTCGCTAGGTTGACAAAGTTGCTATGTGTAGCAAGTTGTTTGGTGGCTACAGTTTCTGGCCATTCTTCTCTTTCTGCTGTCACAATATCAGTTGGACCTAGTGCTAAGGTCTCGGTTGACTCTATATCAATTGGACGAACATCAACACCGAGTGGGGTTCCAGCTTGTTTTAGCATAGCGCCTAATTGACCTGCTCCTAATACCCATAGAACTGACATAGATTAAGCCTCTCTCGGGTCTGGATTCGCCAATACAGTTTCTGTTTGGTTTGTTCTGAATGCTTCAATTTTTTTAGCAAGTTCAGGGTTAGAAATAGCTAGAATTTGACAAGCCAATAAACCCGCATTGAAAGCACCTGCACTACCAATAGCTAGTGTTCCAACTGCAACACCTTTTGGCATTTGTGCGATAGACAGTAAACTGTCCATGCCGTTTAGGGCTTTGCTTTGTACTGGTACACCTAGCACAGGCAAACGAGTATGAGCTGCAACCATGCCAGGTAAATGAGCTGCGCCGCCAGCGCCGCCAATAATTACCTTAAAACCTTTGTCTGCAGCACTTTCTGAGAATTCTGCAAGTTTGACTGGTGTTCGGTGAGCGGATACCACTTCGACGTGGTAGCTTACGCCAAGAGCGTCCATTATTTCAGCGGCGCCTTCCATTGTCGCCCAGTCACTTTTTGATCCCATTATTAGGGCTACATCTGCTTGCAAAACTCTTCTCCTATAAGTGGTGTTCAACGTGGTGCTGAGGGGCTTATACGTTGAGTCTAATCAGTAAATTTGCCCTGTCTAAACGTGGCCTAACACATTTGTACATGACAATAATTGGCGGCTAATATAGCCGATTTTGAGGAAAACCGCGAGCTTTGAGGAAGCTAGAAATATCTAAGTTGTTTGATAAACAGTAGAAAAAGAAAGAGCGACTAGAGTCGCTCTTGGAGGTATTTTTCATAATCTGGGATTTGTCGCTCAAATTCGCTTTCGAATAAAGGTGACGTCACCAAAAAATTGGCAGAAGAAACGCTACAAGCAATCGGGATGTTCCAAACAGCAGCTACTCGAAGTAGAGCCTTGATGTCAGGATCATGAGGCATTGGCTCGAAAGGGTCCCAGAAAAAAATCAGCACATCAATTTTGCCTTCGGCAATTAGACCTCCAAGTTGTTGGTCGCCACCGAGAGGGCCGCTAATCAGCGAATGTACCGGAACGTTTAATTGCTTTTGCATTAAATTTCCAGTTGTACCAGTTGCCATCAGATTGTGCTTGATTAGTTTTTCTTTATGCTTTTCAGCCCACTCGATAAGAGCAGGCTTCATATTGTCATGAGCAACCAGAGCGACGTTTTTACGCTCCGGTGTCGTGATCGTTTTTTGTTGCAACGTTTTGCTCTTCACTGTGACTTATTCCTCAACAGCACCGACTTTTACGACTTTCATCATATTGGTTGTACCGTAGCTCACCAAGTGATCGCCTTTTGTCACAATCACAAGATCACCGTCTTTGATTAGACCAAGAGACTTCACATGGTCAACTAAGCCAGCAACGATAGTGTCAACGTTAAATTCTTGTGAAGAGAAAGCTACTGGCGTTACGCCACGATAAAGGTTTACTTTATTCAGTGTTGCTTGGTTTGGAGACAATGCATAGATTGGCAAACCAGAGCTAATGCGTGACATAAGAAGTGGTGTAGTACCTGAATCGGTCAAGCTAATAATCGCTTTAACACCTTCCAAATGGTTAGCTGCGTACATAGCTGACATCGCGATCGTTTCATCAATGCTGGTAAAGGTCACATCGATACGGTGCTTAGAACGATTGATTGCTGGTTGCTTTTCAGCGCCCAAGCAAACGCGGTTCATGGTTTTAATTACTTCTTCAGGGTATGCGCCAGCGGCTGTTTCGGCAGAAAGCATGACGGCATCTGTACCATCTAAAACAGCGTTAGCTACGTCAAATACTTCCGCGCGGGTTGGCATTGCGCTAGTAATCATAGTTTCCATCATTTGAGTCGCTGTAATAACAGGGCGGTTCAACTGACGGCAGCGTTTGATCATGTGTTTTTGTACGCCAATCAATTCTGCATCACCAATTTCAACACCTAGGTCACCACGAGCAACCATGACAGCATCAGAGGCTAGAATAATTGCATCTAATGTTTCATTGTCAGCAACCGCTTCAGCACGCTCTACTTTAGAAACGATACCTGCTTTAAGGCCAGCAGCTTCGGCTAGTGCACGAGCTTCGTGAAGGTCGTCTGCACAACGAGGGAAAGAAACAGCTAAGTAATCTGCTTTTAATGCGGCGGCAGTTTTAATATCTTCGCGGTCTTTGTCGGTTAGCGCAGCAGCAGATAGTCCACCACCTTGGCGGTTAATGCCTTTGTTATTAGACAAAGCGCCGCCAACGATGACTTTAGTAATAACTTCTTGGCCTTTCACTTCTAGTACTTCAAGAACAACTCGTCCGTCATCAAGAAGCAAAACGTTACCAGGCTGTGAGTCTTTTGCTAGTTGTGGGTAGTCAATACCAACGCGAGTTTCGTCGCCGTTGTTTTTGTCAAAACCAACATCAAGAATAAAGGTTGCGCCGTCTTTTAGCTCGACCTTGGTGTTTTTAAAGCGAGCGATACGGATTTTAGGGCCTTGTAGATCACCAAGAATCGCCACATGACGACCATTTTTTTGAGCCATTTCACGAACCACTTTAGCTCGTTCGATGTGATCTTCAGGTTGACCATGAGAAAAATTTAGACGGAAAACGTTGGCACCAGCAAGGATCAATTTCTCAATCATTTCTGGAGAGCTGGAAGCAGGGCCTAAAGTGGCAACAATTTTAGTTCTACGAGTCATTTTAAATACCAAAGATTAGAAAGCGTGAAGAGAAGTATAAGAGACGACGAAGGCTGCGTCAGCAGCCTTCGTGTATTTTGACTATTTCGCAGCCATTAATGCGATAGTATTATCAAGCATTCGGTTTGAGAAGCCCCATTCGTTATCATACCAAGCCATAACTTTTACTAATTTACCTTGTACGCGAGTTTGTGTCGCATCGAAATTAGATGTGTAGGCGTTGTGGTTGAAGTCAGAAGAGACAAGAGGCTCATAATTAACATGCAATACTTGCGCGAGAATTGGATCTGCCTTGATAGCGTCTTCAATGATTTTGTTTATTTCTTCTACTGTTGTTTCACGAGGCGCTAAGAAAGTTAAATCTACTAGCGAAACGTTGATAGTCGGTACGCGAACAGAAAGACCATCAAATTTACCAACAAGTGCTGGGATAACAAGGCCAACTGCAGCTGCAGCACCAGTTTTACTTGGAATCATGTTCATTGCTGCCGCACGAGCGCGGTAAAGATCTTCATGATAAACGTCTGAAAGGCGCTGATCATTGGTGTAAGCATGAATTGTCGTCATCAAGCCACTTTCAATACCAAGCTTTTCGCTTAATGGTTTAGCGAATGGCGCTAGGCAGTTGGTAGTACAAGAAGCATTTGAAATGACAGTCATTTTAGATGTTAGTACATCTTGGTTTACGCCGTATACAACAGTCGCATCAACTTCTTTACCCGGTGCAGAAATGATAACTTTCTTCGCTCCAGCAGTGATGTGAGCACTGGCTTTTTCTTTTGTTGTAAAGAAACCTGTGCATTCATAAACGACGTCAATATCTAGCTCAGCCCAAGGAAGGTCTGCAGGATTACGTTCAGAGAAAGTGCGGATTTTATCTTTGTTGATATAAAGCGCTTCTTCATCAAAGGTAACCTCTTCGTTGAAGCGACCGTGGACAGTATCGTATTTCGTTAAATGAGCATTAGTTTTTGAATCACCAAGATCATTAATCGCTACGATTTGGATTTGATCACGCTTGCCTGATTCATACAAAGCTCTAAGCGTATTGCGTCCAATGCGTCCATAACCGTTGATAGCTACCTTAATCGTCATACTCACCTCTAACATAGTGCGAAAGTTGCATGATGTTCGAACTCGAACAACACGCGTTCAATTTTGTTCTTTACGTAAAAATACTACATAAGTAATTTTTTAAGCAAGGATTAGTAACAAATTCCTGTCAATATGATTGTTTTTTGATCATCTATTGATATATGGCTAGCATTGTACAGAATTATGTTACAAAAGTTCGAGTATTTTAGCTGACAGAAAGCATTTTTCGAATTATTTTTGTAAAAAAATTACAAAATATAGTGTTTTTATTGGTTATTTATCTGTTTCAGGCGTGAAATAAATTAAAAATGTAGTAATATTACATAATATTGTAGTGTCAGGCTGTTTGCTGAGATAACTGAATTCAAAAACGGAGAGAAGCATGAATCCGATTGTTGCTAAGGTAACGAACGACATCATTGAACGAAGCAAAGTGTTGCGCGAGCAATACCTTAAAGATATGAAAAAAGCGCAAGAGCAAGGACCGCACAGAGGTAAATTGTCCTGTGGGAATTTGGCTCATGGCTTTGCGGCATGCCAACCTCAAGATAAACAAAAGCTGACTCTAATGGAGGAAGCGAACATAGGTATCATATCTTCTTATAACGATATGTTGTCTGCTCATCAGCCTTACGAAAATTACCCAGATCAAATTCGTGCAGCGGTTAAAGAAATGGGCTCTGTTGCTCAGTTCGCTGGCGGTGTTCCTGCTATGTGTGATGGTGTTACGCAAGGGCAAGACGGCATGGAGCTAAGTCTATTTAGTCGTGACAATATCGCACAAGGTGCAGCAATAGCACTTTCTCATAACATGTTTGATGCGGCTATCTATCTAGGTATTTGTGACAAGATTGTTCCTGGCTTGTTGATTGCTGCACTGCGTTTTGGTCATTTGCCTGCTTTGTTTATTCCAGCAGGGCCAATGCGCTCAGGTATTACTAACGCAGCTAAAGCGGCGGTTCGTCAGCGTTACGCTCAGGGTCAAGCGACTCGTGAGGAGTTACTTGAAGCTGAATCAGCTTCTTATCACAGCGCTGGTACTTGTACTTTTTATGGTACGGCTAACTCAAATCAGCTATTAGTTGAAATTATGGGGCTTCAGCTTCCAGGATCTTCTTTTGTTAATCCAGATGATCCACTACGAGGCGCATTAACTAACTATGCTTCTCAGTTGTCTACCAAGATCACTGCATTGGGTCGAGATTACCGACCTTTATACGAAATAGTCGACGAGCGCAGCATCGTGAATTCGATTGTTGGTTTGTTGGCGACGGGTGGTTCAACTAACCATACGATGCATATTGTCGCTTACGCTCGTGCTGCTGGCATTATTATCACTTGGGATGACTTCTCAGCTCTTTCCAAAGTTGTGCCATCATTGACTAAAATCTATCCGAATGGCCAAGCAGATATTAACCATTTCCACGTGGCTGGCGGTATGGCGTTTCTGGTTAAGCAATTACTGAAAGGTGGTCTATTGCATGAAGATGTAAACACTATCGTGGGTAAAGGTTTAACTCATTACACCAAAGAGCCTTTCTTAGAAGGTGATAATCTTGTGTGGCGTGATGGTACAGATGAAAGCTTAGATATGAATGTTGTGCGACCTATTGATAATCCGTTTAGTAAAGAAGGCGGATTGGCGTTATTGAAAGGTAACCTTGGTCGTTCAGTGATTAAAGTTTCAGCCGTGAAAGATGAAAATCGAATTATCGAAGCACCCGCTGCTGTGTTTCATAGTCAAAATGCATTGGCTGATGCCATTGCAAGTGGTGAATTGAAACGTGACTGTGTGGCTGTTGTTCGTTTCCAAGGGCCTAAAGCATTAGGTATGCCTGAGTTGCATAAGTTGACGCCATACCTTGGTAACTTACAGGATCAAGGCTACCGAGTTGCCTTAGTGACAGACGGTCGTATGTCTGGTGCATCAGGCAAAGTACCTGCTGCAATCCACTTGACGCCTGAAGCATTGGCGGGTGGTCTTATCGCTAAGATCCATGATGGCGACATGATCCGCTTAGATGCAATTGAAGGTACTTTGTCTGTGTTGATCTCAGACGAAGAGCTAAATAAACGCGAAGCAGCACAGCAAGATTTAACCGATTCCCATCAAGGTATGGGGCGTGAACTATTTAGCGCACAACGTATTTTAGTAAGTGGCGCAGAACAAGGTGCTTGCAGCTTGTTTAATGATTAAACCTTTCCTCTGACTACTAACATTTGTTAGTAAATGGTGTTTAGGGGCTTGTTTCAAGCCCCATTTTTTTGCCTGTAATTTGCCTTTCTAGTTTATTGTTTTAACCCTTTTACTCTCTGTTTTACGCATAGTGTATCGATGGATCATCAACCGAGTGCCATCTTAATTCAAATCAAGTATCTATATTTTAAAAATAAAAAAAGGCCCGAATCTGTAGTAGGTGAACTGACCCCATAAAGTTGGACTCTATT
>NZ_KZ454910.1:0-10053 GCF_002792415.1 Marinomonas sp. BSi20584
ATCTGCAGCAGTTGACACACAAACATCTCGCGCCTTATGATCGGAGACTGCATTACCAATTTCAAGCAGCTAGCTCAGCAGGCATTAATAGCACGTTAAAAACACACAGCAACTCTTACTTTTTACCCCACCATACAAATATATCGGACACGGTCATGTTCCAATCAAGCCTTTGCTCGTTCATCGCTAACAAAATGCTCTAGATATAGCTTATTTAGATTAGATCATTCACAAATATCATCTATAATATTTAAAATATACTCAATTTCTCCAACTTTTCTGATGGATTCAATTATCCAGGCACAACAAAAAAAAATATTTCTATAGAAAATTTAAATGAAAATCAATTTAGACATCCCCCCCTAAATAAACACCAAAAAATTAATAAAAATCATTCACATAAAATTAATTTAACTCTCACCCCCTTAATAAATCCACCTTAAACAACCCTCTAAAAATTAACAAAATCAATAAAGTGTTTCACTAGGTGAAACGCATCATTTTGAATTAAAGTACTTTTGATACCCTCAATATGTTCAAAAAATAATTATTAAAAAAGGTATCTTACATGATAAAAAAATCACGAAATTTAATAGCAATTGCGCTATCCACACCATTCATGTTGTTTCAAGTAGCCTCTGCAGCAGATAATTCTGACGTCGTCATCAATGAGCCTAATTTCACATTTTTTACCAGCTTCGGAGTTCTAAATGTAGAGAAAAAAGATTTCGACCCTGAAGCATTTGAAACAGAAGTAGGAATAAATGGCACTGTAAAATCCAATGATTTCAACGTGATTTATAATTTAAAAGTAGATCTATCTAATGCGATAAATAGTAGAGATACAGGCGGTACCGATGGTGAAGCAGATATTCATGTAAAAGAGGCAAGCATGATTTTTCCTACTTCATACGGTACTTTAATATTGGCACCAAGATCAACAAGTGGACAATATAGAGACTTATATTCTAATGTAGATTATTTTGAATATAATGAAGCCCACTCAGGAAAAACAACACCATCAGGGAATACCTTATTTGGGCAAGCATCTGAAGGAAGTGATACTGTTGCATGGTCATCCCCTAAGTTTTACGGATTTAAATTCGTCGCTGCTGCACTGTCTGTCAGTGAAAATAACAACAACGATATTGACGTAAAATCATTTCGTACCATCTATAATGAAGGCGGATTTAATTTTGGAGCGGGACTTGTTATTTCTAGTAAAACTTTGACTGGTGCTACAAAAGATTACAAGCGCTCGGCTATTACAGCGGGTTATAAGTTTAACAAAGTAGATTTAGGCACAACCTATGAAGTAAATACAGATACATTTGGCTCTGCAGGCGATTACAATACACTTGGTATAGCTGCCCGTTACTACATAGACGACTCCTACTCAGTTACTGCTGCTTATTACAAAAAAGACTCTGATATAGATTCAAATGACAACAAAGGAACAGTTTTTCAAATCAAAAAGAAAATCGGAAAAAGCATTTCTCTCTGGGCTGAAGCCGCGAACTATGACATAACACCAGACAATGTAGCGCTAGGTGTAAACTTAAGTTACTAATTCCCTAAGCTTTTCTCTTTTATAAAAATGCTCAAGTATTAATCCCCTTTTACTTGGGCGTTTTTATATCAAAAAATTTTACATATCCTCTTTTTTGAATATCCATTCCTGTCTTTAAAACATTATCATTAGATAAAATATAAAAATCACCATCCATAAACCTAACTATAATAAAATTGCATAAAGTCTCTATGCTTTTGAAGGTTAACATCATGGTAAAATCAATAGATTCTGTTACTAGGGCAATACATGTATTAGAAACGCTAAAAAAAGCGCCTCAAGCACTTACACTTTCTGAGCTTAAGAACTGTACAAATATAAACAAGGCCACTTTACTGAGAATTCTAAAAACATTAATTATTAATGGCTGGGTAATAAAATCGCTCAGCGAGAATAGATACAGTGTTTCCTCTTCAACACTAGAGGACATCTTACCTAAATCTCAAGAAGCTCGTTTAGCTGAAGCGGCAAACCCAATACTAGAAAGCCTTTATTATAAACTAAATTTACCATCAGATATTAGCATAAGAGATGGAGATAGAATGAAATTGGTAGAAACAACACGCGATAGACACTCTTTCCTTACCACTAAATTATCTCAATGCCGTCCTGAATTTTTATATTCAGGAATTGGTCGTTGTTATTTAGCATTTTGCGAAGAAGAAGAAAGGTTAGATATAATTAAAAAACTTAAGCAATTAAAAAGCAAAGAAGGAAAACTTGCTCAAGATGCTGAATGGCTAAACCAGATGATTAATAACACTAGAACACTAGGTTATGGCATCCGCCAATCGTCTTACTATAATCATCAAAATGGTAATGGCTTACTCATAGAAGCAATTGCAGTACCCATTAAAAAACATGATCAAAAATTGATAGGTTGCCTTTCTTTGGCTTGGTCTTCAGAAAGCGTAAAAAGGATTAAATTAGAAAATGAAATTCTTTTTCAGCTCAAAGAAGCTGCACAAGAAATATCAAATCGAATGCCATAAAAACACTTATGACCTTTATTTAAATTCCATAATTAAAAACAATAAAAAATCTAATTATCTTAAAAAAATAAAACCAGCTCTACTTCTAACAAGCTGGTTTTTTTACACTTTACCTTTGTGGCATATCTGCAACACTATAACCAAGACTCACAGTGGCATCATCCGGTATTGCAGGTATCGTGGCATTCCAGTCGAGCCATTGCTGTCTCATACTGGCAAGCCTGTCTGGGTGTCGTTTTGCTAAATTTGCTCGTTCACGAGCATCATCCGTCACGTTAAACAGATATTCATGCTCATCCACTTTAAGATATTTCCAATCATCGATACGCAAAGCCCGCTGACTACGATGATTCATGCGCCAATATAAAGGACGCTCGAATCGTTTTGTTTCACCTTTTAATACTGGCATTAAGGACACACCATCCACGGGGTAATTTGGATCAAACTGACCATTGCCCGCTTCAAGTAAGGTTCGCGACCAATCCATTGTCATACAATGCTGCATACTAACACTGCCTTTTTCGACGACACCAGGCCAACGCACCACCCAAGGCACTCGAATACCGCCTTCAGTTAAGTCCATTTTGCCACCCACCAAAGGCCAGTTATCAGAAAAACGTTCTCCACCATTATCACTGGTAAAGACGATTAACGTGTCATCGGCAATACCATGTTTTTCCAGGGTTTCCATAATACGTCCAATACCTTCATCCATGTGATGAATCATTTTTCTATAAGTATGGATGTTACCCCCTTCTAGGTGAAATAAGGTTGAAAGATTATCCGCTAAATGCGCATCATCTCGGGTTTCCCATGGCCAATGAGGCGCCGTGTAGTGAATACTCAAGAAGAATGGCTGCTCAGGACTTTCTTCCACTCTACGATTGATAAACTCTAGAGAGTGTTCTGAAATAAGATCTGTCAGATAGCCTATTTCTTTATGCTCTTCTTCGTTAATCCATAAGTCATGATCGCCATGACCACTTTTATGAGAAAAATAATCAACACCGCCCGCCATAATGCCAAAGAATTCATCGTAGCCTGAAGAGCGTGGACCAAAATGGGGTGGATAGCCAAGATGCCATTTACCCATTAACCCCGTATAGTAACCTGCTTTTTTAAGCTGAGATGGCAAGGTAGGAATATGCGGAGGTAGCCCTAAAGTAGAACTCCCTATGCTCTTACTGTTTATTGGTTCTTCCAATGCACCGCGCAGGCGATACTGATAAGCCATGGTCATTAAAGCAAAACGTGTTGGTGAGCAAACTGGGGAATTGGCATACCCTTCTAAAAAGATCATCCCCTCCTCTGCCAATTTATCTATATTTGGTGATACCTTACCAAACTGAGCCTCACGCCCGCCGTAGCACCCTAAATCTGCATAACCAAGATCATCTGCGACAATGTATATAATATTCGTCATTATTTTGCTCCCTTAAAACGCTGCGATATTTTTAATTCGTGTCTTAAATGCCAACCCCATAAAAAGATGGCCATTGAAATACCTATCTGATCCCACAGAAGACCTGGTGCAAATAATAGAACTGCTGCGACTAAACGCGCCGCGACTTCATAAAAGCGTAACTTGTGGGCATGAAAGCCAGTTAACGCTGTCGCCATTAAAAGAATTCCAACCGCTAATTTTACTAATAACCATAACCAAGGAATGAGCTCGAAATTAACGCCAGAGTCAGCGACGGTGAGTAATAAAGGGTTAAAAGCAAAGGTAAATGGAATAATGAAGATCATTATTCCGACTTTGGAGGCTTGCACCGAGGTACCAATAGGCCCCCCTTTTGCAATACTGGCAGCGGCGAAAGCGGCAATAGCAACAGGAGGCGTAATCGCCGACCCTACTGCAATAAAGAAGACGAACATATGCGCTGTAAGTGGTGCCAGCCCTAGCTGTTCCATAGCAGGAATGGCGATCGTTGCAACAGTGACGTAAGCCGGCAAGGTTGGCATACCCATGCCAAGTACAATGCAACAAAGTGCGGCAATCAATAACGAAACTAGCAATGAATTAGACACAATACTAGACAGCAACACACTAAACTTGACTGGAACTCCCGTGGCTGACAAAGCCGAAATAACAATACTCACCGCGGCAATGGCCATTAGTAAACCAGCAAATGTTCTTCCACCTACAGAAAGACTACTTATCAGTTTAATGGGTTTCGCTCTAATATCCGGATTGATAAAACTTAGCGGAAATAAACAAGCCAACGCGGCTATAGAAGCGCCTGATGGTGATAACCCATACAGCAGCAAAGCCACAATAATAAAGAGAGGGATAAAAATCAGTAACAGGTTTAAATAATCTTGCTTATTGGGTTTATCAACGCCTTCGAACTCATCATCGGCTTTAATATCTAGACGACGGGATTCAAAGACAATCATAGCGAATAGACTCGCGTAATACGCAATGGATGGCACCAAAACAGCAATAATAACGGTCATATAGTTGACGCCAACAAAGTCCGCCATCACCAAGGCCGCAGCGCCCATGATAGGTGGCATGATTTGCCCACCGGTAGAAGCAGATGCTTCCACTGCTCCAGCGAAATTGGCAGAAAAGCCCCTGCGCTTAATCATAGGAATTGTGATAACGCCAGTGCCCACCACGTTACCTACAGCACTACCAGAAACCGTCCCAAACAAGGCTGAAGACAACACAGCAGCATGAGCAGGGCCACCTGCCGTTTTTCTCATCCAATGAAAGGCAATACGAATCATGGAGTCACCCGCTCCAACACCCTCCAATAATGCGCCAAGAATGATGAAGGGAAATACTGTTGTAATTACGATAGCAAAGGTACTACCTAAAATACCGGTGTCTAAGCTGTATAGAAGATTTTGCGCCAATGTTTCATTCACATCATGACTAACGGTTTGCAGAGGTCCTGGCCAATATTGCCCAGTTGCCATGTACAAAATCCCGATAACGCCAAGTAAAGCAACAGGAACACCCCATATGCGCCAACAAAAAAACAATGCGCCGGCTGACGCTAAGACCGCAATCCACATTTCGCTAGAACCAAATAAGAACATGCCATCATCTAGCGCACTACTAATCTGGTAAAATGACCAACAACACCACAGCAAGCCAAACATGAATACCGTGCTAATAGCGGCCACTAAAATATTGGTTTTTCCAAGCAGATAACTTTCCATCATTGAAAAAGCAATGGTGACAACGCATAAAGCAAAAAATGTCGCTCTAAAAAAAACCAGCGGAAATGGCCCTATACGCAGATCACCAATGGCAGGCATCACATTCGCTAAGCCATATAAACATATCATTAAACTCAATATGACAATGACCGCTGAAACAAGTCTCAGTAAAAGACGAGAAGAAAAAAGCATAAAAAGCTCCCTTAAACAAAGAGCAAGCTCTTTGTTTAATGAAAAATGGTATAAAAAGAATATCTAAAAACTATTACGACTGAGGAGGCAATAACTCTTCTGGAATAGCAATTCCTGCTTCTCGATAATAACGCACAGCCCCTGGGTGAAGAGGCGCATTAACGCCGACAAAATAATCGGTCGTTAGTAGATCATTAAAAAGGGAATTTGATTTTGCCAAAGCCAAACGGTTCTCAACAAACTGCTTTGTCAACGTGTAAGCAATATCATCAGAAAGGTCTTTTTTCACAGCCATCATCATTATCGTCTGCCAAGTCAAAACCGATGTCGTATTTACCTGACCTGGATAAGTATTTGCTGGAATTTCGGCTGCCTGCATCCCTAGGCCTTTAGGCGGAATCATTTTCTCTCCTGGAACACCAAGCAGACGAATATCATTCGAGAGACTGAGCTCTGCAAGCGATTGCGAACCTAAACTAAAAGTACCGACAAACACATCAAATTGTCCATCCTGATAACTTTGTGCAGCGGCCCCCCAAGGTGCCTTGATCGCCTCATAATCGCCTTCGGCAAGTCCGCCTGCCGCAGCTAGACTAATAATTTGCGAGTTAGCCGCACCAGCTGGCGGTCCTATATACACTCGCTTACCTCTTGCATCTGCCCAAGTATTAATACCAGAATCAGCGCGAGTAATGGCGTGATAATAACTACCAGGTAGCGTAAACAAGCCACGTACATTTTCAGACAAAGCCTTCGCTTTATCAGCCATCTTTGCGTAAGGACCAACTCCCTTTTGCATAGCTGTAAAAGCTAAAGGTGGAATAACGGCCGAGTCCAAACTCCCCTGTCCAATTTTCAAAAGCGATTTTGTTAGTGTCTGATTCAGAGATAATTGAATATCAACGCCTTGCTTAGACCAGTAAGGTGCCATGGCTTGAGGAAACATTCCAAGAAGACTATTTGGCGTTG
This sequence comes from Marinomonas sp. BSi20584, assembly GCF_002792415.1. Taxonomy (NCBI): domain Bacteria; kingdom Pseudomonadati; phylum Pseudomonadota; class Gammaproteobacteria; order Oceanospirillales; family Oceanospirillaceae; genus Marinomonas; species Marinomonas sp. BSi20584. The sequence continues at coordinate 6,898 of NZ_KZ454910.1, forward strand.
CTGATTCCATTCCGATTTGTTCAGCGTGTGTAAAAGAAGCCATAAAGGAGCTAGCGAATACGACACTAACAGCACACAATCCGTTTTTTAGAAGTTTTTTAGGGTTATACATTTTATTGTTCTCCGGCTCGATATTATTTTTTTTGTCTAGCTATGGAAACAATCTACCCCTAATTTTTGTATCCGTAAAATGCCATTTTGAGAGATTAATCAATCATTAATGAATACTAAAATCGATAATCTATTCATTAATGATTGATTGGATGTCTTATTTAGCATTACAAGATTAAAAGCTTCTGTTTTATCATTTAGAAAAACGGACATCTGATATTCATCCAAAATACTTGCTAACTAAAGGCGTCTCCTTTCACTCGTAATGGAATCATCATGCTTCAAACCATCTTGTCGGTCTTATTTCCTTTCTTTTCTTGGGCACAACAACAAACGCCCTTAATGTTTAAAAAAGATCTAGTGGCAGGAATAACTGGCGCAGTATTAGTTCTACCTCAAGGCGTTGCATACGCTTATATTGCGGGATTACCTCCTGAAGTTGGCTTATATACAGCCATTGTTTCAGCATCGGTTGCTGCTTTATTTGGTAGCTCGTTTCATATGATCTCAGGACCTACTGCAGCTTTATCTATTGTTGTCGCCTCTGTAGTGCAGCAAATAGGCTACTCATCCGTCGCAGAGCAAATGACAATCGTGGTGACTCTTTCGTTTTTAACAGGTCTGATACAGTTTTCTTTAGGCGCTCTTCGACTTGGAGCTTTGGTCAATTTTATTTCTCATACCGTAATTATTGGCTTTACAACTGGCGCAGCTATTCTAATTGCCGCCAGCCAAATAAAGCATTTTATAGGTGTCAAACTGCCATCAAATTTATCCTTTATCAATGAACTGAGCGCACTAATAGAACACCTTGGTCAGCTGAATACCTATGCATTAGTAATTGGAATCGTCACTTTAATCACCTCACTGCTTATCAAGCTTATTAATAAAAAACTTCCTAATTTATTAATAGGTATGGTATTTGGCAGTATTACCTGCCTATTGGTGGATGGCCAAGCTCATGGGGTTGCCATGGTACAAAGTATGCCTGGAACCTTGCCGCAGCTGTCCCTACCTAATCTTTCATCTAGCAGTTTGCATAGCTTATTTTCAGGTGCTTTTGCAGTGGCATTACTTGGATTAATTGAAGCCGTATCTATTGCTCGTGCCATTTCAATCCGATCAAAACAGATTATTGATGGCAATCAGGAATTTGTTGGACAAGGAATGTCGAATTTAGTCGGTGGTTTTTTCTCCTGTTATCCGAGCTCTGGCTCATTCACCCGTTCCGGTGCCAATTACGACGCTGGAGCAGTTAGCCCTTTATCCGCTGTATATGCGGCTATTATTGTTGCCATCGTTATTGCCTTTTTCCCCTCAGCCACGGCCTATTTACCGCTTCCAGCTATGGCCGGCAGCGTACTTTTAATTGCTTGGAACTTAATTAATAGAAAAGAAATCATAGAGACTCTAAAACTCAGCTACGCAGAAGCCATTATTCTATCTGGCACTTTTCTTTCAACGCTGTTTATACAATTAGAGCTTGCTATCTATGTTGGCATTATTTTGTCCATTGGTTTTTACCTGCGCAGAACATCAAGACCTAGAATTATTGAAGTAGCTCCCATACAGGATACAGAAAACAGAATCATTCGGAACATTCATCGATATTCATTAGAAGTGTGTCCACAAATAAAAATAATCCGTATAGATGGATCACTGTATTTTGGTTCTGTGGATTATGTGCAAAAAGAAATCAGCAAACTGACTAAGGATGGGGCAAAGCACCTTATCATTGTTGCCAAAGGCATCAATTTTATGGATGCTTCAGGTGTTCATTTACTTGAATCCGAAATATCACGAATTGAAAAATTAGGTGGCTATGTCAGGATATGCTCCCTAAAAGGCACCGTCTTAGATGAGATTAGATCCATGCCTGTATTCAAATCTTTTCTATCAACCTACCTAACTAAGAATACAAAAGACGCTATCATAGGGATTCTAGAACATATCAATAAAGAAAAGTGTCGTCATTGTAGCGCGCGCATTTTCAATGAATGTGCTAGTTTTCCAGATCACCAAGAAAATAATAATTAGAAAGCCTTAATAGGTCCAAAATACATGGAATCAAAACATCTAATTTATCTATCCGTCATTCTAGAAAAAGGCTCTATTACTGCTGCTTCAGAGCATTTAAACATTGCTCAACCCACTCTTACGAGAGCCATGGCAACCCTTGAAATGCAGGCTGGAGCTCAGTTATTTACAAGAAGTCGTTTTGGTGTTTCAAGCACTCCTATTGGTGAATCTTTGGCGAGAGAAGGTCGAGCTATTACCCGCAGGCTTAGCTCAGCAAAAGAACAAGTCTCTCGATATAAGTTAGGCATCAAACACAATTTGCGCATTGCAACAGGTTCATTACTTGCGATGGAGATATTACCGGTCATTATTGAAAGAATGTTGGCTGAACAACCTGATATTGCAATGACCGTTACTTGTCTTAATCCTTCTATCGCCTTAGAAGGTCTAATGGATGATCAATTCGATATTATTATTGCTCCGCAGCCTTCAGATAAAATCACTGAAAACCTCCATCGTGAACTCATCATCGAAGATAGAATTGGCATTTTTTGTGGAGAAAGCCACCCTCTCGCAAACAAAAAAAACCTTCAAATTGAAGATTTTGCCGGACTTGATTGGCTTAGCCTAGGTATTGCATCGTATTTCGAAAAACAAACAACAGAGATGTTTACCTCCTATGGTATCCATAGCACAAGAACAAAAGTTATCTTTAGAAATGATGCCATTATGATCATGAAAATGCTGTCTACCGGTCGATATCTCGCTGCTTTACCTCATTTCCCCGTCTCTGTGATTAAAGACGCTTACACGGTAAAAGAAATCAATTTAGAAGATGTTATGCCTATTGAAAGAAATATATACATCATGTGCTCAAACTCATTAAAGGAACAATTCGCCTATCAGACTTTCAACAAAATCACTAAACAAGTTTTTGCTGAATTAACCCAAGACAATAAAATTTCGCCTTAAAACGTCATGACGTTAACAACTCCCCTTGCCAGCGTCCTGACTCCCACTCGGCTT
>NZ_KZ454911.1:0-8828 GCF_002792415.1 Marinomonas sp. BSi20584
GATCGATACGACCATCGACAGCGATGGCGACGGTGTGACCGTGTCCATCGATGCGATGACGGACGACACAGGCTCATCCGACAGCGACTTCATCAGTAAAGACACGACGCCAGTGATCAGCGGCAAATACGACGCGGTCGATGGCGATGTGACGGTGACAGTGACCAACGCGGCGGGTAATGCCGTTGCGGGTACGTTGAGCACCGATGCGGCGAACGGCACGTGGACGTTCACGCCAACGAATGCGTTGGATGAAGGTGGTTACAGCATCACGGCGACGATCACGGATACAGCGGGTAATAGCGCGAGCGATACGCAGGCGATGACGATCGATACGACCATCGNGGCACGCCGACGATAGATCTTGTTGCTGAAAGTGATAGTGGTGATAGTGATTCAGATAATCTAACTAATAACACTACACCGACTTTCACTTTAGGTAATATCGATAGTGATGCAACATCTGTTCAGGTCTTTAAAGGCGCAACGTTATTAGGTGATGCCATTTTGGTTGGCGGTGTATGGACATTTACGGCTACTGCTGGTCAATTGGTAGAAGGTAGTAATGATCTAACAGTCAAAGTTACCGATAAAGCAGGCAATACAGCAATATCTGACTCACTTGATGTGACTTTAGATATCAGTGCAAGCGCGACTATAAGTATCGATACTATTGCTGGTGATGATGTGCTTACGGCTGTTGAAGCCGGTGGCCTTGTTACTATTACTGGTACTGTTGGTGGTGATGCTGCGATCGGAGATCAAGTCACGCTGAAGGTGAATGGGATAAGTGTTATTGGAACGGGCACAGTTACGGAATCAAGTACAGGAGAATTAGTCTATAGCATTATTGTAGATGGTAAAGACTTAGTGGGTAGTAATAATATCCAAGCAAGTGTTTCTGGTTCCGATGCGGCAGGTAATAATTTCAATGCTACATCAGACACTACTGATGGTCGCTATCAAGATAGTTCAACTGTTTATGCTTCTATTGATGATAGTGGATTTGCTATAGAGGGAGGTGATGCTGTTTTCACTGTCTCTTTAAGTCAAGCTTCTGCAGAGGATGTGCAGATTAAAGTTTCCACTGTTTTTGATACTGCTAGTGCTGCAGATATTGATGTTATGACAGCAAGTTATGTTGATGATAATAATGTGACTCATATTTTATCTATTAGCTCTGATGGCATTATTGATATCCCAGCCGGGGTGACAAAAGTTACTTTAAATGTTCCGACTATTGATGACAGTATTGTTGAAGGTAATGAAAAATTTTCGATAAAAGTAGAGGGAGTATCGGGAGTTTCTTCTGATGAAAGTGAAGCTACCACAACTATTATTGATAATGATCTTCCAACTCCAATTGTGACGATTACCACTGATAGTGATCCGGATGATGGTTTCATTAATAAAGATGAGCTTAATGGTTCAGAGACTATTGCAGTAAAAATTGCTTTACCAGAGGGTGTTAATACACATCAGACTATTGTAGTAACTGATGGTAATGAGTCCCATAATATTAAATTGGATGCGACTGCAATTGCTAATGGCTTTGTAACTTGCTCGTTCGACAATCCAGGTGAAGGGAATACGATTGCTGTAACAGCAACCTTGATTGATAAGTTTGGCAATGAGTCTGAAGCGTCTACAGATAGTGCTGTTGTAGACACTACAGCAACTTCTGCACCTATGATTAGTATTGTAGATGATGCGAACGATGATGGATTGATTAGCAAAGCTGAGTTAGGCAATGATGGAGTCCAAGTAAGTGTTACTGTGGATGGCAAAGAGCTGGAAGTAGGTGCAAATAGCTCGGTGACATTAAGTATCACGAATAACGGTGTCGTTAGTGTTGTGTCTTTATCTCTAATGGCAAACGATGATGGCTCTTATAAAGTTATCAGCTCAGACGAGAACGACACTCGTACTTACAGTTATAGTAATAACACGATTACATGGTCGGAAACTGTAGCAGAGGGAGCGAGTATTGATGTGATCGCAACGCAAATTGACAATGCTGGTAATGTGTCTGATGAGGGTAGAGATAGCGCGGTTGTAGATAATTTTACGTACACCGAAGCTGATACAGCTAATGGAATAGAGGACAACGTATTATCAGTGAATGCTGACAATGGCGTTTTATCTAATGATTCAGACTTGGATGGCGGGTTAACTGTCGCTTCTTTTACTGTTAACGGCGTAAGTTATGATGTTGATGCAACAACGCCTGTAGCTGTTGTTATTAAAGACGGTACTGGTGATGATGCAAAAGAAGTTGGTTCGTTAACACTTCGTGCTGATGGCTCTTACGATTTTGCTCCTGCTACAAATTGGTCTGGTGACGTTCCAACGGTTACCTATACAACATCGACTGGTGAAAGTGCGGATTTGGATATTAATGTCGTTCCAGTTGCTGATGCACCAAAAGTTGAGCTTACTATAACGGCTTTAGAATCGAATGATGACTCTAATGCTGGTGACATTACTCAAGTTAACGGTGGTAGTGGTCAGCCTGGTGGTTTTGACGTTCAAAATGGTCAAATTGTCAAGGTTGGTGATGGCGTTCGTGTGTGGTTGACTAAAGGTGATCCAGTACCGGAAATTGCAAACCCTGACTCTGAAAATCATGGCGTAGTAGAGTATTACGGCGATGGCAATCCTCATGGATCTTCAAGTTACGCTGATATATTTGTCGTTCATCCAGACAGCGGTTGGTTCTATACACAGTCTGATTGGAATGGGCGTGAGGAGTTAAGAGATCTTAATTCTGTATTAGGTGGATCTGTTTCTCAGCAGAGTCCTGATGCAATGAAGGATTATATTTTCTTATCAGGTGATACTACAGGTTTTGATGTAAGTTTCGGTCCAAATAATAGAAATGGTAATTTTAATACTATCGACAGTATTGTTGTTAAATATGATAACCAAACATTGATTAGTGGCAGCAATCAAATTGAAGGTGTTATCTATGGTAATGGCACTCTTGGCGGTCCTAATCAAGAGGATACAACCACTGAAACAATAGCTACTAGCCAAGAGTTTTTGATTGATGTATCAGCTGAACTTACTGATAGAGATGGTAGTGAAACACTTTCTGGTATTACGCTAACAGGTATTCCTGATGGCGTTGATGTCGAGCTTGTTGGAGCGCCTGATGGTGTTGAGCTCAGTCATAATGGTAGTGAGTGGGTGATTAGCAATCCTGATGGTAAAGATCTAACAGATATTCAGTTGAAAATGACTGTGCCGCAGAATTCTGATGCTTTCACTATTACAGCAAAAGCTACGTCAACTGAAGGTGTTGGTGGTGATAGTGCTATTGGATCTGCTACAGCTAATTTTGTTGATACGGATACTGTTCCAGCTATTACTGTTGACGCTGGTACTCTCGCTAGCTTGGATGTATTGACGGATGATTCTGACCTTCGTACTGCTGATGAGTCTGTTTCTACTGTGGTTGATTTCTCATCGGCCTTTGATGTCGATTATGGCACCGATGGTCGTGGTGATGTGACTTACGAAATCAAACTTGATGATTCTTCTACTAACACTGGGCTGACGGCATCTAGTTCGGGTGAGGCAATTAGTTTGTCATTGATTGACGGTAAATTAGTTGGCTTGACAGAAAGTGGGGTTAAAGTATTCGAAGTTACCCTTGATGCGGATGGCAAGGTCTCTATGACCCAATACGAGGCGGTGTCTCATCCTGATGGCACTCAAGATAATGAAGAAATTACGTTAGAAGGCTTGGGTGTTAAGCTGCAAGTAACGGTGACGGATGGAGATAGCAATACATCAGATGCTGATACCGCGACGACAGAAATAGATCTTGGTGCACATCTCAAATTTGCAGACGATGGCGTAAGTATTTCACAAAATGCTGTGCCAGATGGTGGCTATCAAGTATCAACATCCGATATTACTAAGGTGGTGTTGGGGGATTTTGATTTTGCAAAAGGTTATTGGGGGTCTTCAAGAGATTACGATAGTAATAATGTTATTTCTGGTTCTCAGTATAAGGGGCAAGGTTTCACAGTAGAGGCACTTGGTTTTAATGCAGATGGTTCGGCATTGGTGTCCGCTGAGTTATACCAAACTGGTCGAGGGCTTTCTGTTAGTAGTCATAGTGCCAATTCTGGACTTGATGAGTTACCAGGTGAAATTTCATCCCGTGGTAACTTATCTGAAGAGCTTGTTTTTAAACTTGAGCCAGGGCATTTAGCATTTGGAATGAATGCTCAATTAAGTTCTCTATATGTTAGTGGTACTAATGGTGATACTGAAAATGAGTTGGCTCAAGCTGTATTCTATCGAGACGGCGTTGTCATAGGTAAAACTGAGAATTTCGTTGCTAATTCTGGCGGTGGAGCAGGTTCAGTTACGACGAAATTGATCTCTGTACCGGGAGGTTTTGATGAGGTGCATTTTGTCGCTGTGGATAATGGTACTGGCTCATCAAGTGCTTCTAATAGCGATTTTGCTGTCCAGTCTATTTCTTTTATTGGGGCTGATTCAGCTCAACCTATCGCAAGTGCGACTGGACAAGTAGACGCTAGCTCAGCTGATGGTATTGGTGATTTCAAACTAACTGGTTTGGTCAATGATTTAGGTTATACCGTTACGCTTAGTGATGATGGCCATACGCTTAAGGCTGTAGATGAAGATAATAAACCTGTTTTCGAAATTAAAATGAGTGGGGAAACTGGTACATGGGATGTCCTACAGTATCAGGAGATGACTCAGGATATTCAATTTACTGTTAAGGCGGTCGACAACGATGGAGACAGTGCTACTACAGTGGTTAGTCTTGGAACAGAGCGAGTTAACTCCGCTCCTGAGCTAACGTTTGTAGATGGTTCTGATTCTGCTGTTATTTCTGAAGAAGGTTTAGCTGATGGTAATCCAGACACTGTTGGTGATTCTGATACCACTAATAATGTGACTGCTACTGGTACCTTTACTGTAAGTGATGTTGATAGTGACGTTACATTAACTGTGTCACTTGTTGCCCCTACTGAAGTTATAAAATCGGGTGGTGTAACGCTGGTTTGGACAACGGATAGTAGCGGTGATTTGGTCGCTAAAGCGGGTGATACTGAGATTATTCGTGTAGCTCTTACTGACACAGATGGCCAACATGGTTATGTGGTTACTCTTAGTGGTCCTGTTGATCATGCTGATACTACGTCGGAGGATACCGCTAGTATCAACTTTGGTATTGCAGTGAACGATGGCACTGTCACGACAACAGAAAACGTGTCGGTTGCTGTGGAGGATGATTCGCCAGATGCAGTGACAACAATGGCTGAACTAACTCTTAGCAATGTTGTTCCTGAAAGTAACTTCGCTATAGGTGGTGTTTCAATCGATTTTGATGATGCTAAATTCACATTAAATAAGGGGGGTAAAGGTACTTTAGATGATGATGAGGACGGTGATGATGATGCTGTTTATTGGGGCTATGATAAATACCATGATGGCTCTTATTATTTTACAACGGAATCAAGTTCTTTGGTTGATGTTAAAATAGATTCATCATTTGTTGTAGGGCAGTTTATTCACAGAAATGAATCTATTTCTGGTGATTATGGAGCACTTAAAAATGTCACTATGTCGATTAGTTTTAACATAACGATTGCAGGAGAAATTCAAGCTATTACTCTTGATGTTCCTATGGTTCATAATGAGACGTCGAATAACAATTCATCCAATGATACCGTAACTATTACACAGGTAAGTCAGAAAGTTGAAGTGAACGGTGTGACTTATAAAGTGACATTGGATGGTTTCCGAGTAGGAGATAATGGTGAGATAACTCAGCATATTTCTACTCCAGAAAAAAATACTGGTACTTATTCAATCGTTGCGAGTGTTGAAGTCGATAATGTCAACGATGTTGATTCAAATGTTCTTAATGGTAGTGTTGAATTTGATGCAGGTGCAGATGGTTTGGATCATGTAGTTACACAAAATGTGACTGATCAGAATAATGGCAATACATTTGTATTGAACAGTGATGGAACTTACACCTTCAGTGCTGGTGAGGATTTTATTGCTTCAATTCCTGCAGGTGAGTCAACAGTTGTTAGTTATGACTATGTTACGGTCGATAAAGATGGTGATTCAACAACCAATACTTTATCTATTACCGTGCAAAGTGCTGATTCTAAAGACGTCATCACAACCATTTCTGGTTTGAGTGGAAGCTTTTATAATTATGATGATTCTGCTGGTAACTTAGGGACGATTGCATTAGCTGAAAGTGTTATTGCGAACCAAAGCGCGAATGCAAGCTTCGTTAGTACTGAAGTTGACTATACGCGTGCTAGTGGAGACCTTGGTAAGGGATCGAATTTAGAGTCTTGGTTAGGTGATGACTCGGCTTCTATAAAGTATGTTGATAATAATAAACAAAGTACGGAAGATTCTGTTGTTAAATTAACTGGTTTTGTGTCACTAGCTGTTGGCTCTTATAGTATTAAGGTCACTGCAGATGATGGTTATCAAATCAAGATAAATGGTAATGTTGTTGCCAGTATTGATAGTAATCAAAGTGTTGATACCGATATTTTTACCTTCACTGTTACAGACTCTGGAAAGCAATCGATTGAGATTATTTATTGGGATCAAGGTGGTGACTATCAGTTAAGTGTTTTCCTCGCTGAATCAAACTCTGATAATTATCAAGTTTTGGGTGGAGATGCCTATCCAACATCGTTTACTGCTACAGACGCTAATGAGCCTTATACATCTGAAGACGCTACCTCTAATAACTGGTCTTCTGAGGATGAGTTAAATGCAGCTCATACAGATGATCTAAATCAGTACGGCAAAGTTGACGGTACACAAAATAATCTTGATACAAGTGATTTATGGAAACCTAATGCCATAGAAGGAAACGATGATAACAATACAATTTTCAGTGGTTCTGATAATGATGTTGTTCATGGAAATGGTGGGAATGATCTAATTTCTGGAGAGTCTGGCAACGACACCTTATATGGTGGTGATGGAAATGATCACATTTTAGGTGGCTCTCAGGACGATATACTATACGGCGAGGCGGGAGATGATTGGCTTCAAAGTGATTCGGGTTCGAATAAAATGTATGGCGGCTCAGGAAATGACAAGCTTCAAGGAGGAGGGAACGAAGATGAGCTCTATGGTGAAGAAGGAAATGATTTGCTCTATGGCAACGCTAGCAACGATAAATTGTTTGGTGGATCGGGTAATGACTACCTAGACGGCGGTGAGAATGACGACCTTCTTGATGGTGGAGATGGTGATGATGTTCTATATGGACAAGGTGGTGCCGATAATCTTTCTGGTGGAGCAGGTAATGATTACCTAAGCGGTGGTGCTGGTAGCGATACTCTCTCTGGCGGTGTTGGTAATGATTACCTAAGCGGTGGTGCTGGACAAGACTCTTTGACGGGGGGAGAGGGAGCGGATACGTTTGTAATTGATTTTGCTGAATCTGCTGTAGATAGTTTGACCGATTTTAATTCAGCTACAGATGTGCTTGATATATCTGATTTACTTGATGTCCCTGATGGAACTGATGATATCTCTACTTATCTGAATGAGCACCTTTCTATTACATCAAGCTCTGTTGGTGTAGTTGAAAATGAGAATTATACGAAGACGGTTGCCACATTTGGAAATGATTCAGCTGTTGCTTCTGGTAGTACAGTAACTGTCATCTACAACGACCAAGAGTACAACATCAATATTGATGGCTAATCTTGCTCTGATATAGACCACTAAAAAGGCCGAATCGCTTTGCGATTCGGCCTTTTCGTTTCTGTCGCTTGTTCAGCTTTAAAAGCGATTATTCCAATTATTTAAAAACTACACGGCTAAGCCAATAGGGCAGCTCACACCCGTTCCAGCTAGTCCGCAGTAACCGTTCGGGTTCTTGTGAAGATATTGCTGGTGATACTCTTCAGCGAAGTAGTAAGTATCGAGTGGTTCAATTTCTGTGGTGATCATGCCGTGGCCTGCGCCGAGTAGCTCTTTTTGAAATGCAGCTTTGCTTGCTTCAACAATCGGCATATCTTTATCATTGGTTGTATAGATAACAGAGCGATATTGGCTGCCTATGTCGTTGCCTTGGCGCATGCCTTGGGTTGGATCATGGTTTTCCCAGAAAACCTTAAGTACGCCTTCTAGTGAGATAATAGAGGTATCAAACACAACCTGTACGACTTCGCTGTGGCCTGTTTGTCCTGAGCAAACTTCTTCATAGGTTGGGTTGGGTGTAAAGCCACCTGCGTAGCCAACAGATGTGACGATAACGCCGGGAGTATTCCATAGTTTGCGCTCGGCGCCCCAAAAACATCCCATTCCAAGAATAACCTCGGATTCATTGGGTTTTTCTGCGCGAACAAATGGTTCTTTGTTGACTGCGTGTATCCCAGAGATTTTTAAAGGTGTGCCTCTACCTGGAAGAGCATCGGCTTCAGCTGGGATTGCTGACTTTTTAAGAATTGCTTCAATATTGCTGGGCATGTGTGTCTCCTAACCTGTTGGTCGAAAATATCGGATGGCTACCTTTTACCTTGCGGTAGCGGAGGATACAAGTATTTAAGCTTCTCTATATCTAATAAGAGGCTAAGTCTGTTTTATAGAGGTAAATAATGAGGGAGAAAGATTTTTTTTCAACTAATCCTATCTAGTTCTCTTGCAGTGCTTGACTCTTGGATTAATCTACCTATAATACGCACCTCGTTAGCAAGGGTTGAGCGAATTGACTTAGCCAACAAGCATTGTAAATGATTGTTGTTAACGATGATTAGTCGCGGGATGGAGCAGTCTGGTAGCTCGTC
>NZ_KZ454912.1:0-7914 GCF_002792415.1 Marinomonas sp. BSi20584
CATGGCAACAACAAATAATCCGAGTGCCAATTCTTGAGCTGACGGAAGAGATCTTTCCTCTAACCGTTCCACACGCGCACTTTAAATTTATGTCAGACATGGGGCAAAGCCTCCTTACTATGAAAAAGCATCGTTCAGTCTATTTTTTATGACGATCCAACGCTCTTTTGGTGTGTGTTTCTAATTCTACGTGGTTTTCAAAATATATATTTAGTGTTCGAAACGCAGTGTCAAAAGATTCCCATGTTAATTCTGGATTGTGAAAATTGGACTCACTTCTTGCAAAATCAAATAGATTATTAATCAGTGCTCCTAATTCCCCAAGGCTATATAAACAGCTTAAATGATATGATGAATTTGTAACTGTATTAAATGAAACTGAAAATTCATTCATTCTAGTGTGGTGAATTTGTAATAATCTTAATATGTTTGATAAATACTCACCAACTTCTGGTTGAGCGTGTCTTATACAGTTTGTAAACACTTCAGCATAAGACCTCGGCAATTCCGGAATTGAAGGAGCCTCTGGGGCAGTAATTTCTGTACCCGGAGGTCTTTCTATGCCAGGAATTTTCATGGCTCTTAATCTTGGATTTAACGAGTGTTCATAAGCACTAACTAATATTGGAGCGCTTAATTTTAAATAGCTATTAAGCTCACTTAATGCATGAGGAAGGAATGCTTTCGAGGCTACGAATTCTCTATTTCTTTGTTGTTCGGAATTGTAACGTGAAATGTAGAAGGCAATGCTGCTAGATATGAATGCTAGGATGCCTACGTTTAGTGCTTGCCATCGTTCCCATACATCTTGGACTTTCTGCCAATCGTAATCATTTTGTATCCATGGCGATATGAGCATACAGGTTGTGTAAATTATTGCTATTACAGCGATTAGCCAAGGTCCTAGTTTTATTATTTTTTCCATCTAAGTCTCATATTGATCGTGATTTGATAGCCATTTATGGATAATAGCATTTTTTGTTTTATCGCCCAATTAATGGTTATTTCACATAGCACTTTAGTTTTTCCGAACCAGTGTAAATCCATAAAGTGAAAGCTTCGCTTCCATCGTCAGATTACGCCTCGTTCCTCGTCTCATCAGACCTACGGTCTTTGCCTTGAACAAGTCAGTTCGACGCGACGAAGTTGCTCGACTTTATGGCGTTTCAGAGTCATTCCAAAATATCCTTTCGCACATCAACAAAACCAATCTATGCTTCTCATCTGGCCTACGGTATTGGATTTAACTATTGGTAAGTCTATGTTCAATGCTTTTGGGATTCTGGCGATTATCTAATACGGCTAAAATCAAGACTTGATCGTCTATAACTTGGTAGTAGATTGAAAAAGGAAAGCTGCGGGCAAGAACTCGGAATCTGCCATTAATGTTAGGATGAATATCTGCAAAAAATCGCAACCGTTCAATATCACGATTTAAGTCTTTCTCGTACCTCTTCAAAACTGCGCCATTTTTCAGTTTCGTTAAGCTCATGCTTGCGAGTTTCTAATTCTTGCAGATGCCATTTAGGTGAGTCAAATTCAGCTTGGTTCTGAGCCAATGCACTCATTACGGCTTCCATTAATTCAATTTGCCCATCGAATGGCAGTTCTGCGATTTTTTTCGTGTCAATCAACATACCAAGCTCCTTTGTTCGGTTTCTTGAAAATAAGTATACCTGTATTCACAAAATAATCATTTCCTCTTTTTCACTCGCTTCTTTCAGCTAAAAGCCATTGAGAGGAAATAAACACACTTGAAGACCCAAAGAGCACCCCATCCTCCGCCTTCCCCTTAGAAAAGACAAAAGGGGAAGGGACTTGGTGATTAGTAGACGTTACCTTCTGTGCTTGTCCCTCAACATTATCGGCCTCTATGAAGAAGTCAGTTCGACGCGACGAAGTTGCGCGACTTTATGGAGTTTCAGAGTCAGTTAAAAATAGGCTTTCTAAAAGCATCAAAAACAATCTATGCCTTACTGCCCTAGAGCGTCGGTAAAGCTATTCTTCGATGACAAAAATCAGGCATTAAAGATCTTAAAGAGACCTTTTGGTTACTTTTGCGGATCTGGGCAAAAGTTACCCGCTCAGCAGAGCGGAAAAAAGCTCCTTGCTCAAAGCATTTGAATGGAATGTGAATTCCGCGTCGGGCTAAAGCTGAGACCTACCGAGCTTGATTCCCGCTTTCGCGGGAAGGGCGTTGCTTGGATTCTAGCGGGGGGCTGGATCTAAAAAGGACAAGCCGCGACAAACGCCACCCATGCTTTGGTAAACGGATGCCTAAACTCTAGCCGATAGGCGTGCAACAACAACCGAGGGTCGTTCTGAAACTCTGGGTCGTAGAATTCATCGCCAATAATCGAGTGTCCTAGGCTTTGCATGTGAACACGCAGTTGGTGAGAACGGCCAGTAAACGGCACGAGTCGAACACGGGTGGTGTTGTTTTCGTAGGCCATTTTTTCCCAGTAGGTGATGGAGTCTTTGCTCCATTCGTCGGTGCAAATTATTTGTCTTGGGCGATTTGGCCAGTCGCAGCGCAGTGGTTTTCGTACTTCGCCTTTTTCGCCCAAAAGATGACCGCGCAGTAAGGCGCGGTATTCTTTTTGGACTTCTCGTTCACGAAAATGCGCATACATGCGTTTTTGACATTCGTGGGTTTTTGCCACGAGGATTAAGCCTGAGGTGGCTTCATCCAGTCGATGTATAGCAAAGGCTTCGCCAAATAAACACTCTGCTCGATACAAGATAGAATCGAGCTTATCTGGGCCACGACCGGGCACAGATAAGCAGTTGGCAGGTTTGTTTATTACGGCAAACCATTCGTCTTCGTACAATATCTCTAAGCGAGATAGCTCTAAACTCGGCACGGCATCCTGCACAGGATGTTATTCCGGCTTGGTAGTTAAGATGATACGAATCGCATCCAAGCGGATTTGGTGCTCGTCGATACGAGTCAAACCTTCTTGCATGTTGGTTTCAAGACGTTCTATGTCTTCATCACGAATGGTGTCGTTGAAGGCTTTCAATTCCACTAAACGTTCGATTTCATTCTGGCAACGATGTTGGTAAGACGTTTTCGCTGCGTGAACGATCGGACGCGCTTGGTCTTGAGCATTCAACTGGTGAGCTTGCAGTACTTCAATAAGGTTTTTGCGCAAGGCAGCAACCCATTGTTCCGCGACTCTGTTTGGCACGCCTTTCAGTTTTTCGGCCCATTTGTCGGCAGTAAATTGTTGATGGAGGAATTTGCCGTTTGAGTCAGACAATTGCCACATTGGTGTCATTGGCAGAGATTGCGCCAATTTCAAACGTGGGTGAGCCGTCGCTTCGATGACGAACATACTTTCTACCAATACTGTGCCTTCTGGCAATGCAGCGATTGGCAAGATAGCCGAAGTAAGCTTGCCAGAGTCAAAGCCTTGAACTTCGTCCATTAGCATGGTGATCAGAGGGTGTTCCCAAGTTGCGAACGCTACGTCTTCACGCTGGCTAGCTTGACGGCGATCAAGCATGAGCATTTTACCTTCTTCTTCTATGCCTGGCAGTGCTTCGAGCATCATGTCAGTAGAAGGGCGCAAGAACCAAGCGGCGCGATCTGGATCATCATTGATGCAATCTGCGTAGATGTTGAACGCGTGAGTAACTTGCTCAATGTAGTGATGCAGGCCTTTTGTCGCTTGGTTGTTAATCTGTTCGATTAACGCACGCGCTTGTTCTGGACGGCACGAACTCATTTCTAGCAAGCGGTTACGACCTTCTTCCATTTGTTTTAGTAGCGCTTCATGGTAGATGTTTGCTTCTTTTAGCAAATCAGTGTCGTCGTCTTGACCATGCAAGTAGGCATGCAAGCTGTCGCCAAAAGCTTCTTCGACTTTATCGCCAGAACCCGTAGTACGACAAAATGCGTTTAGGGCGTGGTGGTACCAGTTGAATAGGCGCTCTTGCACGCTTTTCTTGATATAAGGGACGTGAATTTGCACGTCGTTTAGTTGTCCTAGACGATCAAGACGACCAATACGCTGTTCGAGTAAGTCTGGGTGCTCTGGCAAATCGTACATAACGATGTGATGGCTGAACTGGAAGTTACGGCCTTCACTGCCGATTTCAGAACACACTAAAATTTGTGCACCGTTATCGTCTGCGAAATAAGCAGCAGCTCGGTCACGGTGGATCAGTGGCATTTGTTCGTGGAAATCGGCACTTTGGAAGCCAGCAAAAGTCAGTTGGTCATTTAGCCATTGTGCCATGTCGGCGGTGTGACAAATGACGAGGACTTTGTCTGCTTGGCATTCTAGGAATTCTTTTAGCCAAACCCAGCGTGGATCTTTTTCCCATAAGCCGTCAGACACTTCGGTTTCTGGTTGCACATGGCGATCTGCAGATTCGAAGTGTTCATTGTTTTCTAACGGATAAGAATGAAGGTAACGATCCGGGAAACCACCCACAGCGGCGCGGGTGTTACGGAACATTTCACGGCCTGTTCCATGACGGTCAATCAGCCAGCTAATGGCTTCTTTTGCGGCTTCGGTTTGTTCTGCACCAGATTTGGTTGTAAGTGCTTGGAACCAGTCTTTTGCACTGACTTCTTGTAAGTAAGAGCCAAACGCCGTGTTCCAATCTAGCGCTTTTGGTGAGCTGTCTTCTTGGCTGAACGGCAACAGTGCTTCTGCTAATTCAGCCGCTTGTTTGAATGCTTGTTGTTGTGCTTGATAATGCTCGAAATCGTGATAATGATCAGCATCCAACAGTTGCAAGCGAGAGAAATGCTCGCGTTCGCCAGTTTGTTCTGGTGTTGCGCTCAACAGCAATAACGATTCTGTTTTGGCGGCTAAACGTGCTACAACTTGATAGCCAATGCTTGGTGTTTCTGGGTGCCAAGCAAGGTGATGGGCTTCGTCGACAATCACCATGTCCCATTCTGCATCCAACATGTGCTGAGTGGCTTTCGGATGTTGGCTCGCCCAATCGATTGGCGAGATAACAAAAGGTTGTTGTTCAAACGGGTTGTCGTCGCCTTCCATGAAGTCTTCATACACGGATTCGTTGATCAGTGAGAATGGCTGGTGGAAGCGGCGTAGCATCTCAACCAACCACTGATGTTGCAGGTTGGTTGGAGTCAGAATAAGTACGCGTTTGCAGAGGCCGTTTAGTAGACGTTGATGCAAGATCAAGCCGGCTTCTAGGGTTTTACCCATACCGACTTCGTCACACAAAAGCGCGCGTGCTTTCGGGCGATTAGCGATCTCATGAGCCAAATAAATCTGGTGCGGTAGAAGCTCTGCTTTCAAGCCCATTAAGCCACGAACTGGTGATGCTGCGTTGGCCGCTTGGTGTTCAAGCGTATGGCGACGTAGGTCGAACCACATACGACGAGCTGGCGAAAGCGCCAGTAAAGAATCGAGCTCGTTCTTATCGTTACGTGGGAATTGAATGATGGATTCTTCTAACCAATCATCGTCTTCGCTGATACGGTATTCGATCAGGTCATCAATTTCTTCTACTTCCAATATGGTGAAGGTCTCATCTTGAAAGTGCAGTTGATCGCCGACAGTTAAAGTGCGTCGAACAAGACTAGTCTGGTCATTTGAGTATTGACGATCCGCTTCCGCATCAGGGAAGTGCAAGGTAAAAGACTTGTTTTGTTTGTCTACTATCATGCCTACGCCGAGATCAGGCTCGTTGCGGCTACTCCATCTTTGTCCAGTTTGGTACATAGTTATTCGTTGTCCGGTTCAATTAAAGTTAAACTGCCTTGGCATAAATCCGTCAATGCGATTTTATGTTCAGGCCAAGTACGTTCAATAACAGCAAGAACAATTACTATGCTGTCACTGTATGTTTTGTTGGTTATTTCTATATCGCTCTGTTCTAGCCAATATTCAACCTTACCCAGTAAAGAGTAGGCGATTTTCAGCTGAACGGGGCTGCGCGGGTACACATTTTCATATTCTGTTTGCGAAAGCGCTTCTTGTACGGCTTGGCTGTAGGCTCTTACTAAGCCTCCCGCACCGAGTTTCACACCGCCAAAAAAGCGTGTCACGACTACTGTGGTTTCACCAAAATTGGAATGCTGTAACACATTCAGCATAGGTTTACCCGCTGTGCCTTTAGGCTCACCATCGTCACTTTGATCCCATAGATGGGCATTATTTGGCATACCTGCAATAAACGCCCAACAATGATGGTTAGCATCAGGGTAACGCTGGCGCATTTTTTCGATAAAAGCCTTTGCCGCATCACGGCCGTTCGTACGACAAACCGTCGTAATAAACTGACTATTTTTTATTTCTAGATCAAAGCGTTGCGTGTGTGTTGGGCTTAGGTAGTAATCCATGTAAACTTATCGAGACCTTAGCATGACTGCTGCGCGCGCCAATACAGTGTTAAAAATAGACTCAAAATGCTCATTTATAACCTATAAACTCCGCTTTTTCGTCTATTTTTGCCTCGTCTTGCCTTTGCTCGTGACGTCATGCAAATGCCTCACTTTGTTAAAAACAGACATTTAAAATAGCGAGTTTTAATTCATATGACAGATTGGCTTTCGCAATCAGTTTGGGTGTTATCGGGCTTTTGTATCGGCGCGATTCTTCTATCTGGCATTGCTGGTGCTATTGTACAGGCTATGCGCCGTCAGTGGCAGCACACACAAGAAAAAATGCAGCAACAAAATGAGGAATTAAAGCGTCTTTTAGAACAATCGAAAGATCAGATTCATTATTTGGAGAAAGAATCGCTGACTTTAGAGCAACAATTTGCTGCCGCGCAAAGTGTTTGGCAGGAAAAGGAAGCCTTTTACCGCGAGCAAAAAAAGCAAAACGAAACCGAATTTAAGCAAATAGCTCATGAAATAATGAGCCAGCAAGGTCAGCAACTAGCGAAAGAAAACGAGCGTCAATTGGGTTCTTTATTAACGCCGCTTGGTTCGCAAATCCAAAAGTTTCAAGAAAGTGTAGAAAAGAGTTATCAAGAAGAAGCCCGCGAGCGTTTTTCGTTGGTGAAAGAAATTAAAGGTCTGCAGTTACTGAATCAAAAAATCAGCGATGATGCGGTGAGTCTAACCCATGCATTGAAAGGTCAAAATAAACTGCAGGGTGGTTGGGGTGAAGTGATTCTGGAGCGAATTTTAGAGCGTTCAGGTTTGGAAAAAGGCCGTGAATATGAGACGCAAGCTTCTTATCAAACTGCAGAAGGTCGACGTTTACAGCCAGATGTAGTGATCCATTTGCCTGAAGGCAAGCAAATCATTGTCGACTCCAAAATGGTGCTGATTAGTTATCTGGCTTATATGGAAGCCGAAACCGATGAAGACAGAAATCGAGCGCTTAAACAGCATTTGGATGCAGTGCGTCGTCATATGAAGGAGCTGAGCGCAAAGTCTTATCACGATTTACCGGGCGTCACTTCGTTGGATTTTGTGTTGTTGTTTATCCCAATTGAAGCGGCGTTTGGTTTAGCCTTACAAGGCGACAATGGTTTGTTTAGTGAAGCCTTCGAACACAATATTATTATCGTCGGGCCGTCTAATTTATTAGCGACTTTACGTACCATTCAAAACATTTGGCGCAATGAAAAACAGAGTCAAAACGCTATTGAAATTGCGCGTCAAGCCGGTGCAATGTACGACAAGTTTTCGGGATTTGTACAAGATATGGACGACATCGGTAGCAAGCTGGAAGCCGTGAGTCGTACTCATGATTCTGCCTTGAAAAAGCTAACTGCAGGACGCGGTAATCTAGTTGCTAGAGCGGAGAAGCTAAAGTTGATGGGTGCTAAGACGAGCAAGGCATTGCCAGTAGAGTATCTTAACGATGATGTTTTTACCGATGAACCGAACGAGTAATTGAATCTTGTCGTGTTTCATTACTCGTCGTTTTTGGCGTAAATTGTAGATACCATCTCTCCTAATCAGCCTCA
>NZ_KZ454913.1:0-7165 GCF_002792415.1 Marinomonas sp. BSi20584
GCATGATATCAAACACATGCAAGCCAGAAATCGTAAGAATTTTGGCTAGTTAAGCGGTAGCCTATAAGTGGCAGACAAAGTTAGTTTTTGTTGAATCTGAAAGTAACTTAGATTTGGCGATAAACATTTAAGTTTTAAAGTATCGGTGACTTCCATAAGTGGCTGAGTATTTTTAGCGACATGTGCACATTCCCATAATATTGGAGGTAAAGTTTACCTCAAAATAACTCTTCCTATTCATATTTCAATCGCGTCTGACACTTTGGAATACATTCAAAGATCTACTTTTTTCTTAAATTATCTAATCTAGAGCCTACCCCCCAGACATCTGATTAAAATCAATCTACACCATATAAAGCCAGTATAAACTCTTACTTACTGGCTTTATAGGAAAACCCAAACACATTTTTTAAAAAAGATAAAAATGCATATTATTTATAAATCATATCTGGCAACCACGTTGAAATTTGAACGATAAAAACAACGAGAAGTAAGCGAATTATATCCGCAGTCCAAAAAGGTAATACACCTCTAAAAATAGTCCCTGTTTTGACATCCCTAATAATACTACTTAACACAAAGACATTCATTCCGACAGGCGGCGTTATTAAGCTAATCTCAACGACAATAACCGCGACGATACCAAACCAAACCAAACTATAACCTAGCTCGGAAACTATGGGGAAAAATACAGGAATGGTAAGGAGGAGCATTGAAAAACTCTCTAAGACCATACCTAAAATGATGTAAATCATTAAAATAACGAAGATCACCAAAATGGGAGCAACATCTAGTGATAGAACAAAATCTACCATCATGCCAGGCAACCCTGCACGGTTAATAAAATCAGAAAATATTAACGCACCTATAATAATCACGAATAATGTAGCCGATGTTAGAGCGCTATCCGCTAGTGTTTTGAACAGAGAAGATAAACTCAGGCTTCGACGTAATAATGCAATAACCAATGCTCCTCCAGCACCAATACCTGCAGCTTCTGTCGGCGTAAATATACCTAAATAAATACCACCCATCACCAGAATAAACAGCCCCAAAATATCCCGTACTCCCTTTAGAGCATGCAGCCTTTCAGCCCAGCTCATTACTTCAGCAGAAGGACCTGCACTTGGGTCACGCCAAACAACATACTTAACAGCCCCAAGATATAGAAAGATTCCTAATATGCCGGGTATAAGACCAGCTGCGAATAGCTCTCGAATACTCGTTTCAGTTAATAACCCATACACAATCAACATTACACTTGGCGGAATTAAAATACCTAATGTGCCACCAGAGGCAATAGAAGCTGTTGCTAAAGCATCACTATAGCCATATTTTCGCATAGGTGGCATCGCCACTTTTGCCATTGTTGCAGCAGTAGCAAGACTAGAACCGCTAACCGCAGAAAAACCACCACAGGCAGCGATAGTAGCCATAGCTAAGCCACCTTTTTTGTGACAAAGAAATGCATATGAAGCAGCGTATAGTTGTTTTGAAAGGCCAGATCTTGTTATTAAATTCCCCATTAGAATAAATAGTGGAATTATTGAGAGGCCATAATCTTGCGCTGTATCAACAATGCGATTGGAAGCCATTGAAAGTGGGATACTCCACCTAAAATTCCCTATATTTTCCCAAGTTAGTCCGTTCAAAATAGCAAAGCCAAAAAAACCAACCACGCCCATTGCAAATGCAATTGGAATCCTTAATAGCATTATCATCATTAAAAGAACTGCAAAACTTATTAGGATCAAAGTCATTTCTTTTCTCCTAAATTTGGTAGTGTAAAGATTGATAATAAAAAATAAAGGAGAGCACTTATTCCGGTAACAAAGCTTAATACCGCAATATATTGAACAACAAGTCCAGTTTCAATATGCAAAAATTCAGTAGTAATATTACGCCTTAACATACGGGATCCAACATCCCATATTCTAAAGGATATAAAGTACAATGAAGATGAAATAACGATAGATGAAACTAATGCCAACACACGTAAATACGTGTTTTTTATAAATGCATCAATTAAATCGACCACAATATGCGAACCACGCCATGTAACAACAGGCATGACAGAGAAAATAACAATAGCTAAGCCAATCTCAGTTAATTCAGTGGCTCCGATTAAAGGATGATTAAGAAAATAACGACCAAAAACATCAACACACGTGAGGATCATAAGAGCAAATAGAGTGGCTGCTGCTATTAGCTCAAAGAAGAAGGCCAAACATTTCATTGGCCCTCTCTCCTCATAGTTTGCATTCAACCATGAGATAAAAGACATTAATTAACTCCAGCATCTTTTTGTTTAGTGGAGAACATTTGTGCTTCTATGCGGAGGAAATCTAATGCAGCTTGCGCATCAACTTTCTTACCTTTTACGGACTCTAACCACTGTTGATCTATACCATCCGTAACTTTAAGATAATCTAGTGACATCTGATCGCCATAACTGAGTAAATTAACTTTACCTCCATTTTCCTCAGAAAACTTTTTCGCTTCAATATCAGATTTATCCCAAGCAGCTCCTGCCATTAAAGATAAGCGTTCACCTGATACACTGCGAATTGCTTCGGCATCCTTTTCACCGATGGAGTCCATAAAATCAGGACTAATAAACATAGAAAACGCTCCCATGTACATCCCTGTAGGTAGCACAGTAACATAAGGAGCAACTTCAACTAAACGCATACCTTGTTGTTCAACCATAGGCATAAATGCACCATCAACCACCCCTGTTTGCAGAAGCTCGTAAACTTTATTTCCAGGCGCTGCGACAGGAATTACACCAAGTCGTTTACCTATTTCTGCTTGAACTCCCCCACCAATACGAATTTTTTTGCCTTTTAGGTCGTCTAAGCTATTTACAGGAAAGCTAGTATGCATAACGCCAGGTCCATGAGTAAATAAGCCAATAACCTCAAGTCCATCAAATTCATTTGCCGCTTGTAGGTATTTTTGATAAGTGCGCCAGTAAGCCAAAGAAGCCGCTTCTGCATTAGCACCAAGCCCAGGAAGCTCGACAATTTGCTCTAGCTCAAAGCGACCAGGAACAAAACCATTAAAACTAAAAGACGCATCAGCAACACTGTCTTCAACAACTTCAAATAGCTGGCCTGGGTTATTCGAGCTATTCTCAATATTAACTGTAACTCGCCCTTCTGTGGCTTCTTCAACCCACTTCCCCCAAGTTGGCCACACTACAGAATTTTGTACATGCGTAGGGGGTAACCAAGTACTTACATTTAGTACTGTCTGCGCTGAAACAGGTGTATTAATTCCTGCAACTACGGAACCGACTAATAATATAGAGCGAATTGTTTTAAACATATTTATTTCCTCAATGAAGTTTTATTTTTTTGTTTTTATTATTTCTACTACTAAGCAATAGCAGGAAATATTTTTCGAATTTATACCTAGAACATGGATCTAATGTTCCTAACACCTCTTTTTATAACGTTTACCTTTTCGTACTAATTAACGAATTAATGAAAATAATTTAATTGTTTTTATTACCTTCAAACTCTTCCGCATGAAGAAAAGCCGTATGCTTGGGAGCGCGTTTGGTTTTTGTCCACTCATCTAGCATTTCGTATTTGATTTCTTCTGTAATTTGAGCAATTTTAGCTTTAGCGGTTATATCGTCGTATGTCAGTTCAATTCGATGTCCATTTGGATCAAAGAAATAAATCGAATGAAATACACCATGATTTGTAATACCTAGTACATCGACATCATTTTCTTCAAGTTGTTTTTTTGCAGCTAAAAGCGTGTCGCGATCATGGACGCGAAGAGCAATATGCTGAACCCAGGTCGGAGTATTTTCATCGCGCCCCATTTTTGGCTGGGTGGGAAGTTCAAAAAATGCTAGTACATTGTCGTTACCAGCATCCAAAAAAATATGCATATAAGGATCTGGTTCTTTGGTTGAAGGTACTTGGTTCTCAGCAAAGGCTAAAATGAAATCCATATTAAGATTTTTCGTGTACCACTCCACAGTTTCTTTTGCATCATTGCAACGATATGCAACATGGTGAATTTGCTCTATTTTAAATGTCATAACAGTTTCCTCTAATATTAAGCCATATCGGGTTGTTTTTCTGGTTCGGCCTGAATAAATGCTGGATGCTCTTTACAAGATGAATAAACCGAAAGAATATTTGGGTAATTATCAAGGCTAATCTCAAAACGTCTGGCATTATAAATTTGAGGAACTAGACAGCAATCCGCCATGGTTGGAGCATCACCAAAACAGAATTTTCCAGGTTGTTTGGCTAAAACCTTTTCCAATGCATCAAAACCAACTGTAATCCAATGCTTATACCAATCATTACGATGTGTCTCATCGACATCTAATTTATTATTTAAGTATTGAATAACTCTTAAATTATTTACAGGATGAATATCACATGCAATGATTTGGCTAAAAGCACGAATATTAGCTCGCAAATTGACATCGTCAGGCATAAGCGATGTTGTATTAGGGTAGGCTTCTTCAAGATACTCAATTATGGCCAGTGATTGAGTAATAGTTTGTTCTCCATCAACTAGAGTAGGTACCAGCTTTATTGGGTTTATAGATTCATAATCAGCGGTATGTTGCTCCCCTCCATTATTTAACAGATGAACGGGGATGTACTCATATGACAGCGCTTTAAGGTTTAAAGCGATACGCACCCTATATGCAGCTGAACTTCTAAAATAGCTATAAAGTTTAATCATGATATTCGCCTTAATAATTAAACTCGTTAGCAGGAAGAATTTTTCCACGTACTTCACCAAACCCTACACGCACCTCATCTTTTTGAGCATATCCTCGTATGACGATGCCATCCCCATCTTCAATAAAGTATCGTGATTCACCATTATTTAAGGTAAGGGACTCTGTCATATTCCAAGTCAGCTCAAGCAAACTGCCACGACTCCCTTTATCTTTCCCTGAAATGGTGCCAGAGCCTAACAAGTCACCAACTTGCATATTGCAGCCACTGATGGTGTGGTGTGCAAGTTGCTGAGGCATTGTCCAATACATGTATTTAAAGTTTGTTTTACTAATAACCGTTTCATGACCTGCAACATCGAAAGATACTTCAAGGTTAATATCAAAATTGTTATCACGCTTCTCGCGTAAATAAGGCAACGGAAGAGGTTCTTGCTTAGGTCCGGAACAACGAAATGGCTCTAAAGCCTCAAGAGTCACTACCCAAGGCGAAATAGAAGAAGCAAATGTTTTTGAATTAAACGGGCCGAGTGGAACGTATTCCCATTGTTGGATATCACGTGCGGACCAATCATTGAGAAGTACCATACCAAATATATGCTCATGAGCGTTTTCAATAGAAACAGGCTTACCCATAGCGTTTGGACGCCCAATTATAAAAGCAGTTTCTAACTCAAAGTCTAATTTTCGAGAGCTAGAAAAAATGGGGCGTTCTGAATCAGGAACTTTGACCTGTCCGCTTGGACGAACTATATCTGTACCACTAACTACGACAGAACTAGCACGACCGTTATAACCAATAGGCAGCTCACTCCAATTAGGCATTAAGGCATGTTTAGGATCTCTAAACATACAGCCCACGTTAAAGGCATGCTCACGAGATGAATAAAAGTCAGTATAAGAAGAAACATGAATAGGCAAATGCATTTGTACATCGGCTTGGTTAATGATTGCTTTGTCGCACAGTTCGTTATTGTCACGTAATTCTGGATTATTGAAATCCAAAAGGTCTTGAAGGCGAGCCCGTGTTTCATGCCAGATTTCTTTTCCAAGAGAAATAAAAGGGTTAAGCGTGTCACAATTAAAAACAGAATTATCTGAAGTAGGAAGGAGGCCTGCTTCTTCAAGCTGACTCAAATCTATAATTTGGTGACCTATAGCGACACCTATCCGAGGGCTCAACTTGCCACTACTAAAAACTCCGTAAGGTAGATTGTGAATTGAGAAATCGCTACGCTCGTCAACAGGTAAAAATGTCTTTTTGATGTCCATAAGCCCTTCTATTTTTATTTTGAAGATATTTATCTTTATGTAAAAAATACTATAAGGTATATATTTATTAGACAAACAGATTATATTGATAAATATATAGGATAATCTAATGAATGTTACACTAAGGCAGTTACGAGCATTTCTGGCGGTTCACCAAGAGGGAAGCTTTACTAAAGCGGCAGAAAATCTGCACATCACTCAATCAGCACTTAGTAGTATCATCAAGGAATTAGAGCTCAACTTAGAATTAGGCTTGTTTGATCGATCGACCAGAAAATTAGAAACGTCCGAAGCAGGTAGAAACATTCTTCCTGCAGTTATCCGTATGCTAGATGAAATGGACGCTTTGACAAATGAAGTGATGGGCCTAAAAAAACTTGACTATGGCAAAGTAAGAATCGCTGTTGTTCAGCAACTAGCATCGGCTGAACTACCTAGGATAATCGCTCTATATAGTAAAATGTTTCCTCAGGTTGAAGTCAGTCTAATTGATTGTGGGGTAGAAAACGTACAAGAAATTGTCAACCTAGGTGAGGCGGATATTGGTATTGGACCAGAAAGAAAATTACTATCTAGCCTTAACAAACAGCTAATATTCTCACACCCTTTTCATTTGGCACTCCCCCCAAATCATCCGATTGCGAAAGAGGCCAGTATCAGATGGAAAGACCTTGCCAACCTAGAGCTAATAACTCTACGAGGATCCTTTACAGAGCTTATCATTGACAATTTATTACGTGAGTCTTCTGAGTATATAATTAGTCCGAAATACTTGGTTAACTTCATGTCAACGGCCTTGAGCATGGTTGCAAATGGTTTAGGAGTTACGATCTGTCTGCCTTATGCAATCGAATCAGTGAAACAAAATGGACTAGTTATAATACCTATTTGCGATCCTATTATTTACCGAAATTTTTATCTATACAGCTGTAAAAACCGGGAAAAACTACCCGCGGTGCAAAAATTCATTGATGTATTTTTAAAAAATATGCAGTTTAACAAAGTTTAAAAATAAGTTATTTAAAGCACTAGATGTAATATCTAGCCAACTCGGAGACAAGTATAGCAAGCTGTCATTTGGCCAAGTTTCGTAAATAGACCCGACAACGGTTAGACTCGTTAAAACTTCACGACAAATTCATAAGGAAACCACTATGCCTGAACTCAAAAATG
>NZ_KZ454914.1:0-6522 GCF_002792415.1 Marinomonas sp. BSi20584
TGTTGGTTATTATGACCAACAATGTCTACTTTCAGCTAGCTTGGGCATGGTTGGCAAAAGCTCGAAGCAATACTCGATACGATGCAAATTAATGTTCTGTTCGCGCCGAAAATTCAGGAAATATCCACGACTATACTGAAACAACGCATGCATCAAAGACGATTAAATTAGAGCATTAAAGTCAGATCACAATCTAATACATCTAGCTCAGCATTCTTACCGTCTTCTGGAATATGCAAACAGTCATCGACATTAGCTCAAAGTATTATTAACCATCACGTGAAATGTGTTAATTGAGTACCGGCCTGATACAGACTAGTCATTGGAACAACTAGAACGAACTGCATTAGATGCATTATATTCCTGATTAGAAACAAAAAGGCTTCTGAATCATCAAAAGCCTTTTTTCTAGTGTGAATATTAAAAATCACCTTAGTAAGCGGACTTTAATAAAAGAACAACCTCTAAGATATAAAACCCATATACATATCCCTTGTCAGAATCATGACTCCTACCAGTATAAAGTCAGCAATTAAGAAAGGTATAATCCCATAAAATATTTGTTCTAATCGAACAATATCCCGTGCCACAGAATGTATTACAAACACATTTAATCCGACTGGGGGGGTAATCATTCCCATCTCAAGGAGCTTAGCAACCAGAAGACCAAACCAGATGACATCAACACCGTAAGTAGCCATCAATGGAAGAAACAGCGGCAAGGTTAATAACATCGCGCCAACTGGTTCCAAGAACATTCCTAGCGCTAAATACACAAAGGATATGAGCAATAAAACAGCTACAACCCCCAAGTCTAAACTTTCAATTCCACTACCAATAAAATGAGATAACCCACTAAGAGAAACGAGTCGTGTAAATAAGTTAGCACCAATGGCAATGATGAAAAGCGAACCACTTGCTAACAGCGTATCAATACAGCTCTCACCCATTCCTCGCATGGACAGAGATCTATTCCCAAACCCAATCAGAAGAGAAATCACAGCGCCCACCGCGCCGGCTTCGGTTGCCGTAAATATGCCAGAAAAAAGGCCACCAAAAACTATCATCACCATCAGAAGAACAGGCCACACCTCTTTAAGTGCAGCCATTCTTTCTTCAAAGCTTACCTGTTTTGTACGAGGCATTGATTTAGGCGCTAGAAAATAGACCACCAAGACGACAAGAATATAGAGAAAAAGAGAGACTAGTCCTATTATCAGTCCACCAAGAAAGAGTTTAGTAATCGAAACTTGAGCTTGAATTCCATATAAAATCAAAATCAAGCTAGGTGGAATTAAAGCACCAATAGTACCACCTGCAGCAACAGCGCCTGTGGCAAGACGAATATCATAGCCCGTTTTATGCATTTCTGGGACAGCAATACGGCCAATAGCGGCAGAACACGCAATGGATGATCCGGTTACAGCAGCAAAGCCGCCCGCGCCAGCAAGTGAAGAAATTGCTAAACCGCCGGGCAACCAACTAAGCCAAGCACGCGCCGCATTAAATAACCCTTTCGTCAGTCCTGCATGATAAGAAACGTATCCCATAAGTAGGAACATTGGAACAGAACTCAAGGTCCAGTTTGCAGCAAAACTATAAGGTGCAGTAGAAAGCATACTAAATGCTGCACGTTCACCAATAATGGCGTAAATACCAACAAAAGAAACCGCAATTAGTGTCACGCCTATTGGTACTCGTAAGAGAATCAAGCCAAAAACAGCGCTTAATGACACTACACCAATCGTAATAGGTTCCATTTATGCGACCTCCTGATTAAATCGGCCAGTAACCACTTGCACTATTCGCATAGCTAAAACAAGCACCATTAACCCGTAACATATTGGCAGTATCCAATACCCAGGCCAGACATAAAAAATAGCGGTTCCGGCTTCAATGTACGCCTTGATTTCCGTTTGGTGATAGGCTTCTAAGATAGTTCCCCAAGTCAAGGCAGCATAAACAAGAAGTGATAGGGCAAAACCTAAAAAATTAATAAAAGGCTGGCTTGAACTAGGTAATCTATCGGTAAGAATGGATGCTTCTATATGTCTGCGTTTCACCTCTGCATAAGCAATGGGTAAAAAGCTGATGACTAAAATAAGGTATCTGGACACTATTTCGATAGTGGCTGGAAAGCCACCATCGAACAGGTTTCTCATTACAACATCAGCAACAATGACGGCAGGCATAACACCGAGAGTTAAAATCCCGATGCCCATAGTCATTCGTCTTAAAATGAGCTCAAAACTAGACATTTTAATGTGATCCGTAAGTTTTCATATCAACTTTGCTCCAGATTTCCTTATAACGGAGTTCTGCAAGCTCATCTGACGTTGTTACATTTGCAACAAGGCCTTCCCATTTTTTCAGCAATGCCTTGTAGCGATCCACTTTGGCGGCTGCATTTGTAACACCTTTTTTAGTAAGCGCTTCCGTCACACCTGCCATATATTCGTCACGAATGTCATTGCCTCTTTTGACAAATTCTTTATCAGGTTGAATAAATTCGATGCCTTTCTCTTTCGCTATTTTTTCTGCTTCTGCTGCAGTATCGCGCCATGAATAAATTGCAATAGTTTGTGCGTACTGAGCAGCACGAGCCATAGATGAGCGATCTTCCAAGCTCATTTTATCCCACACTCTTTGACTGAGATTCGTCATCGCTGCGGCATTAAAGACCCCTTTATCGATCAAGGTCACGTACTTCACAGCGTCATAAAGCTGTATGTTTTTTAAATCAGGTATAGAGCTATAAGTAGCATCAGCAACACCAGAACTTAGGGCTTCAAAGATTTCACTGGCAGGGAAGTAAACCGGTAAAGCGCCCATTTTTTCTATAATATAAGAATATGTGGCACCTCCAGTTCGAACACGCAAACCTTTCAAATCACTCAGACTTTCTATTCTTTTTGTCGACAATAATTGATAGGCAGTTGTTGCATCGGAGCCTAAATAGACTTGACCATTTTTAGAAAATTCTTTGATACATTCCAGGCAAGTTGCAATGTATTCTGAAACAGCAGAGGCGATTGCTCTATTGTCTGTACCTAACATAGAGAGGTCACCCACAATGCCACTCTCAACATAATCAGCCGAAAAATAAGGGAACATTACCGGTCCCATATCAGTGATACCTTCACGCAAGGCTGAGTTCATTTCATTCGGCCCAACAAGACCAGATGGCGTGTCATAACCTGTCCAACGACCATCCGTGAGCTCCTTTAATTTTTTGAATAAAGCAGGGTAACCAGCTTGTGCCATTACATGTTTAGGCCCAAAAGCACTAGTTGCTCTAATCGTATCTGCTTGGGCATAATTTATTACACCAAAGGCTAATATAGCTGCAGTAATCACTATTTTTTTCATTAATAACTCCTAATCTTTTATTTTTTTTATATTTAAAGTTAATAAACATCATTTAGTAAAAATTTCAGAAAACATATAAAGAAGTCATCAAATTAATATTAATTAAAAAAATTAGTATTAATAAATTACAAAATATAAGTTCTAAAAATTAACCTCATGGGCACCTTTAAGTTGTAAACGCTCTCGTACTTCATCCGGTGTTGCGATCGTATAATCTAAGCTTTCTAGAATGCCTCGAATTTTCAACACTTGTTGTGCGTTTGACGTCGCCAGTTGCTTTGGACCAATAGTCAAACTATCTTCCAGACCAACACGAACGTTTCCGCCTAGAAGAGCATTATGAGTACACATAGGCATTTGATGACGCCCAGCCGCTAAGATTGACCATTCAAAATCGTTACCAAAAAGGCGCTGAGCGGTACGAAGCATTAAGAGTAAATTGTCAGCCTCTGCACCGGTTCCACCAAGAATACCTAACGCAAACTGAAGGAAAAGCTTGCCGTCATATAGACCTCGGTCCAGAACATTTGCTAGGTTGTAGATATGAGATAAATCATAAATTTCGAATTCGAACCGTGAGCCATGTCCTTTGCCCATGCGATTTAAAATAGCTTCAATATTTTCAAATGAATTCTCGAATAATGTGCGTTTACTGGCTTCAAGAAAGGTTTTTTCCCAGTCGTATTTAAACGTTTTGATTTTCTCTGCAGCAGGGAATAAACCACCATTAATGGATCCCATATTCAACGAAGTCATCTCTGGGCTTGCTCGTTCTGGGCCGGCTAAGCGCTCGTCTATGCTCATACCTGGTGCACCACCAGTGGTCAAGTTCAGTACGGCATTAGTTTGCTGCTTAATACGAGGAAGAAAATCCATAAAAATATCGGGGTTAGCAGTAGGACGTCCATCTTTAGGATCACGGGCATGTAGGTGTAAAATAGAGGCTCCAGCCTCTGCCGCCGCTATCGATTCCGAAACAATTTCATCAGGCGTAATAGGTAAGTAAGGGGACATAGACGGAGTATGAAGTGAGCCTGTAATGGCACATGTCACAATAACGCTTTTATTTTTATTCATTAAACATCTCCAATAAATAATATTTCAGATTGCTATGAAATATTAAAAAGTACTCTTAAATAATTATTTTTATACTATCTACTTTTTCATAATGGCTTATTCATATATAAAATATTAGAGAAGCTATAAATCAACCGTCCAGAACGCCTGACTTCAGTAAATTATCAGCCGCTTTTTGCAGGTGGTTACTCATAATTTCACAAGCTTCTTTTTCATTTCGATTTAAAACAGCTTGCATAAGTCCTTGATGATCTTCATTAACATCAAGGTAAACTTCTTCCTTTACCCTATGTAGGCTCAAATAGCGTTCGGCCTGCGCAAAAAGCTGTTCTCTAAAACGCAGCCACCAACGATTGCCACAGGCAGATACCAACGAGTCATGATATTCAGAGTGGGCTTCTAGCCATTCAACAGACAAGAAATCGTTTCCAATCGGTGTACGTAAAAGCTTGTGATGACTAGACAAGATTGACGCTTCCCAATCTAAATCTCCGGCCTTAATCGCTTCTCTGAGGCAATAAGACTCAATCTCAATACGAACTTCTGTCAGTTCAATCATTTCAACAGCGGATACTGGCGCAACAATAAAACCACGCTGCTCCTCAGCAACAACTAACCCATCTGAGACCAAACGAGATAAGGCCTCACGAACCGCACCCGGACTAACTTTCAAGGTTTCGCAAATCGGATCAATACGTAACCTATCTAGTGGCTGGTATTTGCCGTACATAACGTCCTTTCGTAACTGCTTATACGCTGTCATTGCCTTTGACTTAATTACACTCAAAACCTTACTACTCCTAAAAACTCTAATTGCATTCGATCCTAAAATATATTTTTTAATATGTAAAATATATTTTTATCACAAAATATATTTTATTTGTTAGTCTACACAAATATACACGATCTTAACGATGCTTTTTTGACCATCCTATAAACAGGATTTGAGCGAATTACTTACAGGAAAAATCATGGAAAACAAAAACCTACAGATAATTTTGCATTCTCGCCCAACTGCAGGAATCAGCGAGCTGAACTTTGCCCTTCAGAAATCTCAAATACCTTTCCCTCAAGCAGGCGAAGTCTTACTTAAAACCCTATATCTATCTTTAGACCCGTATATGAGAGGACGTATGTACGACACACCTTCTTATGCCGCGTCGGTAAAATTAGGCGCTGTTATGATTGGCGAAACGATTAGCGAAGTGATCCAAAGCAATAATGCAAATTTTTCTGTTGGTCAGCTCGTATCTTCTGCGCACGGTTGGCAGCAATATGCTATTTCAGACGGTAGCAATTTAGTGAAATTGCCTGAATATGCAGTTTCTCCAAGTGCTTATCTTGGAGTATTGGGCTTAACTGGTTTAACTGGATATGGCGCATTAATTCGCTATGGCCAACCTAAAGCAGGCGAAACGCTTGTTGTATCTGCTGCAAATGGCAGCGTTGGCTCAATAGTGGCGCAAACAGGACGAAACCTTGGCTGTAATGTTATAGGTATTACTGGTGGGCAAGAGAAGTGCAAGATATTGGAGACTGAACTCAGCATTAAAACACTTGATTATAAAGATGATAATTTTTCAGAAAATCTAAAAAAACTTACACCACAAGGAATTGATATTTTCTTTGATAACGTCGGTGGAGATATTGCGTTTGAAGCGTTAAATAATATGGCTACCCATGGTAGGTTTCTAGTTTGTGGGACAATCTCTTTTGACCGCAATCTTCCTCAGGTTAAAAGCATAGATCGTTTTCCTAGTGCTTTTTCACAGGTACTGATTAAAAGACTAAAAGTACAAGGTTTCATATTTGATGAGTTAGTAGACATGAAAGATGACTATCATCAACAAGCAGTCACGTGGTTGCATGACGGAAAACTGACCTTTAGAGAACATATTGTTGAAGGCATTGAAAATGCACCTCAGGCTTTTATGAGTCTATTCAAAGGAAAAAATGTTGGTAAATTAATCATAAAAATATAACCATATAGAAAGGCCAACATTTTCGATTTTAAGATACCTTTACAACATCATCACTTCTCCCTGCCTTTATTTTAAAAGGTGGTGTGGTACTCTA
>NZ_KZ454915.1:0-4631 GCF_002792415.1 Marinomonas sp. BSi20584
GTCTATCGTCTATCGTCTATCGTCTATCGTCATGCGCTGCGGTCTGCTCTAAATGTGTGCTGCGGGCTTTCTGAGAGTGTTTAGTATCACTTGTTGCCTTGGATCGGCTTGGTGGTGGGTGTCATGCTTGCTTTTGTAATGTGGGGTGAGGATTGTGTGGATGGGCTATTAAGTCTATTGTTGCTAAGTGTGTCTTGTGGTGTGATGATTTTTGGTTGTGATGGTGGTTTTTTTTGGGCTGGTTCTTCGGTGTGTCTGGTGAGGTGTGGATTTTTCTTGTGGATAAGTCTGTTATTAAGGTGTTGTTTTGTTGATAAATGTAGATGGGTATTAAAATTACTTGTGGATTGTTTTGTTAATCTAGATGGTAAGATATTGAATCTTAATTAGAAACTGCTAATGGTGGAGGGAGGTGGATTCGAACCACCGAAACTTTCGTGNAGCAGCGCGACGTATAATATACATCGCGCCTTACTATGTAAATAGTTTTTTAAGATTTATTTAATAGTTTTGCTAATTTCGCTTTCATGCGCTCTTCAGGAGATAAGTTGTCATAAATATCTTCTTGTTTAGGTGCGCTTTGAGCTGTTTTAGGCTTTGAATGTGCTTTGTTTTTAGCTTTAGCTTGAGCTTGAGCTTGAGCTTTTGGCTTGTTGCGAGCTGGTTGGGCAGGTCTTTCTTTTGCGAGTCTGCTCGTTGTCGCTGTTTTAGCTTTTGCTGGAATCATAGAGTCAGGTAGGGCAGGCTCGTTGTTGACTGCAATACCTTCTAGGTCGATTCGTGGTTGGCCAGACAATAAGCATTTCTTATATCTGTCTGAGCGTGTGTAAGCTGCTAGGGCGCGTTTTTGCTTGCTGGCATTGAAGTCATCATCCAGCACCATATCTTTGTCTATACCGACCTTTAGAGGTTTAGGTTGATTCCAGTCAAACGCTTTGGGGTAACGGTCTTCAAGCATTTTAATTAGACGGCGATTATTTTTTTGATTCTTTTGACGCTTTTTTTGTTCAGGCGTCAGAGTCGCTGCCTCTGTAGTGCTGTCACTTGCTTCCTGTACGCTAATGTCGGTATCGACTAGTTTGTCGTCTTCTTGCAAGCCGTTAAGCTCAGGTTGTTGTGTGGTCATGTAATCAATCTGTTCTGTTGTCGTGGTTGTGGTGCTGCTATCAGCATGCTCGTGCAATAAATCAAAGCGAAGTTGATATTCGACTTCGCTTATTTTTATTGCTTGCTCCGGGGCTGATGTGTCACTTAAAAGGTCAAGAGAGTCTTCGATATAGAGCTGCAATTGATCTTCAGTTGAACGATCGGCCATGTGTTGCAATAGGTCCATTGAAGCGCTGTACTCAATGGAGGGGTCGTTCTTTTCCTTTAATTTTTGTATTTCCTCGTTCGCGTTTTCTAACTGCTTAGTTAGCCAGTTAATCCTTGCTTCGAGTTTAGCGATAAGTTGTTCCATAAAGACACAAGGCTCAATATTTTATTGGAGACAGCGGAATACTTGGTGTATTGCTTGTGCCAATCATTTCTTTTCGCTGATTCTCGTTTGGTAGGGTAATGGATATATAGCTACCTTTTTGCCACCAAACGTAAGTCGTTATTATTAAAAAACTAGCGATGAAAACAGTTAATAATTTCATCTTACTCAGAAAGTAAGTCCTGCGCCAACCATGACGTGCTTGTCGTAGGTGTCGCCACTGCTGTTTAATATTTTTACGAATATATCTAGTCGTGATACATCTGATATCCCTATGCGAAAGCCAGCTTCTGGATAGTAGACAGTATCGTCAAGAAACGAGATGCCACCACCGATAAACGACCACATTGGAATGCCCGGTAAAATTTGAAGCGCTGGTGTTGAGCTATAATAACGTGACCCTAAAGAGATAGCATTCTCGAAAGTCTCTCCAATAACAAATGATAATCCGCCATAAAAAGAAATGTTCTCTGGCAGAGTATACTCCATTGATGCATCTATAATGGAGGTGACATTTGTTTCTCCTTCGGGAGTTGTTGGTCGCACGGCTGTTGATGAAAAATTTACCAAACTCGCAATCTGACCTTCAGCTGATGCGTTTGCACTCACTAGAACTAAAGCTGCAAGTAGAAGTGATTTCATTGTTTATCGTCCATTTGATTTAAGCGGTTTAGCATTTGGGAAAGAGATGACTCCCAATTTGACTGCTGCTCTTTGGTTTGAGTAAGTGTGCTCTGGATTTCACTTTTCTCTTCGCTAAGCTCGTAGTTTTGCATTTCTAATTCAGAGATGCGTTTGCGTAGTGAGCCAATTTCTTCTACTGCTTCGTTGATGCGTTGTTCTAGGTGGTGTAGTAGTTCGTTATTCATTGTGTCTGTCCTAAAAAAATAAAAATCGCCGTTTGTGTATGGGCGTAGTTGTATGAAATTACCAGGCAATAACAACATCTTGTTGTTGCACGTTTAATATGTGTGAGTCAACAACGAGTTCTCCAACTGAAAAGTTGGGCTGTACCTGTTTTATTGTAACACTGATGTTTGCATTATTCAGCTGAGTTTGAGCAGATTGCAATTGATTAAAAACCTCGTAACGTCGATAAACGTTGAATTTATCTCCCTGTTTTATCCCTGCTAATGATCCTGCTGAAATATGTATTCTGTTGCCTTCTGTGCGAAAAATATTAGCTATAAATGGTTGGCAACGTAGCTTCTCGCTGGTGTCTAAGGCGCTTTCTCTGAGTGCCTGCTGAACAACTTTACCATAATGTACT
Organism: Marinomonas sp. BSi20584; assembly: GCF_002792415.1. Classification (NCBI taxonomy): domain Bacteria; kingdom Pseudomonadati; phylum Pseudomonadota; class Gammaproteobacteria; order Oceanospirillales; family Oceanospirillaceae; genus Marinomonas; species Marinomonas sp. BSi20584. The sequence goes on from NZ_KZ454915.1 coordinate 2,748, forward strand.
GTCCAGAACTTTGCACTGCCAAAACCTATTTTTGCGTGATCTGATACATCCCAGTTACCTATTTCATTGTATCTATGTTCGAACAAAAGGGCGCCACTGAAACCATCATAAATATAGATATCGACAACAAAGTTTCTTTCTTTATCAATATTTTCATCTAATAGGTCTTTTGTGTTCTTATCATCTGGATGTCTTAGGTATAGTTCTCCGATATCTCTAATTACGCCGCTAACTATGTATTGTACACCCAACTGTTCACTGATTCTTGTGACGTTTGTTAGGGATCCATCATAGTTTGTGGAAGATGGTGCGTTTATTAGGTCTGGATAAATAGCAATATTTGTTGCGGTTAAGGCTCTTAAGTAGCCTTGTTTATTTATTTCATCGGCTAGATCTTTTGGTAATTCTCTGGATATATTACTGAGCTCTCCCAATCTTGCTTGTTGGGGGACTTGTAGTTCAAACCCTGTTACGCCAACCGTTTTTTTGTAGTAACTAGTGGGCCCAGAGCTACACTGTGAGTCAGGTGTGACGTCTACGCGAGCCACAATGGTGAGGAAGTCACCATTTTGCTCTTCAGAAAGTATTTTGGCTTTTTGAACATAGCCAGAACTGCGTATCTCTAAATTAGACTCTAGTTCACCATTATAGAGTTCATCTTTAATGTTAACTCTGGACCCAGACTCTAAAACGGCCTGTTTTATGGCTTGTTGTGTCGCTCTATAGCGAGCATCAGCAATATCATTATTATAAATAACCGCTTCACCGACAGCTGTGATGCTTTTGGCAAAACTGGCTGTTGGCAATAAAAATGCAGCAGCTATGATCAGTAAACGCTTTAAAAGTAACATTTGTTATTCAATGCTATAAAAGTTGGTTGTTGGTGTTGCGTTTTCCACATTAACAGCACGGTAGCCAGGTTGAATCTTACAATTTGGATCTGTTTGAATGTTTGAGGAACTTAAACATTGACGAAAGTTTTCTTGCAGCGCCATTTCAACAACCGTTTCGAATATTCCGTCTTCATGTTCGCGTTGGGAAACGACTTTTGCACCAACTAGGTATGCATCGACATAGGTTCTTAACTCATCGTTTTGCATGACCATGTTGCTCAATGAGCTGGAGCCGTCAATTTTCAAACCATAAACTCGTTCTGATAGATTTCTATAGGCATCTAGCATAGAACTGCGCATTGTCATAATTCGGGCTTGGGATTTTGTCAGACGTTTGTTTGTCATCATTGCCGCATAACCTGTGGCAGTAACTATGATAGGTTCTTGTTTAATAACTGCAATGGTGTTGTTCGCATTTAAGGCACCATTTTGTGGATAGCCATAAGATGAACTGTTTCCGACAGTATTGCCGTTACAAGGCGCGACAGTAGTACAAGGTGTTCCATCTGCACTTTGCTGGTAAAGGCTTTGGCACCCGGAAAGAATTATCGCCCCTATGGCTATAAAAAAAATACGAAGTGATAATGTCATGGTGGTGCCCTTTGTGTGGAAGTCTTTACCTTAATATCCTGTGTTGAAATGACACACTTTATACGATGTGATTTCAACTGAGCGATTTTGCGCTACAGGTTTTATTGTGAATAGTTTGTTCAAAAATCCTTTTATTTTTCAACATGCCTAATCTAGTGGACAAAATGTAAACCATTTTGCTCTCTAGCGTCCATGTTTGACCACTTAAAAAAGCGCTTTTTCTTTGTTTTTGATAGTAAATCTGTTCTATCAGTGCATTTTTTTGAGTTTTCTCGATTATTTTACGTTCAGAGAGAGTTATCTAGAAGAAAATTTACATTTTTTATTGAGGTGGTGAAGGTGTTTTTTAGATAGTGTAAACTGTGTTTTTATAAGGGCTATCCATTTAGAGCAACCAATG
>NZ_KZ454916.1:0-3120 GCF_002792415.1 Marinomonas sp. BSi20584
CAGTAAACTGCTTTTCAAACCCGTCATGCTCGATGTTGATTGTTGCTATTTTATAACAGCTTGCTTCTTAATGAGTGCTTCAAGAATCAAAAAAAGCTTTTTTTATTATAAAATTGATGAATACTTAAGCCATCAGAGCAGGATTTTCTCTGCTTTATATAAAATGGAGTCGTTATGTCTTTCTTGGTGTCTATGTCAAAACCCTTCTTTGCATTTTATATTGAAGAGCTGATCGTGCAGTACGCTCGAGAGAATGTGGAATCTGGCCGGTGGCAGAAAACAGGATCATTAACTCGATCTAGGCGTGATATAGAAAGACTGTTACCGCGTGGAATCGACACGGATAACAATCACTTTTTTGAAATGAAAGTACCAGAAGTAAACGAGACAGTCGGTATGATATGGCTGTCGTTAGAGAACAGTAGCACCACGAGTACGGTGTTTATTTACGATTTAGAAATCAAGGCTGAACATCGCCGAAAGGGTTATGCGAAGCTTGCTCTAAAGGAAATCGAAGACTTCGCGGCAACGCACAACATCGTCAATATTGGCTTGCACGTATTTTCTCACAATAGCGCGGCCCAAAAGTTGTACGCTAAAATGGGTTATGAAACGGTCAGTGTGAATATGGTCAAGAGAATAGATCAAGCGACAATGCCATAGCGCTAGTTTTGTATCTGCGTTCAACTCCGATTGCTTCAAGTGCTGCGTTCAACTCCGATTGCTTCAAGTGCTGCGTTGCTCAGCGCTGATCCTTGTATCCTCGACGTTATTTTTCCCTATAAATCATGGTCTGTTTAGACTTGAATTTCCTTGGCCTATATTTCTGAGGCGGTGGCATAACAGTGTGTAAAGAGTCTAGCCCTCACCGCGAGCGTGAAAAATAGGATTTGCATTTGTTATTAATAGAAATAATAATGATTCTTCTTATCGTTATCTATTTTGGAGAATAAGATGCCTTTTACTTTGCCTGAACTGCCTTACGCTTATACCGCTTTAGAGCCGCACATTGATGCATTGACGATGGAGATTCATCACAGTCGCCATCATCAGACTTATGTGAATGGCTTAAATGCTGCTCTAGAAGGAACTGCTTATGCGGATTGGTCTCTTGAGCGCCTGTTGCGAGAGATTACCTCATTGCCAGAAAACGTTCAGGGTGCGGTACGTAATCATGGTGGTGGTCATGCGAATCATAGTCTGTTTTGGTTGGTGATGTCACCAGAAGGGGGTGGGGAGCCACAAGGACCATTAGCAGACGCGATTCAGCAAAGCTTTGGTAGTTTTGAAGAATTTAAACAGCTGTTTATTAAGGCGGCATTGAGCCGATTTGGCAGTGGTTGGGCTTGGTTGGTGAAAGATCAGCAAGGTAAATTGCAGGTGACCAGCAGCGCTAATCAAGACAGCCCATTGATGGATGGATTGACACCGATTTTAGGCTTGGATGTTTGGGAACACGCTTATTATTTGCAGTATCAAAATAAACGTCCTGACTACGTTGCGGCATTTTTTAATGTCATCAACTGGTCGCAAGTCGCTGCGTGGTTTCAGGAGTAAGCATGAAGTTGACTCTGTTGTCGTTACCTAAGATCCGCGCGCGAAAGTGGATCGGAAGCATAATTTTAGTATTAGGTGCTTACACTGCCATCGATCAGTTTGTGGTGTTGTTACAACAACATTCTCAGGTGCGTTATGCTTTTTATGCGGGTGTTGTGGCGGCAGCAGCGACGGCGATGGGCGCATTGCCTGCTTTGTTTCTGCATCGCTTATCGCAAAAGTTGCATGACGTTATGTTGGGGTTTGGCGCTGGGGTAATGTTAGCGGCTTGTATGTTTTCTCTGATTATCCCTGCTTTGGCGTTGTTGGAAGGCAGTGGTGCTTCGCCATGGTACAGCTCCAGCTCTGTGGGGGTGGCAATTCTGCTTGGTGGCGCATTTATGTTGGTGTTAGAACGGCTTGTACCACACCAACATTTTATTAAAGATGAAGACAGGTTACGTGGTCAGACTTTGCGACGTAGCTGGTTATTTGTTTTTGCCATTGCTCTGCATAATATCCCGGAAGGTTTGGCGATAGGTGCGTCTTTTGCCAGTGGTGATGTGTCGGCAGCTACGGCGTTGACAACAGGCATCTCGATTCAGGATATTCCTGAAGGGTTAGTGGTTGCCATGGCGTTGTTAGCCGTGGGCTACAGCCGTTTATTGGCGGTGAGTATTGCGGTGCTGTCAGGTTTGACGGAACCTGTTATGGCCGTTATTGGTTCGGTGGTGTTGGGGGAATCTAGCTTATTGTTGCCTTTAGGGTTGGCTTTAGCAGCTGGTGCTATGTTGTTTGTGATCAGTCATGAAATGATTCCTGAATCTCACCGTCAAGGTCACGAGCTGGCGGCAACAAAAGGCTTAATGTTAGGTTTTGTACTTATGATGCTGTTAGATACGGCGTTGGCCTGACTGTATAAAAATAGTGCGCTAATAATGAAATGGGCTTTTTGGGCCCATTTTTTGTTGTTTGTTAGTGACGAGCGGTGTCAAAAAAATGTCTAGAGCCTTTAAAATAAAGTGTTCTGTATAGCTGGTACACAATCTGCTTTATCAAAACTGTTCGTACCCTTGGAAAGTCGAACATCACAATATAGATTATCAATAGAGAGCTAGGGTTCCGATTTCGATCTTATCGAAATGACTGGCCCGAGAGTTTTCGACCTTGGCAGTTTCAAGGTTACACGGCGGGGCAAAAGCCAGGGAGACCACATGGCGAATGCGTCGTTTGGTTTTAGTGTGATAGGTTTGCTGTGGTGTAGAAGCCGGCGTTGCTTGGGTTGAGGAATTCTGCAGGGGAATGGTCGATGTCTAGCAAAATGGCATCGAACTTTTTACCAGCGCTGCTCGGGTCAAATCCAGTACTTGGGTCTGTGGCGAGATCGAAAAAGCTACCAAGCACATAACGGTTACGTTTGTCGGCGTTGAGAATTTTACCTAGCGGAACGAGTTCTTTCTGGTGCCAGCTAATGAAGGTTTCTAACGCATCGACAACAAGCAGTTCTGCAATTCGTTCTTAAGTGCCGCTACGGCGGTATAACCTAAGGCCAATCCACCGACAACAACACTCAAATTTTCGCCT
>NZ_KZ454917.1:0-2438 GCF_002792415.1 Marinomonas sp. BSi20584
AACCACAGCGGGTTTCCAAAGCGCTTTATTGATTTCAATACTATTCTGGCAAAAACACGGTTTTGTTGAAGTGACGAATCAACAAGCGAGCGAGAGCTACGGTGAATATGCCAAAGTCATGATGCTAGCGCTTTAAAACACTCGTAACGTTCCTAATTCACTCGCCCATAAAAGGTTTTGCTTGCCGCTTCGAAAAGTGCAATTCCAGGTTGTGAATTATAGGCGAGAACAGACAGCATACGAGTGGTCTCTCCTTGTGTTGGCGTGACTCGATGGATAGCATTTCGACCACGGAAAAGCACCAAAGCGCCGGGTTCGCTTTTCAACCTTTTTCCGACACTCCAGAGCGGGTAATATAACGGCATAGCCTTTCGAGTTTACTTCTATCCTGTGCGTTGCTCATCATGACACCTGCATGGAGACTGAAACCTGCCACTTTTGTGGCACAGCCTAGTGCAAGCCCTTGCTCTGCCATAGGTGCAGTGGTTTGCAAGGTAAAGACCTTTCGTCATTGCCGTCACCATTCCTTTCCACCCATTTCTACCAACCGAGACGCGGCTCGTCGAAAGGAAAAGGCGAGATCATTGGCGGACGAAAATTGTGCCAGTGACACCCCAATTCGACCCGTCGCCGACCACTCATAATATTTCCCCTCTTTGGTGCGAATCATGGTGGTCGCAAAGGAACTCGAGTTTCCTCCCTTCTCATTGACAATCAATTCTTCATCTCCGTCACTGCTTTCGACTTGCGCTTCAAAATCAACAAACAATTCGTCGAGCGGGACTTGTGCCGCCAGCACCAAGCGGGTGCGAGATTCATAACACGCATCAATGAGGGTCACGAATCGTCGTGCTTCGTTGAGGTGATTGGCGTCCAGTTGGGGGACGCGTTCCATGATGATGACCGGAAATCGGCGGCAGAGGGAAATATAATCGGCCGCCCCGAGCGGTTGGTAGCACAACTCGGAAAAGTCAAACCAGGCGCACCGGTCATTCAATCGGGCGACCTGGACGGTGCGACCAAAGAGGACGGGAATGATCTCGGCCTCAGTTCCGGATGCAGTGCCACCAAATATTTCTTCCAACTGCGCCTGCATGCCCCTATTAATACTATTATCGCCATGAACGTCCTTGTTTGACCAAAAATAGGATTGACCATCCGCTCGACTTTCGAGTCGATAATCCTTCTTGGAATCCTCCATGGAAATAATGTCGGACGTGTCTTTCAACATGTCGATGAATGGCAAAAAGAGGGAGCGGTTTATGCCTCCCTTATACAAGGCATCGGGGGCTCGATTCGAGGTGGCCACCATCACGACATTCCAATCCAATAATAGTGAAAACAGTCGCTTCAAAATCATGGCATCGGCAATGTCTGTCACTTGAAATTCATCGAAACAGAGGAGTTGGGCTTCTTGTGCCAATTGTTGCGCAATGATGGGAAGTGCATCACCTCGTGGGTGCTTCTGTTTGTAGATAAAGATTCGATGATGGACGTCTAGCATGAATTCATGAAAGTGGACGCGGCGTTTGGTAATCTTTGTGTGTTTAAGGCTGTTATTATTACAGCAAGAATCATCATCAGGAACAGTAACCGACGCGTAAAAGAGATCCATTAAAAAGCTCTTGCCGACCCCGACCGGTCCATAAATGTACATGCCTCGCGGTGGTGTACCAAAAAACCACAAATGGAACTTCTTTCGAAGAAAGGACTGGGCGGATGCCATAGACCGCGCCAGTAACAGTGGACTGCTGCTTGTAGCGCTGCTCTCTGTCGGATCGTCGGTGCGTACGGGTACTGGTGGGAGCAAGGCAAGAGACTCGTGCAGGGCATCGAATTTTGCCGCCAGAGCGACTTGCGCGTCATCTCGTCGCACCTCCCCCGCGTCCACCTTGAGTTCATAAGCCGCTGCCACGGGCCCTGTCGAGAAGCACCGCCGAGCGACGCGATGTTGTGCTATTATCCTTTTCATCATCATGATTGTCTTCATCGTTTTCGTCTTCATCGATTTATCTTGTCCCGTGTGGCGCTGAGGCGGCGTCACAAACCTAAGTTGATTGTGTTTGTGTTCATAGTTATACCAGCGCGTAAACGTTAACACCCACCGCCCGCCTCTTCTAGACTTTTGACCCCATGAGAAGCCCCATCCGGGCGTTTTAAACAGTGACTCAGCAAAAAGGTTGTCGTTACTCGCTCTGGGGCAACTGTATGATGTCGTTACGCCCAGTTCATACGCTTTTGCTCGCGAGTTTGGCGAGTTTGGGGTCAGATCAAAAACTAATCATTTTGGCGAATCATGTGATGCTTTATTGACTAATGCTCATTGTCATCATGTGACATTGTGTTTCTAGTTTCTTGATCTGACCCCAACACTTATTGGTGTTCCTCTTTAGGTTTTGATCTTTTAAACCTCAATGGCGTAAATACAAAGCCACATT
>NZ_KZ454918.1:0-2309 GCF_002792415.1 Marinomonas sp. BSi20584
TAGTGGAGCCGTAGGGAAACCGAGTCTTAATAGGGCGTTTAGTTGCTGGGAATAGACCCGAAACCGGGCGATCTATCCATGAGCAGGTTGAAGGTTGAGTAACATCAACTGGAGGACCGAACCCACATCCGTTGAAAAGGCTGGGGATGACTTGTGGATAGGAGTGAAAGGCTAATCAAGCTCGGAGATAGCTGGTTCTCCTCGAAAGCTATTTAGGTAGCGCCTCGTATCTCACCATTGGGGGTAGAGCACTGTTTGGGCTAGGGGGTCATCCCGACTTACCAACCCCATGCAAACTCCGAATACCAATGAGTGCAATTACGGGAGACACACAGCGGGTGCTAACGTCCGTTGTGGAAAGGGAAACAACCCAGACCGTCAGCTAAGGTCCCAAAGTTACAGTTAAGTGGGAAACGATGTGGGAAGGCTTAGACAGCTAGGAGGTTGGCTTAGAAGCAGCCATCCTTTAAAGAAAGCGTAATAGCTCACTAGTCGAGTCGGCCTGCGCGGAAGATATAACGGGGCTCAAACTGTACACCGAAGCTACGGATGCTTAATTTATTAGGCATGGTAGAGGAGCGTTCTGTAAGCCGTTGAAGGTCAAGCTGTAAGGCAGGCTGGAGGTATCAGAAGTGCGAATGTTGACATGAGTAACGATAAGGGGAGTGAAAAACTCCCCCGCCGGAAGACCAAGGTTTCCTGTCCCATGTTAATCAGGGCAGGGTGAGTCGGCCCCTAAGGCGAGGCAGAAATGCGTAGTCGATGGAAAACAGGTTAATATTCCTGTACCGATGTATATTGCGATGGAGAGACGGAGAAGGCTAGGCCAGCACAGCGATGGTTGTCTGTGTTTAAGGCGGTAGGCAAGTGACTTAGGCAAATCCGGGTCACTCTTTTAGAGAGAATGCCGAGAACTGATGACGAGCCCTCTTTTGGGCGAAGTGGTTGATGCCATGCTTCCAGGAAAAACTTCTAAGCTTCAGATATACATTGACCGTACCCCAAACCGACACAGGTGGTCAGGTAGAGAATACCAAGGCGCTTGAGAGAACTCGGGTGAAGGAACTAGGCAAAATGGTACCGTAACTTCGGGAGAAGGTACGCCGGCCGGTGTGAAGGACTTGCTCCGTAAGCACTAGTCGGTCGAAGATACCAGGTGGCTGCGACTGTTTATTAAAAACACAGCACTCTGCAAACACGAAAGTGGACGTATAGGGTGTGACGCCTGCCCGGTGCTTGAAGGTTAATTGATGGGGTTAGCGCAAGCGAAGCTCTTGATCGAAGCCCAAGTAAACGGCGGCCGTAACTATAACGGTCCTAAGGTAGCGAAATTCCTTGTCGGGTAAGTTCCGACCTGCACGAATGGCGTAACGATGGCCACACTGTCTCCACCCGAGACTCAGTGAAATTGAAATCGCAGTGAAGATGCTGTGTATCCGCGGCTAGACGGAAAGACCCCGTGAACCTTTACTATAGCTTCACAGTGAACTTTGAACCTACTTGTGTAGGATAGGTGGGAGGCTTTGAAGTGCAGACGCCAGTTTGCATGGAGCCACTCTTGAAATACCACCCTGGTATGTTTGAGGTTCTAACTCAGGTCCCTTATCGGGATCGAGGACACTGTGTGGTGGGTAGTTTGACTGGGGCGGTCTCCTCCCAAAGAGTAACGGAGGAGCACGAAGGTGTGCTCAGCATGGTCGGAAATCATGCATAGAGTGTAAAGGCAAAAGCACGCTTAACTGCGAGACAGACACGTCGAGCAGGTACGAAAGTAGGTCTTAGTGATCCGGTGGTTCTGTATGGAAGGGCCATCGCTCAACGGATAAAAGGTACTCCGGGGATAACAGGCTGATACCGCCCAAGAGTTCACATCGACGGCGGTGTTTGGCACCTCGATGTCGGCTCATCACATCCTGGGGCTGAAGCCGGTCCCAAGGGTATGGCTGTTCGCCATTTAAAGTGGTACGCGAGCTGGGTTTAGAACGTCGTGAGACAGTTCGGTCCCTATCTGCCGTGGACGTTTGAGATTTGAGAGGAGCTGCTCCTAGTACGAGAGGACCGGAGTGGACGAACCTCTGGTGTTCCGGTTGTCACGCCAGTGGCATTGCCGGGTAGCTATGTTCGGACGGGATAACCGCTGAAAGCATCTAAGCGGGAAGCCTCCCTTAAGATAAGATCTCACTGGGACATAAGTCCCCTGAAGAGCCGTTCGAGACTAGGACGTTGATAGGTTGGGTGTGTAAGTGCTGTGAGGCATTGAGCTAACCAATACTAATTGCTCGTGAGGCTTGACCATATAACACCAAAGT
>NZ_KZ454919.1:0-2121 GCF_002792415.1 Marinomonas sp. BSi20584
TACACTTCGTTCATGATGCCCTACGAAAAAAACACACATCATTAAACGGCACATCACGCTGCGCTAATGATGCCCTACAAAAAACGCTATTTTGACTGGCACGTTATACTTCGTTCATGCCCTACGGCACCACCACCTCGCATTCTGGATTTTCCATTTCAATCAATCCCTTTAATGTCTGTTTGGCGTTATTATCTCCATGCACCAAATGTATTTTTTGGGGTTTTACTCGCATACGCTTGATAAAATTTAACAAATCCCGCTGCCCCGCGTGGGCGGAATAACCGCTGATCTGCTGTACTTTTGCTTTAATGGTGTAACGCTCTCCGTCGAATACCACATAGCCATTTGGCTTGTTGTGGTAACGCAAAATATCCCGTCCTGGCGTCCCCGCTGCCTGATAGCCCACAAACAACACATCGTTACGTTCATCGCCCAATAATGCTTTTAAATAATTCACAATACGACCGCCAGCACACATACCAGAGGCGGCTATAACAATGGCTGGGCGGGTTTGACGTTGTAGGTAAGAGACAGTTTGTAAATGTGTGGCGTGATCATCAATTGTCGTGACTTGCTCAAAACTTAACGGATGGCGACCTGAACTCACGCGGCGCTTTGCTTCATCATCCCAATAATTCGCCAAAGATCGATACACCTCAGTAAAACGGCTCGCCAACGGCGAATCAATAATAATATCGATATCTTCCCAATTTAACGAGACACCGGAACGAGTCTTACTCACTGCTTTGTGTTTATTCTGATGAATGATATGTTCCAGCTCATACAGAAGCTCTTGTGTACGGCCAATGCTAAACGCTGGAATTAACACCGTACCTGAATCACTAAGTGCATGTTCTAAGCTTTGCTGTAAATGCTTGCGCCTTGTTGCTCGGTTTTCATGATTTCTATCACCATAAGTACTTTCTAAAACGAGCTGGTCTGCTCGGTAAGGTGACTGCGGTGCTGGTAATAAAGGCGAGTAGGGCGCACCCAAATCCCCAGAAAACAACACATCCCAATATTTATTATAGGTCGCGCCTTTAGGCCGACAAAGCGCACCACCCTCAAGCCGAAAAATCACATAAGCCGACCCCAAAATATGCCCCGCCCGACACAATCGCACTTGTACTTTAGTATTGTTATTTAAAAGAACGACAGCCCAAGTTTTATAGTCCAACGGCACTAACTGAGAAGCCAATCTATCTAGACAAACCTTAATGATATTGGCATTACGAGTCACACCCACTTTTAATGCATCTTCAATCACCAGAGGCAGCAGCGCAGCGCTAGGCTTAGAGCAATAAATCGGGCCGGTAAACCCAGCAGCCAACAAATAAGGCAAACGCCCAACATGGTCTATATGAACGTGAGTAATAACCAAAGCCTGAACAGCTGAAATATCAAAGTCTATTTCTAAACTATTTGAATCTGCCCCAGACCCAGACGTCTCCGCTCCCTGAAACAAACCACAATCCACCAATACCGACTGATCAGAATCAACAAACAACTCATGACAAGACCCAGTAACACCCTGTACAGCACCGTGATGCTTAATAGATAACATACAAATCCCTATGTATCGTTTTAAAGAAGTATTAAGGGTATACCATCAACCAGACCAACATCAAACCAACATCCCCAAACGGCACATTACACTTCGTTCATGATGCCCTACGAAAACACAATACAAACCAACTATACACATAGCATCCCGTAGGTCAGATGAGACGAGGCACGAGGTGTAATCTGACATTCACAACGTCATCAAACGGCACATTACACTCCGCTCATGATGCCCTACGAAAAAACCAACGTCATCAAACGGCACATTACGCTCCGCTCATGATGCCCTACGACACAATACAACCCAACTATACACACAACACCCCGTAGGTCAGATGAGACGAGGCACGAGGCCCTTACCTGAAAACAAAAGCGGCATTTAACACCATCCAACGCCGGATAACGGTCGTGCCTCCCTCATCCGGCCTACAAAACACAATAAATACCAACCACCCCGTAGGTCAGATGAGACGAGGCACGAGGTGTAATCTGACATTCACAACGTCATCAACCGGCACATCACGCTCCGCTCATGATGCCCTACGAAAACACAAT
>NZ_KZ454921.1:0-1513 GCF_002792415.1 Marinomonas sp. BSi20584
ATCACATGTAGGTCGTATATGGACTCCTCTGGGGATGCAACAATAGCGTCCCTATTTTTTAATAAAGAATCATGCGTACTCTACTTGGTTATTAACAATATTTATCAACGGTCATAACAAACTTGCGTTAGCTTTCGTATATTCGGTCTTATTATGGAGAGCTACTCCAGACCTTAACGGCTTTGATTCGCCGTGAACCAAACGCCTTATCGGCGTGACGGCTTTAAAAGCCGATGACCTACTCAGGTTTCATTTGGTTTGCTTGCTAGCTGTTCATTCCGTTCAATCTATATTGCTAACTGTCTCGGCTGGTACTTTCTTTTATTCACTGACTTTTAAAAACCATCATCACTGTGCGACAGGTTGACGATATTCAAGCCCACTTTTCAGCATGGCTGTCGCCATTCTGACCAGTTTGTTGGCGACAGCTACAATGGTTTTATTAAACCCTTTCGTGCTGAGTAATTGTCTTACCCAACAACTCAAGCTGTCTGTTTTTTCTTTAACATGGATGACCAAAGATCGAGCCCCATTGATGATCAATGTACGCAGATACGTATCACCTCGTTTGGTAATCCTGCCGATGGTAACTTTACCGCCGCTGCCACTATGCGCTGGCACAAGGCCGATGCTGGCACTGGCATCTCGGCCACGCCTGAAGCACTCAGCCGAACCGAACTTAGCATACATCATGCTGGCACCAAGCCAAGCAATACCGGGTAATTGAACCAATCGCTGGCAAGCATCTATTTGCTTTGCTATTGCTTCGATCTCATCAGTGACCTCTTTCATCAGCAAGATCACATGCCTAAGTTGTTCTAACAGTCTAAATACGACTCTGCGTGCAACAACCGTCATTTCATTTTCAGCATCCTCAAGCGCAATAGGCACTTGCTTAAGGAGCTTACTGATACCTAAGGCAAAATTAACGCCATACTCGCGGCCAAAACCGCGAAGGCGGTTGGCAAGTTGATTACGTTCTTTTTTATAGCCTTCGCGGAATTTATGTAACGTAGCAATATCTTGCTGCTCTAATGTACGGATCTGAACGCAGTGTAACTGCTGATTCTTACTGGCCTCATAAATACTAAGAACATCATTTTTATCACTCTTATTACTGACTCGATATTTTGCAGCAATGTGTGAGGGGATGAGGCCCACTTTATGACCTGATGATGTAAAGCGCCTAGCCCAATGATGAGCGGAGCCACACGCTTCCATAAAGATCGCTGCATCAGGGTATTGAGCAATGATGAGACACATTTTTTTCGCTGAGACTTCTTTATTTAACTTAGCCTTACCGGCTTTATTGAAGACAGCAACTTGGAAAACTTCTTTCGCTAAATCAACACAAATTGTCGTATTATTATTCATGGTATGGCTCCTTTGGTTTGGTCGCCTCCCAATTTATCGGAATTCCGCTGAATTGGGGAGGAGTCCATACCATTGGCCTTTAGGCCGTCAAAAGCCTAATAACACCTGATCACATGTAGGTCGGCCTTTAGGCCGTCAA
>NZ_KZ454922.1:0-1428 GCF_002792415.1 Marinomonas sp. BSi20584
ATTTGCTCATTATCTGGAACAAGGTGAGAGTAGTTAACAAGCCACCCATATCTATAACCCAGTAAAATCAAGGGATTGGCTTTATCACTCACGCTACATTACCCCCCAACAACAATCACTGTACTGATCTAGATTCAAGTCTATCAAGCAGTTTGATATTGTCATATTTCTACTTTGTTAAGGGCACCCATTATGAGCATGTATCAAAAAACCATCACTCAGACTGAACAGCAGGATAAATGGGTAACCGTCATAACAATTGGCTGCAAAGCGACAATTTCTCCGCTACTTTGCAGCTCCAAGACTGCGCATTTGCACATTTAAGCATTACGGCTATGTTTAACATCATCAGCCAGCCAAACTTTAATTAATGATTGGTAGGGCATATCAAGCTTATTAGCTTCTATTTTGATGCTCTCTAATAAGCCTTCTGGAAGTCTGAGCGATATGGTTTTTTGTTGACGGTTTTAAATTTGACATTGAGACAGAGTGAGCATTTTTCCAGTCAATGTAATCACTGGAGTCATGGATTTCCCAAAATTCTCTTTCTTCAGCTTCAGTCTTAAAATTAGGTATTTTTTTAGTTTTACTCATAAATCTTCCTCTCTTTCCGGTGCATGTCACGAGCTGAAATAACACATATTAACGTCTCAGCAGAGCGAAGGGTAAAAGTAATATGCAGCAGCCTTGTTTCATTTGTCTTTCCGAGCGCATGATAACGTTCTTCACCTTGGCTATGTTTAGGGTCTGCCAAAATCAACAAAGGCTGGTTAAAAAACACTTGCTCAGCCTCAAAGCGGCTAACCAGTCACATCAAGTTATTGGTATAACTGACGAATCAGATCCAATCTAGTGAGTAGGCTTAAAACACGCTATATATATAACTCATCTTTCTTGCCTACCACCAAAGGCTTTACCCGTTTCGCTTCTTCTTGGTAGCGGTTTTGTGTATCCCAAAGATCGACGGCGTGTTGAATATTTAACCAAAATTCTGGTGTATTGCCAAAGACGGCTGCTAGCTTTATTGCGATTGGTGCGGTTAACACACCACCGTTAATAAGGCTGCTGACGGTATTACGATGCACGCCCATGGCATCTGCCAACGCTTTGGAGGTAATGTTCATCGGTTCTAGAAACTCAATTTTAAGCATTTCACCAACGCTAACTGGTCGACGTTTTGTTTTACGCATTTGTTGGCACCTCAATATTTGTGCGGGTCAAGTAGGTGTTTAAACTCTAATGACATTCGCACTTCCTTGCTGTGCATTAATATACAGATCATATCGCACAGCATTGCTATGCAAAACTACCCAAAAATTAGTCTAGTTAGGCTAAAGGGCTCAAACCTAATTAAAGAAGTCTGCCCCCCTTTTAACATCCAAAAACACTGCTACACTCTGAACGATGCTTTTTCATAGTAAGGAGGCT
>NZ_KZ454923.1:0-1380 GCF_002792415.1 Marinomonas sp. BSi20584
TGAACTGACCCCCAATAGTTGGACATTCCAATTACTGGGGGTCTTTTTATGTCCAAATATCACAGAGCATTCAAACTCTATTTAGCAAAGTTATCTCAGCACCAAAGCTCAAGAATGATTGCGCGTCAATTCGGTGTTGACTCAAGACAAGTTCGTTACTGGTCTCAAGTGTATCGTATTCATGGTGAAAGCAGTTTTTTACACAAACAAATGCCATATACCCAATCCTTTAAGCTTAAAGCACTTAAAACGATGCATATGAATGAGTGGTCTTTAACCTATACAAGTGCCTACTTCGATTTATCATCTTCAGGCATATTATTTCAATGGCAAAAACTCTATGCTTGCGAAGGTATATCTCGACTCAAACCACAGAAAAAAGGTAGACCTCGTATGGCCACTCACTCTTCTAAAACTAAGCCTGCTGAACAGATGACAGAAAAAGAGCTAAGAGAAGAGCTTGAATATCTTCGTGCTGAGAATGCTGTACTAAAAAAGTTGAAAGCCTTGGCTCAGGCCAAACAGGAACAAACAAAGAAAAAGCGTTAATCGTTACTGAGCTCAAGGCAAAGCACCCGTTACAATGGCTCCTGAAAGCGACTGGGCTGGCTCGAAGTGTCTATTATTATCATCGAGCTTCTGTGACGTTACTGGATCCGGACCAGGACCTGAAACAAAAGATTTACGATATATTCCATGCTCATAAGGGGCGATATGGATATCGTAGGATTACCTATGCTCTAAGAAATGATGGAATCCAAGTGAACCACAAGCGTGTTCAACGACTGATGATTGAGCAAGGGCTGAAATCTAAGGTGCGACCTAAGCGCTATAAATCCTATCGTGGCCGTGTTGGGAAAGTGGCTCCAGACCTACTTGAAAGAAAGTTCCATGCAGAGAAGCCCAACCAAAAGTGGGTGACAGACGTGACCGAGTTTAAAGTTGACAACCAGAAAGTTTATCTCTCGCCAGTGATCGACTTATTCAATCAGGAAGTAGTGAGTTATGAAGTGAGGAAGTCAGTCGCGTTACCATTGGTCACAGACATGTTGAAGAGCGCGATTAGCAAGCTGAGTAAGAACGAGAGGCCGATTATCCACTCAGATCAAGGTTGGCAATATCAGAACCAAGCGTATCAGGCACAGATTAGGGCTCAAGGGCTATCCCAAAGTATGTCTAGAAAAGGAAACTGCTTAGACAATGCTGTCGCTGAGAACTTCTTCGGTATTTTAAAGACAGAGATGTACCACAATGAAAAGTTTAGAAATGCAGATGAACTGATTGAAGCAATCAAAGAATACATCGAGTATTACAACAACGATCGAATTAAGCAGAAACTAAAAGGCCTGAGTCCGATAGCGTATCGAAATCAGGCCTTGA
>NZ_KZ454924.1:0-1220 GCF_002792415.1 Marinomonas sp. BSi20584
CGACCTTGTATCTCTTCTTGATGAGTGTTTAGCTAGCACTTATCGCATCGGGAAATCGGTGAGCTCGTGCGCGACCTTAGCACAAAAATGCTGTTTTGTAGATTGAGCCCTGATTTCCTAACCTCCATTAAACTGAATGGTATCCTAGCACCCCAAGTAAGGGTGATGCTGCATGTACAAGGGGAGTAGATAGAGATGAAGGCTTTTATTGGCATTGATGTAGGTAAAGAAAAGTTAGATGTTAGCTGGTTACGCGACGTGGTCAAAAATAAGCAGAAAACCAAGGTCTTAAAGAACACAAAACAAGGCTATCAAGAATTAGTTGATTGGGTGCTAAAGAATACAGGGTTAGAAGCTCAGAATATTGTTATTACGACAGAGCCTACTGGTATTTATAGCGAACCTTTGATGTATTTTTTATATGCTCAAGGATTTACTCTTTTACATGTAAACCCTGGAAAAGCAAAACAATATGCAAAATCATTAGGGCTAGTTCATAAGACTGATAAATCAGACGCCACAATGCTAGCTCGCTATGGGCATGACCAACAACATTCACTTTCAAGCTGGCAGCCAGAGCCTGTAGAAGCAAGAGAACTAAAGGCAATGATGCGTAGACTTGAAGCGCTAGAGCAAGATTTGCAGCGTGAAGAAAACCGTTATGAAGCGGTAGGCTTTTCAGGCGCATCCGCTCGGGTCGCTCAATCTCTCAAAGATATGATAGCAGTGTTAAAGGCTGAAATTGATAAACTCAAGAATGAAATCGATGAGCATATTGACAGGCATCCTCAATTGAAGAAGAACCGCCAATTACTTGAAAGTATAAATGGTGTTGGTGAAGTAACATCCCGAATAATGGTTTGTTTACTGGCGTGTAAGCGGTTTAAGAGCGCGAAACAGCTGGCTTCTTATTTAGGCTTGATCCCCAAGCACAACGAATCTGGTAAACGGGCAGGAAAAACAACCTTGAGTAAGGAAGGGCCAGGCTATATCAGAGCGAAGTTGTATATGGCCGCAATCGTAGCTGGGCAACATAATACCGATATAAAAGCGCAGAAAACGAGATTACTAAAACAAGGCAAAACAAAAATGCAGGCGCTAGGTGCAGCGATGAGAAAGTTGTCACAAATATGTTTTGGTGTTGTTAAGAATCAAACAGAATATCAGCCTCAAGTTAGTTAAATAAAAACTTGAGGCTGATTAGGAGAGATGGTATCTAC
>NZ_KZ454925.1:0-1147 GCF_002792415.1 Marinomonas sp. BSi20584
CGTTGGTTCGAATCCGGCTCCCGCAACCATTCATATTAGTTTAGTCACTTAATTTCCTCAGCACTAAAAGATAAAATCTAAACTATATCAATAGTTTAGCATGGCGCGGGATGGAGCAGTCTGGTAGCTCGTCGGGCTCATAACCCGAAGGTCGTTGGTTCGAATCCGGCTCCCGCAACCAAATACACTTAGTGTTTTGGCGATATTTTTATCTTTAATTTCTGTATATAAACTATATAAATCAATAGTTTAATCTGTCGCGGGATGGAGCAGTCTGGTAGCTCGTCGGGCTCATAACCCGAAGGTCGTAGGTTCGAATCCTGCTCCCGCAACCATTTCAGAAAAGCTTGTAGGTTCATTTTTAAATCTAGAAAAATGCTCTCGCAATCAAATATCAGATTTGGTCATACAAATATTCAGAAATACATTACCAAAAAGTAAGCTATGTCTATAGTTTAACTTGTCGCGGGATGGAGCAGTCTGGTAGCTCGTCGGGCTCATAACCCGAAGGTCGTAGGTTCGAATCCTGCTCCCGCAACCATTTCTTATTTCTACTCCAATCTAAACTAAAAAATTTTCTGATCAAAATTGTTATTTATATTGAGTTGCTTATTTATTGTCTTTACTGCTTCTTTGGTTCTCTACTTTTCACTTGAAAAAGCTCATGTGGCGAATCTGTGACAATATTGTGACCAAAGTGAACATTCAGCCCTCAAAAAAATCATCATGAAAACGTAAGTAAATGTCCTTATTTTACCTTAAATGAGGAATTTTTGTCGTTCGGGCGTTTCTGTGCTTTATGCATTGAGAAGATCAATTGGCCATAGACCTGTCTAATCAAAATTGATCTTAATCGTTATAAATAGACAAATATTTATTATCTATTTTTTTCATAAGTATCTGTATTTTATAGAAATTGCTTATTAATGATCATTGGTCATTTGTTTGGTTCTGTTTATCAGATTGAGACTAAACAACTATGATAATGATCTTAAAGTAGTATGTTTCTATACATTACAGTTGTGACTGTGTCTAAAACAAACGATGTAACGAAATCTCATTTTCTGGAATTTGATAGAAAAACTCTATATCTTTGAAAAAACACTGTTTATTTAGAAGGGCTATCCATTTAGAGCAACCAATGTCA
>NZ_KZ454926.1:0-1133 GCF_002792415.1 Marinomonas sp. BSi20584
GCGGTGAAGGTCCACACACCGTCAATCTGCTTCGCCAAACCCAGAGAAACATCACCATTAAAGACTTCCACACTCTTCACGTCAGAATCGACATTGGTGATGGTGAAGGTAGCGGTGGCGTCGTTGGTTAAGTTGTCTTCGTTAGAATTACCCGTGTCGCTGCCGCTGTTCAGATCAATAACAGGTTGAGCCAAATTGGTGTCCAAGGTCACCGTCAATTCACCAGAGGTACTGGTATTACCCGCCGCATCGGTGACTTTGACCGTAAGAGTATTGTCCCCCTCATTCAGATCTGTGGTGTCTAAGGCTCTAGCCGCAACACCAACGGAATCGCTACGTGAAGCGGTAAAGGTCCACACACCGTCAATCTGCTCAGCAAAGCCTAGAGAAACATTGCCATTAAAGACTTCCACGCTCTTCACGTCAGTATCGACATTGGTGATAGTGAAGGTCGCGGTGGCGTCGTTGGTTAGGTTGTCTTCGTTAGAATCACCCGTGTCACTGCCACTGCTCAAATCAATAACGGGTTGAGCCAAATTGGTGTCCAAGGTCACCGTCAATTCACCAGAGGTACTGGTATTGCCAGCCGCATCGGTGACTTTGACTGTAAGAGTATTCTCCCCCTCATTCAGGCCTGCGGTGCTTAAGGATTTAAGATCAACACCAACGGAATCGCTAGGTGAAGCGGTGAAGGTCCACACACCGTCAATCTGCTTCGCCAAACCCAGAGAAACATCACCATTAAAGACTTCCACACTCTTCACGTCAGAATCGACATTGGTGATGGTGAAGGTAGCGGTGGCGTCGTTGGTTAAGTTGTCTTCGTTAGAATTACCCGTGTCGCTGCCGCTGTTCAGATCAATAACAGGTTGAGCCAAATTGGTGTCCAAGGTCACCGTCAATTCACCAGAGGTACTGGTATTACCCGCCGCATCGGTGACTTTGACCGTAAGAGTATTGTCCCCCTCATTCAGATCTGTGGTGTCTAAGGCTCTAGCCGCAACACCAACGGAATCGCTACGTGAAGCGGTAAAGGTCCACACACCGTCAATCTGCTCAGCAAAGCCTAGAGAAACATTGCCATTAAAGACTTCCACGCTCTTCACGTCAGTATCGACATTGGTGATAGTGAA
>NZ_KZ454927.1:0-1028 GCF_002792415.1 Marinomonas sp. BSi20584
AAGGGCTATCCATTTAGAGCAACCAGACACTACATCTAGTGTTTATCTGGTTTTAATGCCCTTATAGGTTAGGGGTTTTGTTGTGACTGATTGTTCAAGTAATCGATAAAACAATAGCCCTCTAGACCGAGATTTTCTTCTATTAAATCTAAAGGTATATTCATCCAAATAGTAATCGAGCTGTTTAGATTGAACTGCACCTTGATAGGTTCCCAACAACCAGCGTTTCAGTAAAGAAGCCACACGGTGTACGCCTGGCATGGTTTCGTGGGCTGGTATATTTGAACCAAGATGTACGGTCTTTTTTCTTGAATATCCCATGTTATCAACGGAACCATAAGCCGCCGATCCGTCTGTGTGAATTTGACTATTCGGCTCAATAACATCTTTTATGAATTGCTCAATGTTGTTTTTTGTCGCTTTGTCGACCTGTCGTAATCTAATGCGACCAAACCCTTTTGGTTCTATTAACTCTATTGCAATTAACACAACAAATTTCTTCTTATCTTGTTGATTTATATCGACTACACCACCAACAAAGGTTTCGTCTACCTCAACAAGTCCAGATAATTTATCTCTTTCAGGGTTGATCATTGCGTAACGTAATCTATGTAATATCGCCCAAGCCGTTTGATAACTGCCAAGCCCGAGCAAACTCTGTATGCCAAGCGCACTCACTCCATTTTTTTGATTGGTGAGATACCAAATCGCAGCAAACCAATCCTTAAGAGGCGTTCTGGTTTTATCAAAAATAGTACCTGCTGTGACAGAAGTTTGTTTCCGACACTGAACGCATTTAAGTTTATTTTTGGGAAGAGTATAGGGCACATTATTTGCTAAACAATTCGGGCATATGAAACCATTAGGCCAACGAAGCGTGTGTAGATAATCACGACAAGCTTGCTCATCGTGAAACCAGTCAACAAATTGACCCCAATTTTTAGGGTAATCAATACCCGCTTTGAGTGAAGAAGATTTTTTGTTCATCACTATATATTGACATTGGTTGCTCTAAATGGATAGCCCTT
>NZ_KZ454928.1:0-964 GCF_002792415.1 Marinomonas sp. BSi20584
CACAACATCCCGTAGGTCAGATGAGACGAGGAACGAGGCGCTTTACTTGAAAATGAAAGTGACGGTTTAAAAAACTCATCACCCCCCATTCATCGTAACTTTAATGTGAGTGATATTTTAACTATGATCACGTGATGTTAAAAATATTTATAAAAGCTAGGAAGTAATGACAATGAGCAAGACAAAAGAGATTTTCATTATTGCTGGGCCTAACGGTGCAGGTAAAACAACCTTTGCATTAGATTTAATAGATGAAGGAATTATTAACCACTACTTAAATGCAGATGAAATTGCGAGAGAAATGTCACCTGCAGAACCGCAAAAAGCCAATGTCAAAGCGGCACGTGTTTTTTTACAAAGGCTGAAAAGCTTATCTGTAGGTGATGATAGCTTTGCCTTTGAAACTACGCTTTCTGGTCTACGTTATTTAGAACACATTAAAGAATGGCAAAATTCTGGTTGGCTGGTATCCGTGTTTTATTTACTGGTTAGCTCTACTGAGGTATCAAAGCAACGAGTTGCTGAACGCGTTGAACAGCGTTGAACATGGTGGACACAGTATCCCAAATAAAGATATAGAGCGTAGATTCCCTAAAAGCCTAGTGAATTTCTACAGGCATTATTCTAAACAAGTAAATTACGCAGAATGCCTTTACAATGAGAACCAAGAGCCGATGTCTATATTTGAAGTGAAGCAAGGCCAATTAAACATTAACGAAACAGAGCTTTACGCCCACTTTATGGAGCTAATTCAGCATGCAGAATCAAGATAATTACCAACCGAGTTTTGATCGTGTTCGCCACTTAAAGCAAGCAGTAAATCGTGTTGTGCGCCGCAGAAAAGCTTTAGGTCAATATATTGTTGTAGCAAACAAAGGTGAAATACAGCGTATAGACTTCCTTGTAAAAAACACAACCCCCGATCACACTACACAACCACCCCGTAGGTCAGATGAGACGAGGG
>NZ_KZ454929.1:0-884 GCF_002792415.1 Marinomonas sp. BSi20584
CCGCGAGTTATGTGGATGAAAACGGTCAAACTCAATCATTGGCGATTGGTTCTGATGGTTCTCTTACGGTTCCTGCTGGCGTCACGAAAGTTACTTTAAATGTTCCTACTATTAATGATTCTGTTTATGAAGGTAACGAGAAATTTACTATCAGTGTAGAAGGTGTGACCGGAGTTGTTGCTGCAGATAGCGCAACGACTACGATTATTGATGGTGATGGTGTACCGACGGTTAGCGGTGTGAGCTCGGCGGTAAATACCGATGGTAACGCTGTGATTGAAGGTGAAGACGCGGTGTTCACCGTGAGCCTAAGCAACGCGAGCAGCACGGCGCAAACGTACGAATTCAGCTTGACGAACGGCACTGCGGGCAGCAATGACTACGATACAGATCTATCACATGTGACGTTTAGTAATGGAGTTACTTACAATTCCAG
The DNA here is from genome assembly GCF_002792415.1 of Marinomonas sp. BSi20584. NCBI lineage: Bacteria > Pseudomonadati > Pseudomonadota > Gammaproteobacteria > Oceanospirillales > Oceanospirillaceae > Marinomonas > Marinomonas sp. BSi20584. Next base: position 437 of record NZ_KZ454929.1, read on the forward strand.
CACAGGAAAGATTACTGTGCCAGCAGGCGTTACTGAGTTTGCAGCGACAGTATCAACGACAGATGACGGCATCAATGAAGGTAGTGAAACCTTTACTTTGAATGTAGGTGGTGTGTCTGGTGCTGCAACCATTATAGATAATGACCTTTTAGCTCCAACAGTGACGATTACTGAAGATATCAATGATGATGGTCTAATCAATAAAACTGAATTATCTGGTGATGTTGATGTGAAGGTGAGTGTACCAGCGGGAGCCTTGGTAGGTGATACCATTACAATAACTGATGGCACTACACCCCAAAGCATTGTTTTAACCGCTGCACAAATAACGGCGGGGTTTGTAACGACAGCCTTCGCAAGTCCAGGAGAAGGTAACACGATCAGTGTAAGTGCGACCTTAAGTGATCAATATGGTAATACGTCTTCAGCAGGTACAGATAGTGCGAAG
>NZ_KZ454930.1:0-852 GCF_002792415.1 Marinomonas sp. BSi20584
GTTTGACCGTTTTCATCCACATAACTCGCGGCTATGGTGCCAATATCATCAGCACTTGCCGTATCAAAAGAAGTCGATAGTTTAACGGTAACATCCGTTGGAGAAGCTTGGTTGAGTGACAAGGTGAAAATTGCATCTTCGCCTTCAGGAGTGAATCCATTGTCATCAAGACTAGCGATGACGGTACTTTTATCTTGATACGTGCCGTCAGTTGACTCTGATGTAGCAGTAAACGCATTACCTGCCGCATCGGTACCAGTAACACTTGCGCTAATTACATGATTAGCATCACCAGCCAAATCACTACCCGCTACATCAATGCTATAGGTAAGATCACTAGTTACAGAACCTGTGTATTGCACATTGTTAATGGTAAGTGTAACTGTATCGCCTTCAGCAGCATCACCATCTACTCTTCCTGTAATCGTTACAGTACCACTCGCCTCAATAGCATTAAGTACATCATCACCAGCTATTGTATCAATGCTAATAGAAGCACTTGCTTGCGTATCTAAAGTGACATCTAGTGGAGAAGAAGTCACTGTATTGCCGGCATTATCAGTCACTTTAACGGTAAGAGTGTTAGCACCTTCAGCTAATTGCCCATTAGTCGCTGTAAAGCTCCAACTACCATCTGCTGCTTGTACTGCGTCACCTAATTTTGTTGTGCCGCTGAATACTTCAACAAGGGTCACATCATTATCAATGTTAGAAAGAGAGAATGTGGCGGTGGTGTCATTTGTTAGATTATCAACTGAAGAATCACCAGTATCACTTGAAGAAGTTAAATCGATTAATGGTACATTTATAAAGGTATCAACCTTCGCACTATCTGTACCTGCTGAAGACGTA
>NZ_KZ454931.1:0-749 GCF_002792415.1 Marinomonas sp. BSi20584
GCTCTTTAACAATTCGAATTTTGAAATAACGATAAATCAAGTGTTAAACCGGTGGAAGATCACTTTAACCTAGTGACTTCTATTATCGTAAATCCAGAGGGGTACAAAAGCCCTTTGGTATGTGATCCGAAACTATTTTGGGTTATATGGTCAAGTGACCAAGCGTGCACGGTGGATGCCTTGGCAGTCAGAGGCGATGAAGGACGTGGTAATCTGCGAAAAGGTTCGGGGAGTCGATAAACAGGCTTTGATCCGAACATGTCCGAATGGGGAAACCCACTCTACTTGTAGAGTATCCCACAGTGAATACATAGCTGTGTGGAGGCGAACCCGGGGAACTGAAACATCTAAGTACCCGGAGGAAAAGAAATCAACCGAGATTCCCTAAGTAGCGGCGAGCGAAAGGGGATTAGCCCTTAAGTGGTTTTGGTGTTAGTAGAAGGCTCTGGAAAGTGCCGCAATAGAGGGTGATAGCCCCGTATACGAAAACACCTTAATCATGAAAACGAGTAGGACGGGACACGTGTTATCCTGTCTGAATATGGGGGGACCATCCTCCAAGGCTAAATACTCCTGACTGACCGATAGTGAACCAGTACCGTGAGGGAAAGGCGAAAAGAACCCCTGTGAGGGGAGTGAAATAGATCCTGAAACCGTGTACGTACAAGCAGTGGGAGCGGACTTGTTCCGTGACTGCGTACCTTTTGTATAATGGGTCAACGACTTATTTTCAGTAGCAAGGTTAAGCG
>NZ_KZ454932.1:0-543 GCF_002792415.1 Marinomonas sp. BSi20584
TAAAAGTTATTGCAATCGACTAAGGCAAAAATCGTCTTCATCAACCGCGCTCGTACTTGCGAGCCACACCCGTTACCACACCGAAGATCTCCAGTTCGGACTCTTCGGTAATATGAATCGCTTTATAAGCTTTATTCTTCGGACGAAGCAACACATTGGGCTTCAGCTCCAACGTCTTCACCGTCATTTCCCCATGAATGCAGGCAATGACGATATCCCCATGACGTGCGGTTAACGAACGATCGACCACCAACACATCACCCGAATAAATGCCCACATCGATCATCGAATCCCCTTGCGCACGCACGTAAAACGTCGCGTTCGGATGAGCGACACAGAACTCATTTAAGTCCAAAGATTTTTCAACAAAATCCTGAGCGGGCGAAGGAAAACCCGCCGATACCGAATCCACATACAAAGGGATTCGCACACTATTGGCCGCGATAAACGCCGCCGACTCAGACACACCAAGATAAGTCACACGCATGATCAATACCAATATACTGTATGGATATAAGGGCTATCCATTTAGAGCAACCAATG
>NZ_KZ454933.1:0-341 GCF_002792415.1 Marinomonas sp. BSi20584
TCCACCGACAACAACACTCAAATTTTCGCCTTGAACTTGTGCTAAACCAAGGGTAGACAAGGCTTCTTCTGCATCGACAAACATGCTCGACATCAGAAATTCTTCGCCTAGTTTCACTTCGTAGATGTCTCTGTCACCAAAGGCAGGAATACGTCGTCTGCGAAGAGATATTTCACCTAAAGATGAGGCTTGGCTGTCGATTTCTTTGAACAATGAAGACATGATTAGGTTGTCCTAAAATACAGTGTAAATGATTAGAAAAGCATAGCGTTTGGCACGCTAATGAATGTTTTGTCCATTGAAGGCTTAACAGTAAACTGCTTTTCAAACCCGTCATGCTC
>NZ_KZ454934.1:0-309 GCF_002792415.1 Marinomonas sp. BSi20584
CAATAAAGCGCTTTGGAAACCCGCTGTGGTTAGTCAGTCTTTCAGCTTAGATAAATACGAATGTTCATCACCCAATATCAAGGTACAACTAAGATTACTTAAGGTGTTTCTGAGGAAGTTGAGATCGCCCTAATACAGCAACGATAAGGATGGAGTCAGTTTCTTTGATGTAATACGCAACATGTTTACCCACTGGGAAGTAAAAACCATTGTGGTGTATGTCATCACAAGGCCTTCCTAACTCAGGGTTATCAGCTAGCGTCTGAAAACCTGAAAGTAATGTGGCTTTGTATTTACGCCATTGAGGTT